>JBCCHN010000052.1:0-31428 GCA_039028695.1 Pseudomonadota bacterium
ATTCGCATGGTCGAGGTTCTCGCGACGGGGATTGCCGTGTTCGGCGTCTTTTTCACGGTGAGGGGGGACGTGGTGTTGGCCGGCGAGGCTTTGGAGGGCGACATTCTTGAACTGCTGGCCGGCTTGACCTGGGCGATATTTCTCTTGGGCAGTGCCAAGGCCGTCGGCCAGACCAGCAGCACCATCGAACGGATTGCCTTTCTGTTTAACGTGTTATTTTTGTCAGCAGTGGCGCTGACGCCCCTGGCCTTTTTCTTTCCACTGCGCGGGACGGTCGAGATCCATGGTATTTTTCTTCTTGTCTTGCTGGGAGTTTTTCCCACCGCCCTTGCCAGTTACCTTTGGTACGAGGCGGCGGCGCGCTTGTCGGCTACCTCGGCCTCCTTGTTGTTTACCCTCTCGGTGGTCTTTACTTTCGTCAATGCTCATCTCTTTCTCGGCGAGGCGATCACGCAGGACATGATCATTGGAGCCGCCTTGATCGTCGGGGGCGTTTTATTGGCCAAGGTCGGCGATAAAGCAGGGGACACCAAAAACGACGGACCTGAGTCATGACCGTCTTTGACAGTGCGACCTTTGCGGCGGCGGATTTGACGGCCATTGGTGTCTTCGCGGCCACGGGGGCCTTGGTGGCCAGCCGCAAGCAAATGGACCTAGTGAGCTTTGGCATGGTGGCCTGTATGACCGGGGTAGGGGGCGGCACCTTGCGGGATCTCTTGCTCGGCCGGCCGGTTTTTTGGGTGGTGGATCCAAAGCCCGTGTTGGTCTGCTTGGCCGTGGCATTGCTGGTCTTTTTCACCGCACCGGCGTTCCGCCGGCGCTATCCCGTGCTCTTGTGGGCCGATGGGGTCGGGGTGGCCCTTTATGGGGTCATGGGCGCCGAGGTGGCCCGGCAAAGCGGCGCCGACTTTTTGGTGGCGGTGATGATGGGCATGATGACCGCGACTTTTGGTGGCCTGATCCGGGATGTGATGTGCCGGGAAACACCGCTGATCCTAAAGCGCGAGATATATGCGACCTGCGCCGCCTTGGCTGCAGCCGGCCACATGGTTCTGCTCGAAGTGGGGCTGCCGCTGCCCTGGGCCGCGGCGGGCGGTTTTGTCGCCGGCTTTGGCTTGCGCGCCGGCGGGCTGATCCGGGGCTGGTCCTTGCCCGGCTACAAAGCCCGTCCCGGAAGAGATTACTAAGGACGAAACTATTAGGGCGGGACGATAAGGATGGCGCAAAAAATCCCCTAAAAAAAAGACCTTGAGAACTGCGCCGCCCCCCGGCCACTATAGGAAAAACGCCGGAGGCTTTGGACCATGACATCCCTTTCCCTACTCGACCCGCAAGACTGGAACTTTCCCGTTCCCATCCGCTACGGTCCTGGCCGTTTGGGCGAGATGACTCAGGTTTGTAGGACCTGCGGTGTGAATCGGCCTTTGCTGGTGACCGATCGTGGCAGTCGGGATCTGCCTTTCGTGGGCGGAACGGCGGAGCGCCTCAGCCAGGCGGGTTTAGCCTGCACGGTCTTTAGCGAGATTTCCCCCAATCCGCGGGACGACGAGGTGGCGGCGGGCAAGGCAGCCTTTCAAGCCGGCGGTCACGACGGGGTTTTAGCCATCGGCGGCGGCAGCGGCATGGATGGGGCCAAAGCCATCTGCCTAGTGGCTCACAACGAAATCCCCTTGTTGGACTTTGACTTTACCAAGCCGCCGCCAGCCGGCAGCGAAGACTCTGCTTTTCCGCCCTTGATCACCGTGCCCACCACCGCGGGGACGGGCGCGGAAACGGAAGGGGCCAGCATGATTACCGACACGGCCCGCATGATGAAGCTATGCGTGGCCCACGAGGCCATTCGCCCGGCCGCGACAATTTTGGATCCGGAGATTACCCGGGGCCTGCCGAGAAATCTCACCGCCTGGACCGGTTGCGATGCCCTGGTGCATGCCATCGAAGCTTACTGCGTGCCGAACTTTCACCCTCTCTGCGATGGTTCGGCGCTGGAGGGCTTGCGCCTTATCTGGCGCTGGCTGCCGACGGCGGTCGAGCAGCCGGACAATTTAGAGGCGCGGGGCGGCATGCTGGTGGGATCTTGCCTGGCCGGTATCGCCTTTTTGAATGGCTTGGGGCTGGTGCATGCGATTAGCCATATGGTGGGCGCCGAATTCGATACCCACCACGGACTCACCAACGCGGTGGTCCTGCCCAGCGTGCTGCGCTTCAACGAAGCCTCGATTAGGGCCAAGGTGGGGCCCATGGCCGAGGCTATGGATTTGCCAGATCGAAGCTTTGCGACTTTCTATGACGCGGTGTGCCGGCGTTTGGATGCCCTCAAGATCCCTCGGACCTTGACGGACATTGGCGTGGTCGATGCAGACGCGGCGGGCCTGGCGCAAAAGGCCATGGAAGACGCGGCCGTCGAGACCAACCCGCACCCCACCACCCCGGCGGAATTGGAGCAGCTTATCCGCGAGGCCTTGGACTTCGGGCGATAGGGCGGGGCCCTAGTCGACGAATTCCGCCGGGTCCCTTTGGATGAAAAAGCCTTGTTCGCCCAGTTCGGAATTGAAGGCCAAGGTCGAGAGGTCGGTCATGCGCATGGGGTAGAGGATGCCGTCCAAGTGATCGCATTCGTGTTGGATCAGCATGGCGTGAAAGCCGGTGGCTTGTAGGTTGAAGGGCGCCCCATCCAGACCGGTTGCCGTGAGGGAGACTTTGGTGTGGCGGGGAACTTGGCCATGCAAGCCGGGTAGCGACAAGCAGCGCTCCCATATTGGCTTTTTCTCATCCGTCAGAGGCGTCACAACCGGGTTGATCAGCACCTGCCAGTCAATCGGCTTCATGGCCGAGCTGGTTGGAATCTGACGGGCGGTGATACGATAGACAACAACCCGCAAGGGGACGTGAACCTGCGGGGCGGCCAAGCCGTTGGCGCCGATGTCCTCCAAGGTCTCCTTCATGTCGGCGACCAGGCCCCCGAGGCGCCCGATGTCCGCCGGAGGCACGGGCTCGGCCACCTGCTTTAGGACCGGGTGTCCCATTCTTGCGATTTTTAGAACGGCCATGACTTGCTTAGGATCATTGCGGCGGTAGTTTGATCGGATCGCCTGGTCTTTTTTAAGTGACAGACTTCATTGATGCAGCCGGTTTTATCCTCACGATGGGACATTTTATCCAAGCGCGGGAGAAGTTGGCCGCTGGTGGTCCTTACGAAATCTCACGGATGGTTTCTCCGGCGCCGATAATCTCCAAGCGCATGCCGAAGCGTTCCACCAGAGGGGTGATCATCTTTTGCACTAGGGTTTGGGCATCGTCCGCGGCCTGTTGGTCTTTATAGTTGGAAACCAGCAGGTAGCTGCCCGCCTCGACCTCGATCATTTGGTGGCTGACGTGATGGTCGCTCTCTCGCACGGTCTTGGCGGTCTCGCTGTCATAATAGGCCATCAGCGCCTCGGCCTTATCGGACGGGCAGGAGACGGAATAGACTTTGCTGTACATGGGGTAAGCCTCCAGTGGTTTTTTGTGAAGGGCAATTCGACCCGAAGCGGTCAGTATGCAAGATGGCTCCCTGCAGACCGACAAACCATAGAGCAACCGCCGGGCTTTGGCCAATCAACTCCATTACCGTCATGAAAAAGCAGGCTGGGCCGCACCAAAAGTTGACTGGTGCGTGACATCGGGGCACCCCAAATTGGGGGTAAGTGTCATCCAACCAAGAGGGAGTTCATGCTGATCAAAACCATTGGAACGCCGGGGCTATTGCTATTCTTGGGGCTTTTTCTCTCGGCCTGTCAAAGCCTGACCTTCCCCGGCCAATGCGAGGCGGCGGGTTTGGAAAAAGGCAGCGCGGCCTTTAACGACTGCGTGGCCAATAAAGAGGCGACGCTAACCTATCATAACCCGCCCAGACGCGGGCGGTAGGGTTTGGTTGACTCACTTTCACCCACCACCCCGCCGGTTGATGAGAATGACGCCCAGGAGGGCGATGGCGATGCCCAGGCCGACGGTGGGGGTGATGCTTTCGCCGAGGACAAAGGTGCCCAACAGGACGCCAATGCCGGCGCGCAGATAAGCTTGGCTGGCAACGCCCAAGGACCCCAAGGTCCGCACCAGTCGGAAATATATCAAAAAGCCGATCCCGGTGCAGAGCAGGGAGAGGGTCACGGCCGCTGCGATCGAGCTGAGGGAGGGGCGGAGGGTCCACGGTTGTTCCAGCGCTATGCTGAGCGGAATGAGACAAAGGCTGGCCCACAACAAGGTTCCCGTTGCGGTGACCACCGGCGGCAAATGGCCGAAACGCCGGCCGTAGATGGCCGCGCCGCCATACAACACAGCGCCCAGGATGACCGCTAACTGGGCCACTACCTGTTGGCCCAGGCCCTTAAGGGCATCGACTCCGACGATCAGAACTACCCCCAATAGGCCCAAACAAGCACCGCTAAAACGCCGCAGATTGACCGGTTCGTGGCGGGTGAAGAGGAGGGTCAGAAAAAAGACGAAAATGGGAGAGGTAGAGTTCAGAACGCTGGCCAAGCTGCTCTCCACACTTTGCTGTCCCCAGGCCAGCACGGTCCAAGCTCCCGAGGCGCCGAGAAAGGATTGGACCAATAACTGCCGCCAAGTATTTCTGTCCCGAGGCAGGGAGACTTTTTGCCAAGTCATAATCGAAAGAAGGAAGAGGGCGGCAATCGACACCCGGCCAGCGATGAGAGTGACCGGGGGGATGGTCTCCAAGGCAAGTTTGATCAAGGCGTAGGATGAGCCCCACATCAGCGCCAAGAGGAGCAATAGCGCGTATTCTTTCCAAATAGGCTCGGGCCGGGAAGGTCGACATGGGGCGATACGGGATCGGGAAGCAGTCATGACGAAGGGGTCCGGAAATCTCCATGGGGCCGGGAGACGATCTTCAAAAAGCATCGCTCTTCGCGCAACAGGAACTTCTCTTTCTGAGCGAAGGCGTAATTCTTTTGGCCCAGAGGATCGGCTTGAAGGCGTTCCCGATAGGCTTCATAGGCGGCCAAGCTCTCGATGGTGTAGACCCCGTATGCCAGGGTGCTGGAGCCCTCGTGGGGCGCGAAATACCCAATCAAGTCGGCCCCGCAACGGGGAATGGCTTGGCCCCAGGTTTGGGCGTATTGGCAAAAAAGGTCCCGTTTTGTCGGATCGATTTCATAGCGGATAAAGCAGGTGATCATCGTGGTCTCCATAAGCTTGAGAGGAGCGCATGATGATCGACGAAACGGGATTTATGCTTCGTTTGTGATCGAAGTATGGTTTTTGTAACAGGTGGGCTGGACCGGATCGCCGAGGCCGATGAGGACTTGTGCCTTTTCTCGGCGCTCATCATCTACACCTCGGCGGATGATGCCGCGTCGCATCGCAGGGACGGCCGCCATCACTTGCGTCTGCGATTTTTTTCACTAAGGGCTCGTTGGTAAAAATGCTCAGCACCACCGAGGATCCGTAAGCATCTTGATCTTTATTCATGCTTCGTTTACGGTCGAAGTATTAGAGGCAAGAGAGGATCTTGGTGCATGAAAGAGGGACCCGACATTGCCCGGCTGGGTGCGTTGATCGGCGATCCGGCCAGAGCCAACATGTTGACCGCCTTAATGAGTGGCAAGGCTTTGACCGCCAGCGAGTTGGCCAACGAAGCCCAGGTCACCCAGCAAACCGCCTCGGCTCATCTGAGCAAGCTCTCGGACGGGGGCTTGGTTCAGCAGCAGCGGCAGGGGCGCCACCGCTATTTTTCCCTGGCGGGCGATGAGGTGGGTGGCCTGTTGGAAAACATGATGGGCTTGGCGGTGGCCAAGGGTCACACCCGTACCCGAACCGGTCCCAAGGATCCGGCCCTGAGGAAAGCGCGCGTCTGTTACAACCACCTGGCTGGCGACTTGGGTGTGCAGCTTTACGACGGCCTGATCGCCCGCCGCTTTTTGAATCGAGAGATAGGGGGAGAGGCAGAGGCGCTGACTCTCACCGCGGCGGGTCGCCGTTTCGTCGATGATTTCGGCGTGGATCTAGAAGACCTCGGGAAAACCCGACGGCCGCTTTGTAAGGCCTGCCTGGATTGGAGCGCCCGCCGCAGCCACCTGGCCGGGAGCTTGGGCATTGCCCTGCTGGACCGCTTTTACGATCTGGGCTGGGCTAAGCGTATTGAGGGGACACGGATCGTGCAATTCAGCAAAACTGGCGAGGCCCGCTTTCGCGAGGCATTTGCGTCGCCCCATTAAGTCACTGCGATAGGCGACCATTTACAACTTTTGCGCGATCACGAGGGTTGTTTAGGATCGACTATTTTCGGTGAGTCGTTAGCCCGCGCGGCTGCAGGAGCCGCCGCCCAGGACGCAAAAGCGGGAGCAGTGGGGGTGGTTGAGGGGCACGGCGGCTTCGGCATCGGCCAAGGTGTGGCCCATGACGAAGTTATCCTGATAGGGAAGCAGGGTGCAGGGCATCACCACGGGGCGGTCCTCGCCCTTGCGCTTGACCACCATGCGCGAGGTGGCGCACATGATGTCTTGCGGGGCGATGCCCAAGATGTCCCAGCAATGCTCGGTGATCTCGGGCACGTCTAAATCCTCGTCCATTTCCGGGAAGATCATAACGGTCTCCGGATTTTGCGCGTCCACGGGCAAGGCATGCTCGGCGCAGAACTTGGCAAAGCCGAGACGTGCCGTCGCCTCGGACTCGCCCCAGCAACTGCGTCCGGCCAAGCGGATCTTAAAGCCGTTCTGGGCCAGCCAGGTCAGGCCCTTAATGGTGGGTGGCCAGGAATTCCTGCCCCGCTCGATCTCGAAGAGCTCGCGGGTATAGTGGTCCAGGGAAATCCGCAAGATGAGCTGATCGCCGTAGCGATCCTGTAGATCCAAGAGGTTCACGGCGCACTTCATCATGGGCCGCATGGCATTGGTCAGGACCAGCGTTTGAAAACCCCGGGACAGGCTTTCCTCGAGGATATGAATGAACTGGGGGTTCATGAAGGGCTCGCCGCCAGTGAAGCCGATTTCCTTGGTGGGGATCTGGCGCTCGGTGATCTCGTCCAAATAGGCGGCCACCTCGTCACGGGTCAGATAGGACAAACGGTCGTTGCGGGGCGATGATTCGATATAACAGTTCTGGCACATCAGGTTGCACAGGGTGCCGGTGTTGAACCACAGGGTCTGCAGCTCGGTAAGCGCCACCACGCCGCGTTTTTGGCCATCGGCGGTAACCCAGGGTTTCTGAAATTTGCGCGGATCCAGCCGTTCTGGCTCCGCTTTGGTACTTTGTGTCATAAAGTCTAACCTAACCTGTCCTATCCGCACTGTTCCCAGCTTGGCACTCAGCCGTCCAGCACCCCACCCCGAAAAAGACTTAACGCCTTTGCCCGATGACATCCATTTCTAAATGGGGGTCAGCGGCCAAGGGCGTAATCACGTTTTCTTGTATACCCCGGAATGGGACCCGGTGCACCTTTTCTGTCGCGTGGTTCCGATTTCTGCAGGTTTTTCCGAGGACTAGCGGCAGAGGATTTGGGGGTAGATCGAACGGGCCGGCGCCATGATGGTCTTTCATAAAAGCATGGGAGCCATCAACAATACAATCTTTTGGGGATTTTCTGCCCCCAGCGAGGAGACCGCACTTTGAGTGTCGCTTAACATAAACTGTCTCGGCTAGAGACTTGGCGCAAACGAGCGGGTGGGTTTGCGGTTGCAGCAGGAAGACCGGAGCCATTTTTTTCGAGAGTAGAGTAGGATAAATATTAATTCATTTTCTTAAAGGTGAGCGTTAAGGTTCCGATTTCAATGCCAAATTTTTTCACCTCGGCTCGATTGATCAGGACGCCGTCGCTTTGCAGGAACATCCAATCGTCAAAGGTCACGTTCCAGGTGCTCTCGCCCACCGGTAAGGCGAAATCGTAGGTCCAGTTAAAGGCATTGCCGTAGGCTTGGCCCTCGGCCGTGCCGATAACGCCGGGGGCGGTGCCGCTGTAGCCGTGTTCCCCGTCCTTTTGGATGGTCCAGACCCGCTGTTCCTCCTCGCCGTCGTCGTAGCGAAAGTCCTCGACCAGGACCAAGGTATCCCCGTCCCAGGTGCCCTCAAGGTCGACTTCAAGCTGCCTTTTGAGTGTGCCGAAGCGGTCTTGAAAGATACCCCAGGCTTTTGACTTGCCGACGAAATAGCTCTCGAGCTGAAAACGGGGCTCCTTACCGGCGAAATCCTGGGGTTTCATGCCGCCGCACCCCGCGAGCAGGAGCACCCCCACCAGGGCTGCGGTTTTGCCTTTGGACATGGCGATCTTCCTTTCGCTTTTGATATTAGTCTTTGGGTCATGAGGCTCCCCTCAGGGAAGCTTTACGCCGGGCGATCAGATCGTGCACCCGCTCTTGGGTTTTCTGATTCAGGGGATAGCCCGTCATGCAGGCGACCGCGGCCAGCTTAAAGAGCGCGGGCAAGAGGCTGTAGAGCAGGGCCAGGGCCAACAAAGCGGCCGCTGTATTTCCCGGTGTCGCTGCCGTTGAGCCTTGGGCCGCGACGGTTTGAAAACCCGCCAGGTCCAAGAGAGGAAAAGCCAGGCCCACGGCAAGAGCCAGCGCTAGTTTGGTGGCCACGCCCCAAATCGCAAAATAGAGACCCGCTCGCTCTTGCCGTGTCTGCAGGCGGTCCAGATCGATGACGTCGGCTTGCATGGAAGGCGGCAAAGCCAAATCCGCGCCCAAACAAATACCGGTTAGAACACAAATCAAGGCGAACCAAATCTCATCGCCCGGCCCCAGAAAGGGAACGCAGGCAAACACCAAAGCCGCCCAAATCATGGCACCGCACCAGATCCGATGCTTGCCCCAGCGTTGGCTCAGCTTAAGCCAGAGGGGAATGCCTAGAACGCCCAGCGCCAGGTACAAAAACAACAACGGGCCGGCCCAGTCCGGCCGCTCCAGCCGGTATTCCACAAAGAGCAAAAACAGGGTCGCGGGCAGGCCATTGGCGACACCGTTGAGGAAGTAAGCGGCAATCAGGCGCACAAAGGGGCGATTGCGCCATAGGGATTTCAACTGAACCCGGCCAGGCAGGGGCGAGGTGGTGGCCGGTGCGGGGGCCGGTGCTTGGGTCGGGGTAACCGCGGCGGCTCCGGGCCGGTGGCGATCGGGGACGAACTTGCAGGCCAAAAAAATCGTCAAGGGCAAGAGCAGCCAGAGGATAAGGCCATTGGCCAACAAGCTGTCGGCGCGATCCAGCAACAGGGCGGCGGGCAATCCCACGGCCAGCAAGGTTCCCAACACCGCCAAAGCCTCGCGCCAGCCGGTGATGCGACTGCGTTCATGATAGTCGCCTGAGAGTTCGGCCCCCCAGGCCGCGTAGGGCAGCATGACCGTGGTGGTTCCCAGATAGAGCAGCAGGCTCCAGACAAACAGCCATTGCCACGATGCCAATTGGGGTCCGGTCTCGGTTTGACCCGGAAGAAAAAGAGCGGCCGCGCTGACCATGATCAAGGGCATGCCAAGCAGCATCCAAGTCTTGCGGTGGCTTAAGAGTGACGGCGGCCGCCGCCGCGCCCGGTCACTCAAGATGCCGATTAGGGGGTCGGTCACCACATCCCACAAGCGCGCCAGGAACAGCACCGTGCCGACCGCCGTCAGGCTCAAACCCAGATCCGTGCTGTAGTGGGTGGGCAGCGTCACGTAAAGAGGCAGGAAGAGCAGGGCCAAAGGCAGGGCCGGCAGGGCGTAAAAGCACAAGATCCCTCTGGACAAGTGGTTGGGCTTGGCAGCCCTTTCTATGGGTCTGGCGTGGCTTTGGAGGGCCGAAGAGAGCCTTGACGGAGTTGGCATGGTGATGGGGAGCGTCCTTTAGAAAAAGGGCGGCGGTAAACCTGGAAGATTAGTTCTTGGCGAGGCTGAACTGCAGCAGGTCGATACGGCCCATGCGGAAGCCGGCCTGACAATAATCGAAGTAGTATTGCCACATGCGCCGGAAGCCCTCGTCGAAGCCTTGTTGAGAAATCTCGGGCCAAGCTGCGTCAAAGCGCTCGCGCCAGATGGCGAGCGTGCGCGCATAGTCGCCGCCGCCAGAAAACTCCCGGTCATAGGTCAGCCCCACCGACGCAACCTGCTGGCGGAGGACACGGGGCGAGGGCAGCATGCCACCGGGGAAGATGTAGCGCTGAATGAAGTCCACATTGTTGCGGTAGCCTTCAAAAAAGTCGTCGTGAATGGTGATCACCTGAAGGGCCGCGCGGCCGCCCGGTTTCATGGCGCGATGCAGGGTGGAAAAATAGGCCGACCAATAGGCCTCGCCCACCGCCTCGAACATCTCGATGGAGACGATTTTATCGAACTGCTCAACAGTGTCCCGATAATCCTGCAGGCGAATTGACACTCGGTCCTCTAGCCCGGCCTGTCGCACTTCTTGGACGGCGAAGTCGTGTTGTGCCTGTGAAATGGTGAGGGCCGTCACGTGGCAGCCGATTTCCTTGGCAGCCCAACAGGCAAAGCCGCCCCAGCCGCAGCCGATCTCAAGTACCTGGTCGCCGGGCTTTAACTCAGCTAGTTCCGCAAGGCGCCGATATTTTGCCCACTGCGCGGGTAGCAGGGCGGCTTGGTCCGGCTCGTCGGATGTTCCTTCCGGAAAGACACCGGCCGAATAATTCATCCGTTCGTCCAGCCATAGACGATAGAACTCGTTGCCCAGATCATAGTGGTGGGCAATGTTGCGTTTGGCGCCCCGATTGGAGTTGGGCCGCAGGCGATGGCTTAGGCGTAAAAGCCAGCGAAGCCAATGCCGACCGTAAAGAAGGGAATCCAGCGCCGCTTCGTTGGCGGCGGCAAGTTCCACAAGGGCAACCGCATCCGATGTGGCACATTCACCCTGGATCAGGGCCTCGGCGAAGCCCAGGTCGCCGCTGCCCAACAGACGCCGGTAGAATCGAGGCGAGTGAACCTTCAGATCGGCGCGGGGCCCGTCGTGGCGGCCTTGACAGTGAACCTGGGTGCCGTCCGGCAGTGTGATGGTCAAGTAGCCGGAATGGATGCGCTTTGCCAGCGCGAGAAAGAGTTTCTCAACAGCGTTGGAAGTGTAGGGGACGCTCGAGAGGGTGTTTTCTAAGGTCATATCGGGTCCTGACGGTCAAAGCATTAGGTACTGCGGGCGGGAAGGTCTTTTAAGGAGTCTGCCTTAAGGGGGCGGTTCACCGGTTGGGTATGATTTGTGGTGACGCTTTCCGGTGGTGGCTCTGGCCGTGTATGAAAGCGGGCACCGCGCCGCCAGAGGTGGAGGGCCTGCCAGTGAATTGCCGAGATGACCTTTAAGGTCATGAGTGGATTGGCGATCAGCGCCTTCACGATCTCACGACTGGAAAAGGGGTGTCGCCGCGCTTGCTGCCGTGCGAGCAAGAGGTTGCCGTCTTGACCGGTCTGGCGGATCAAAAGGGCGAACTTTTCCGCCGGCTCCAGAATGCGAAAATTATAGCGCCCCTCCATGGGCAAAAAGGGCGACACATAAAAGCGTTTATGGCAGCTATGGGCGTGATGGATACCGCTCGGCGACGTTTCCTCATTGTTGGCGTCCATTGGAATCAGGTAACCGTGTTTCTGCCCGAAGGTGTTGCGTACTTCATAGAGGATGGCGGCCAGAGACTCATCCGCCCGATAACAGAACCAGATGGACAGCGGGTTGAAGGCAAAACCAAACAGCCGGGGGAAGCAAAAAAGGCGAACCGATCCGCCGGCCAGCTCAATGCTCGCGTCCTTGAGTTGGCGGTCTATCCAGGGCCGCAAGGGAGTGCCGTCGCGAGCGCCGTGATCCCGATCCCAAAAAGACAGAATGTTCCACCGGTTGTGGGAAAATAATAGACTGCGTTTGCCCAATCCGCTCAGTTCGCTTAGGTCCAAGAAAACCGAAAAAACCCGGTAGGAAAAACTGTGGGAAAAGGGCTGCAGGCGCTTATGCATCACCGTGCCCCGGTAGAGGCATGAGGTAAGAGGCGAGGCGTCACGGGTCGGATGAAGCGTGTTCATTATTCCGCTGCCTCCCCGTAAAATCGCTTGGTGCGGCTGGCCCCTTGCCGGTTTGCTTGGCGCCGGGCAAGAGTGTTGGGCACGACGCAGTTAGCAGCGGGGCTCATGGGACTGATCCGCTCTGTCCATGGGGCCGGACAGCCCAGAGCGGCAGCCACGGAGAGGCCCGCTTGCAGGCCATCTTCATGGAAGCCATAACCGCAATAGCTGCCGCAGAACCAAAGCCTGTTTTCCCCTTGGATCGTCGGCAGGCGGGATTGGGCCCGGATCGCCGCCTGATCAAAATGTGGATGGTCGAAGCTATAAGCGCCCAAGGTGAGGTCGTCGCGGGGCGGCCGATCGGGGTTTAAGGTAACGAAGAGGTCGTGCTCCGTCGTTAGGTCCTGCAGGGCGTTCATCCAATAGCTGACCGAACAGGGGCGCTGATCAGCGTCTGCAACGTGGGAACGCGCCGGGGCCATATAGTTCCAACTGGACCAGACGGCCCGTCGCTTGGGCATCAGATCCCGATCCCGGTGCAGATAGGCATCATTTTTCTGATAGGAAAAGGCGCTAAGCACTGATTTTTGGGTAGCGGACGCCTTGTTGCCCAGAAGGGCCAAAGCTTGATCGCCGTGGCAGGCGAACACCACCTCGTCGAAGATGTCTCGACCGCCATGACGATTGCGGACCACAACCTTATCCCCCATCGGCTCGACCGCCACCACTGGAGCGGCGGTGCGCACCCGCTCGCCGAGGCTGGCGGCGACCTTGGCGACGTAACTTTGGCTGCCGCCCCGGACGGAGCGCCAGACAGGGCGAGTCCCCAGGTTCAATAGCCGGTGATTTTCAAAAAAGCTGATAAAGCGTCTCGCTGGATAAGCCGTCATGTCGTTGGGTGCCGATGACCAGATCGCGGCGCCCATAGGCAACAGGTGGTCATGGATAAAGGCCTGACCATAGCCTTTTTGCGTCAGGAACTGCCCGATTGTAATGCCGGGATCGCTGGCCCGGATAGCCTCAGGGGCGGTCCGGTAAAAGCGCAAAAGATCGGCCAGCATGGACCAAAAACGCGGTTTGATGAGGTTGCCGGGTTGGGCCAGCAGACCGGCCAGGCTGCCCGCGTATTCAAAGGTTCCTTGATCAGCGGAGACTGCAAAGGACATATCACTTTCGTAGGTCTCAACGCCCAAATGTTGGAAAAAAGCCACCAAATTGGGGTAATTGTGCTGATTATAGACGATAAAACCCACATCCACGGGCACGGGCCGGCCATCGATGTCCGGTGTAACCGTGTGGGCATGCCCGCCTAAGCGGTCCGCCGCCTCATAAAGCACGACATCCTTGTGCTGATTGATGGCCCAGGCGGCGCCCATACCGGCAATACCGCCGCCAATCACCGCAATTCTACCGTCCGTGATGGTCATCGTCCGCTCAGCCTCCCATCAATAAAGACATAGATTTTTTTGATTTATCGGATGTTGTTTTGGATTTGTCAGGCTTTATACGCGCTTGACCGCTTTTCAGATCAAGCTGAGCGCTTTTTTTTGCCTCGTAACATTTTTCGCCCATCTGAGTGATCCAAAGCGGCTTGCTAGGCGTAAAATACATAAATGACGCGAAGGAGGCCTTTGTGCTTCATAGCAGGACAGAGCCGGGAGACCGGTCAATTGGTCGCATGGCGGGGGCGGCGCTCAAGGTGCGTGCGGCGCTTGTCCAAAGCGATCGAATGTCGGACACTGGGTCCATGGCAGTGGCACCCCAGATCGGCGACGACGATGATCGCCTAATGAAGGCGGCTCTTTTAGCGTCCGTGGCAAAAAATAGGGATCGCAAAGCGTTTGCCGATCTCTTTGGTTTTTATGCGCCCCGGCTTAAGTCGTTTTTTTTGCGCAATGGCGCGGACTGGCAGGCGGCAGAGGATTTGGTTCAAGAAGTAATGTTGTCAATTTGGAACAAGGCCGATCAATTCGATCCACAAAAGGCATCCGTGGGGACCTGGGTTTTCACGATTGCCCGGAATCGGCGGATCGATGCGCTGCGCCGGGAAAGACGCCCTGAGCCGGATGCTGATGATCCGGCCTTTGTTCCGGCGGCTGAGCCGGCCGCGGATACCTTTGTAGAACGGACCCAGCAACGCCGCGAAGTGCAGCGGGTGCTGGCCGAGTTGCCTCCCGAGCAGGCCGAGCCGATAAAGCTGGCCTTTTTCGGGGATTTGTCGCACAGCATGATTGCGGAAAAGCTGGACCTTCCCTTAGGGACGGTTAAAGCGCGCATTCGCTTGGCCATGGCCAAGCTGCGCCCGGCATTGGGAGCTTTGAAATGATGGAACTGGCCCATTCTTCTGGTCACATCGGCCCTCAGGTGACGGAGCCGAGCCACCACCCGAGCGAGGATATGCTGCTGGAATATGCCAGTGGCAGCATGGCCGAGCCCATGGCGGTGCTGATTGCCACCCATTTGGCGCTATGCCCCTCCTGCCGCCAGCAGGTGGCCGATTTGGAAGTCCTTGGCGGCCAGATGTTGGAAAAGACCGAGGAGGTCGAAGTAGGTGATGATCTTCTGGCCCGCTTGATGAGCGAGTTGGATGGTGCCCCGGAAGCTGCCGGATCACCCTCTAGGTCGCCGCAGACAGACGCGTCGACTATCGATGTGGATGTAAGTGTGCCCAAACCCCTTAGAGATTATTTGCCCCAACCCTTGCATACCCTCGACTGGAAGGGTCGCGGGGTGGCGCAGATCAATCTCTTGGCCGAGCGGGATGATTATCAATCCCGTTTGTTGAAGATCCGACCGGAGACGGTCATGCCCTCCCACACCCATGATGGGATGGAGGCAACACTTGTTCTCAGGGGTGCCTTTACCGACCGGGGACAGCGTTATGCCAGGGGCGACGTGGCCCTTGCCGATGGTTCGGTGGATCATAGCCCGGTGGCTGAAGCTGGCGAGGACTGCATTTGCTTTGCTGTCAACGGTGGCCCCATCCGCCTGACCGGCCCCATCGGGCGCTTGTTCAATCCCTTCGTGAATTTGTGATCGGGTAGGGGTCGGCAAGGCGCTTGACCCCCATAGCGAGCACGGCCATTTATAGGAGCTGTTCTGTTCCTATAGGCCGTATCCATGGAATCTGCCGATCATCAAGTTTCCGGTTGCCACCATCACTGCCACGAGCACGGTTCGGCTAAGCCGCAAGGCCCGGCCATTCCGGGCGCGACTTACACCTGTCCCATGCATCCGGAAGTCCAGCAGGATCATCCGGGTACCTGTCCCCTATGCGGAATGGCCTTGGAGCCCATGGGGATCCCCGATCCGAACGCGGAAAATCCCGAACTGGTGGATTTCACCCGGCGCTTTTGGGTGAGCCTGATCTTTTCCCTGCCTTTGCTGGTCTTGGAGATGGCACGTCACCTTTTGGGATTTTCCTGGGACGCTTTGATTGCGCCAGGGGTGATGCCCTGGCTGCAGCTGGCTCTGGCCAGCCCGGTGGTGCTTTGGGCCGGTTGGCCGTTTTTCCAGCGGGGCTGGACCTCGATCGTCACCCGGCACCTGAACATGTTCACCCTGATCGCCATCGGGACCGGGACGGCCTACCTCTACAGTCTGGTCGCCACGGCGGTGCCCGGTATCTTTCCCGCCTCCTTTCGGTCCGCTTCGGGGACGGTGCCCCTTTATTTTGAGAGCGCCGCTGTCATCATCACCCTTGTGCTCTTAGGGCAACTTCTTGAGCTGCGCGCGCGCGAACGCACGGGTGGGGCCATCAAGGCTCTGCTCGGTTTGGTGCCCAAGACGGCTTGGCGGGTCGGGTCCAATGGAGCCCTCGAGGAGGTATCCCTGGATGACATTCAAAAAGGTGATCTGCTGCGGGTGCGACCGGGGGAAAAGATCCCCGTGGACGGCCGTCTGGTCAGGGGTGCCAGCGCGGTGGATGAATCCCTTTTAACCGGCGAGCCGATCCCCGTGGACAAAGGAGAGGGGGACGAGGTGACCGGCGGCACTATTAACAGTACCGGCGGCTTTGACTTTCGGGCCGAGCGGGTGGGGCAGGACACCCGGCTGGCCCAGGTGGTGTCCATGGTGGCCGAGGCGCAACGCAGCCGCGCACCGATCCAAGGCCTAGTGGATCGGGTGGCAGCCTATTTCGTACCTGCCGTGCTGATCGCAGCGGCGTTGGCCTTCATCGCTTGGGCGATTTGGGGTCCGGCGCCTGCTTTCGACTACGCGGTGGTAGCGGCCGTGTCGGTGTTGATCATCGCTTGCCCTTGCGCTCTCGGCCTGGCCACGCCCATGACCATCATGGTGGCCACCGGGCGCGGTGCCTTGGGGGGTATCCTGGTCAAAAATGCCGAGGCTTTGGAGCGCCTTGCCTCGGTGGATACCATTGTGCTGGACAAAACCGGCACCTTGACGGCGGGCAAACCGGCACTGAGCCAGGTTTTGCCCTTAAAGGATTTTGATGAGGTCGAGGCCCTGGCCCTGGCGGCGAGCCTGGAGAGCGGCAGTGAGCATCCCCTTGGAAAAGCCATCATGGACGGGGCCCAGGCGCGGGATATCTCGGTTTATCCGGTCGAGGCCTTTACCAGCGTGACCGGCCAAGGCGTGCGGGGAAAGATCCTGGACCGGGCCGTGGTCCTGGGCAACGCGCGCATGATGGAGGCCGAGGGCCTTTCCCTGACCGATTTTGACGAGGGGCAGGCGGCAGCCCTTCGCGACAGGGGCAATACGGTGATGTATTTGCTGGTGGCCGGTCAGCCCGCGGCCTTACTGGCGGTTCATGACCCGGTGAAGGAGACGGCAGGCGAAGCCCTGGGCCAGTTGCGCGCGCTGGGGCTGACCGTTGTCATGGCGACCGGCGACAATGAACGGACCGCGGCAGCGGTGGGCGCGCAGCTGGGCATTGATGAGGTTCATGCGGATTGCCGACCCGAGGACAAGGTCGCCCTGGTCGCCAAGCTGCAGGGGAGCGGCAAAAAGGTGGCCATGGCGGGCGATGGCATCAACGACGCGCCGGCCTTGGCCGCGGCCGATGTGGGTATCGCCATGGGTGCGGGTGCGGACGTGGCGGTGGAGTCCGCCGGCCTAACCCTCATGTCCGAGGATCTTATGGGCCTGGTGCGGGCGCGGCGCCTGGCCCAGGCCAGCATCAAGAATATCCGCCAGAATCTGTTTCTAGCCTTTGTCTATAACTCTTTAGGCGTCCCCCTTGCCGCTGGAGTCCTTTATCCCGTCTTCGGCCTTTTGCTCAGCCCCATGGTGGCGGCGGCCGCTATGAGCCTCAGCTCGGTCTCGGTGATTGCCAATGCCCTGCGCCTGCAGCGGGTGAAGTTGGGCTAGGGAGCCTTAAAGGAGGTTATGTTGCCTGAAATATCATCCCTTGCCAGCTTTATCTTGGCCTCGCTCGTGGTGCTCATTCTACCGGGACCGGGCGTGGTTTATGTGGTAGCACGAAGCGCGGCGCAGGGAAGCGCGGCTGGGCTAGTATCTGCTGCCGGGTTGTCAGCCGGGGCATTTTTGCAGGTTTTGGCGGCGACGGCGGGATTGTCGGCTGTCCTGGTCACCTCGGCGACGGCCTTTGCGGTGGTGAAGTGGATCGGCGCGGGCTATTTGATCTATTTGGGTGTAAGCGCCATCCTGTCGCGGACACAGGTTAAGACGTCGAACACCCTATCTACCGCAACACCTGCCTTGCCATGGCGTCGGTTGTTTTTTGACGGAGTAGTCGTAAGCTTTTTTAATCCGAAGATTGCGCTATTTTTTCTCGCCTATCTGCCTCAGTTTGTCTCGGCCGGCGGTGCCTCGGCTACTCAGCAGATTTTTGTCCTGGGGTGCCTTTACGCGGTCTTGGCCTTCATGACAGATGGAAGTTATGCGTTGATTGCCGGGAGAATAAGGCTCTGGGCCGCCGGCCGGCTGGGAGGTTGGCTCGGCGCCCGTACCTGGCCCCGCTTCATGATCGGTGGACTCTACATCGGATTGGGGGTAAAGGCGGCCCTGAGCGAACGCCCCAGCTAAAGTCGGGAGCCCTAACTTCGAAGGGACCGGTGAAGTGCCTCGGCCAGATAAGCGCGATTGAAGGGCTTGGTGAGCAGAAAATCGCTCGTCTCCCACCGGCCGCAGCCGGGCATATCGTCGATGGCATGGCCGGACATGAGGATGACCTTGAGGTCGGGAAGAAGCCGGCGCGCCTGCTCGGCGAATTGAGGGCCGTTCGTGCTGCCCGAGAGGACCACATCGCATAGCAAGAGGTCGACCAGGTGCCCGCTGGCCAGGATTCTTTGTGCCGCTTCAGCATCGGGAACGTCGATAACATTATAGCCCAAGTCTTCCAAGAATTCCTTGGTTACCAGTCGCACATCCCCATCGTCCTCAACCAAGAGGACTCTTTCACCCTGTCCTCGTGGTGCCGGGGAGATGCCGGGCTCATCGAACGATGCGTCTTCGGTTTGGGAACTAGGCAAGAAGAGCTTAACCGTAGTGCCCTGGCCCGGCTGTGATTCGAGGGACAGCTGTCCCCCTGTTTGTTTGGCAAAGCCATAGACCATGGAAAGCCCAAGGCCCGATCCCTGGCCAACCTCTTTGGTGGTGAAAAAAGGCTCGAAGGCGTGGGCTTTGACATCCGCCGACATGCCGCATCCATTGTCTGACACCGACAGCACCACATAATCACCCGCTTTGGCTTCCATATTTGGGTCCCGCTGAGAGCTGTCCAGCGTGGCGTTGCCACAGGATATAGAAAGCAAGCCCCCGGATGGCATAGCGTCGCGCGCATTAATGGCCAAGTTGAGCAATGCATTTTCCACCTGGCCCGGATCGGCGACGGCGGGCCAAAGATTGTTCTCGAAGGTAACCTCCAACTCGATCGGTTCGCCAAGAGTACGCCGCAACAGCTCTGACATGTCGTTCACCAACGTGCAAATTCGAATAGTGCGCGGCTGTAAGGGTTGGCGCCTGGAAAAAGCCAGGAGGCGCTGGGTCAGTTCTGCGCCTCTGGCCGATGCCCGGTGGATCGCTGCCAGTCGGGGATGGGAATCGCCAATTTGATCGCTCAGCAGTTCCGCATTGCCCTGAATAACAGCCAAGAGATTATTGAAATCGTGCGCTACTCCACCAGTGAGTTGGCCAACGGCTTCCATTTTTTGGGCTTGGTGTAGGCGCTCTTCAGCGGTTTTCATTTCCGTAATATCGTTGGTGATGGAGCAGATGCCTGTGATGTAGCCCGTTTCATCTAACAGGGGAAATTTGGTATTCCAGTAATGGCTAACTTTACCATCAATTTCCTCACGAACTTCCTGCTGAAGAGATTTTCCGGTCTTCAAGACGTGCTTGTCGGCGTCTGAATAGATGCGGGCAATGTCTGGTGGCAGGAAATCCCATGCTGTGCTGCCGACCAAGGAGTCCCCAAGCTTTTCGCATATGATGTCCTTATTATTGCCGCTTGCGGCCAGGGCGCGGCCTTGCCGGTCTTTAATGACGATTTCGACGGGCGAATGCTCCAAGATACCCCGTAGCCAGGCGTCCCGTTCGCGAGTTTGTTTTTCCGCGTCGCGCCGGGATGCAATTTCCGCCAACAGCTTTTTGTTGGCGATTTGCAGTTCGGCAGTGCGCATCTCGACCCGAAGCTCCAATTCGCTATGAGCCCGCGCCAGCTTTTCTGCCGCCTCTTTACGTTCAGTGATGTCTTGCACCGTGCCAGTCTGAAATGCGGGCCAGCCCCGTTCGTCGTTTTTTGTCTCACCGATTTCTACCACATGGCGGACCAGACCGTCGGGTCTGACGATCCGATATTCAATTTCGTAGTCCTTGCCTTGCTCTTCAATTTGTTTGAAGGCTTCCGCGACCCGTGGCCGATCATCTGGGTGAATGACCTTTTCCATCTGCCTTGCCAAATGAGCGGGTGCTTCCTCGACGGTGACGCCGTGGAGGCGGGCATACTCGTCGGAACAGGATATGAGGCGTTTGTCGCGCAGGTCCCAACGCCAACTGCCGATTTTGGCCTGCTTTTGAGCGCGCCTGAGGGCTTCTTCGCTTAGACGCAGATTTTCTGCAGTTTCTTTTTGTTCGGTGATGTCCTGAACAAAGCCGACCGAGCGGGCCACCTTTCCTCCCTCGTCGAAGAAGGCCTCGGCTTTCTCGCGAACCCAGATATAGTTTCCTTGGGCGTGGCGCATGCGAAATTCGATATCGTAACTCTGGCCTGTGGCACGCAATGCATAGGCCGCTTTTTCGTAGCCTGTCCGATCCTGGGGATGGACGCGCTGAATCTCAACGGCGAGGGATACTTGCTGCTCCATGTAGTCAGCGACCGGGATTCCATAAAGTCTTGCGAGTCCTTGCGAGCAATAGATGCAGCGGTCCAGAACCTCATCCCACTGCCAATGCCCGAGCTTGGCAAGCCGCTCGGTCTCCTCAAATAACGCCTCGGCTCGCCTTTGGCTCAGACCGGAGACGTCATCGTTGGCAAAACCCCGGTTTTTTGGTGCTAGCTCAGCGATAATCTTGCCGCGCCGCTCAATGCAAACTTGCTCACCTGAAGCGGCGCGGCGTAGCAAGGTGGCAAAATTGGCCCTCGCGTGGGTGGCGGTCACGCTTTTCATGGGTAAAAAGTCCTATTTCTCAATTGAAATGTACATTTCGCGTCATTTTAACCGGTAAAATGGTTAACAAAATACCAAAGAACCGAGAATAAGAATTTTCTTACCCTAGATGGTTGCTGACCTAAGGTCTGCTTTGCCGGGCTTGGAAAGGGGCGGGATGAGAGATTTAGGTCATTTTTTGCTCACGGTGTCAGTCCGCGTTCCCTTTGAGAGGGAATTCCTGTTACGAGGCTTTTGGGTTGCGTCCTCAGACTGGGCACGTTTCTCTAGGCGCGTCATTCTAAACGCGGCTCGAGACCGTTATCGGAGGACCGTAGGAGCGGGAAAGCATGCATCAGATTCGACAAGCAGGGACGACTGACGGAGCGGCCATCGCTCAGCTGCATATCGATAGTTGGCAGGCCGCTTATAGAGATATTTTGCCGACCGCCTACCTGGACGACGAGATTTATCGGGAGCGTCCCGCGGCTTGGGCCAAAACCCTGGCGGAAGAGGCGGGAAAAAACCTGGTCCTGGTTGCGGAGGCGGAGAGGCGGTCACAAGATCTTGTCCATGGTGCTATCCAAGGCGTGATCGCCGTGCGTCTGGGGCTGAACGACGGTTTCGATGCCTTTTTGGATAATCTGCATGTGCACCCCACCTGCCGGGGACAAGGCCTTGGCAAAATATTGATCGCGGCGGCGGTTAGGGACCTGATGGCCTTGGGACTCTCGTCCCTTTACCTTTGGGTCTACGATCAAAACGCGGGCGCCATTCGGCTCTATGAAAAGCTCGGCGGTCAAAAGGGCGAGCAGGGGTTTGATGATTTCGGCGGCGCTCACGCGCCTCACACCCAGTATTGCTGGCCCGATATATCCAAACTGCTTGCGGCTTGCCGGGAGTAAGACCATGAGCAAAAGGGTCCTGCTCGCGGAGATCATGCACGAAAGCAATAGCTTTAACCGGATTCCCACCCGGCGGGCCGACTTTGACAGCCGCTATTTTTGGCAAGATGCGACCGTGGCGGAAGAACTGGCGGGGACCAACACTGAAATGTGCGGCCTCTTGTCGTCGGCGCGGCGCTTTGGCTGGCGGGTCAGCCACCCACTGGCCGCGTCAGCCAGTCCCTCCGGTCCCATGGCGACCGCGGATTGGCAGACCATCCAAGACCTCATCTTGGCCCCTTTGCGTGTCGGAGAGCCCTTTGACGGGGTGATCCTGGTTCTGCACGGGGCCATGGTGACCCAGGACAGCGATGACCCGGATGGGGATCTGTTGGCAGCGGTGCGTGGGCTGGTCGGCCCGACGGTGCCGGTGATGGCGACCCTGGACATGCATGCCAACGTTTCGTCTCAGATGGCCCACAGCGCCAACCTCCTGATGGCGTACCGTACCTACCCACACGTGGATCAGCACCAGCGCGGCGAGCATATCGCCTGGCTCATGGCGCAGTCCCTTGAGCGGCGCCTTCTGCCCCAGTGCTACTTGGCGCGGCGACCCATGCTGGATGCGGCCGATCATGGCCGCAGCGGTGGGCCCATGGAGAAACTGTTACAGGCGGCTGACGCCGTGGAGCGTCGTCCGGAGGTTTTCTGCGCCAGTCTTCAGGTGGGCTTTCCCTGGGCGGATGTGGCTTGTATCGGTCCCTCGGTGGTGGTGAGCGGGACGGACGAAATCCAATGCCAATCTCATGCCGAATTGCTGATGGAGAGGCTTTGGGACAGCCGGCACGATACTCAACTGAGATTCGCCGGGCCGAGCGAGGCCATGGCCGAAGCGGGCCGCAGAGAGACCTGTGTTGAGTCCGTTAGTGACGCCGGCGATAAATCCGACCTTGGACCTTTTATCATGGCCGACTTTGCCGATAATCCGGCGGGCGGGGCCTATGGCGATTCCCCCAATCTCTTGAAGGCTATGCTCGAGGCCCGCTTGCTCAATGCGGCCTTTGCCACCATCGCCGATCCAGCCGCGGTGACGGCGGGCCAACAGGCCGGAGAAGGAGCGGAGATTTCTATCGACCTGGGAGGTTGCGCCGATCCCGAGCTGACGCCACCTTTGCCTGTCAGCGGTTTGGTGAAACGCCTTAGTGACGGAAACTTCATTTGCGAAGGGCCCATGTGGAAAAGTGTCCCTTTTTCAATGGGGCCAACGATGGTGCTGCAGGTGGGCGGGGTCGAGGTAATTGTTTCCACCCATCCCACCGCGGTGATGGATTTGCAGGTGTTCCGCTCGCAGGGAATTGAACCAGCAGAGAAGGCCACCATCGGGCTGAAGAGCCGCAATCATTTTCGGGCCGCGTTTGAGCCTCTGGCCCGGAAGGTCATGCTCGTCGACGCGGGAGGAGCCGCCTCCATGCGTTTGGGCGAACTCCC
Source organism: Pseudomonadota bacterium (assembly GCA_039028695.1). GTDB lineage: Bacteria > Pseudomonadota > Alphaproteobacteria > Kiloniellales > Kiloniellaceae > JANQKX01. Next base: position 22,900 of record JBCCHN010000052.1, read on the forward strand.
CTATAAAAAAATTCCCCGTCCAATTTGGCCACTGGACGGGGAAGGATAAAGGTAAGCATCGGGGCGGGACCGATCTGACCCCGCCCGATTGGAGTTGTTACTCCGCAGCTTGGGTTGCCGTTGCGCCTGCCTTATCGCGCTGGCCGTCCCGGAAGAGGGCCTTGCCCAAGGCGATGCACATCAGACCCATGATCATGGTGAAGGGCAGGGCGCCGATGATCATGGCGCTCTTGAGAGCCTCCATGGGATCGGCCCCGCCGTTGGTCTTGCCGGCAATCAGCAAGGTGCCGATGACCAGGGTCAGAATAACGCCCCAGACGATGCGATGCTTGATGCCGGTTTGCTGAGCGCCGCCCGACATGATGGTGTTCATCACCAAGATGCCCGAGTCAGCGGAGGTGACCAGGAATGTCATGATCAGCACCACGCACATCACGGTGATGCCGGCCAGGAACCCGCCGGAAATCATCTCGCCCAGGGTGACAAAGAGCTTAGCGGTGTTGGAGGCGCCGATAATGACGCCGTCGGCCCCGCCGGTCAGCTCCAGGTCGATGGCCGTGCCACCGAGAATGGTCATCCAGGCAAAGCAGACCAAGGCCGGGCAGAACACGCAACCGACGATGAACTCGCGCACCGAGCGGCCCTTGGAAATACGCGCCAAGAACAAGCCGACGAAGGGAGAGAAGGCGATCCACCAGGCCCAGTAGAAGGTGGTCCAGCCGGCTTGCCAACCGAACTGACGGCCTTGCTCACCGGCCGCGTAAACAGCTTGGAGGGTGGTTTGGTCCAACTGCGCCGCTGCCCCTTCCAATCCGCTGACAAAGCCGTCGAAGGATCCCCAAGCATTGGTCGCGCCGGGCATCAGATCGGCGGCCAAAGGCTTGGCGGCCTCGGGCAGGGAGGCAGCAAAGGCCTCTGCCGACTGCGGGCCAAAAGCGCCGAAGCTCAGCGAGATGTAGTGCAGAATATAGTCGACCAAAGCGGTTCCGTAAGTGGTCATGGCAAAAATGAAAGAGCCGAAAACCACAAAGGTGAGCAGCAGAATGATCGACAGCACTAGGTTCAGGTTCGACAGGTATTTAACTCCGCGCCCAACGCCCGAAACGGCCGAGATGATGGAGAGACCCATGATCACGGCAAGGCCGGTGATCAGGCCCACGGTGCCGGGTGCCGGCGCATCGCCGGAGGTATCCATCATCCACTCCATGCCCGAGATGGCATAAAGGCCGTCGATGAATTGGCTCACGCCAAAGCCGATGGTAACCGAAACGCCCAGGATGGTTGCGACCACGCCCAAGACGTCGACAACGTGTCCCAAAAAGCCGTTCATCAAGCGGCCGAATAGGGGCGTCAATGCTGAGCGGATGGTCAGTGGCATGTCTCGCGTGTAGGCATAGTAGGCAAGCGATAGGCCGGTCACGACATAGATGGACCAGGCATGAAAGCCATAATGCAAGAAGGTATAGCGAAAGCCCGAGGTCGTCGATTCGGCCGTGTTGGGTGCAACTTCACCGGAGAGCACCACCGGATTGGAGCCCCAAAGGCCCATGGGCTCGGCGGTTGCAAAGACCATAAGGCCGACACCCAGTCCGGCGCCGAACATCATGGAGAACCAGGAGAAATTCGAAAACTCGGGTTTTTGCCCCGGGGTGCCCATGACCCTTCTGCCGGTTTGAGGGACGACGGCGACCACTAACAAAAAGAAGGAAAAGAGCCCAACGATAACAATGTAAAAGGCGTTGAAGTCTTCCAGCAGTCGCCAGTTCAAACTGCCTAGCACGCTGTTGGCATTGGCCGGCCAGACCAGCGCCCAAATAACCAAGGCCACCATAATGCCCTTGCTCAGCAGAGCGATTTCAATGCTGTGTCCCTGATAAAATCCCGAGGCCGCTTTACGGACTTCTACCTCTGTAAAAGGGGGTTTGATAGACATGCAGTCCTCCTTGTCCACACAAATGTCCCAGCAAATTTTCAGATCGATTCGCCAGCTTGCCTTCGATTTGTTTTGGCGGCTTCCGTTTCATCGAAGTTCGGAGCCCTATTTGTGAGATCTGCTAAAGGGGAGAGGGGTGCCCGGAAACCAATGCTAGCCCCGTTCCAATAGCGACTATTATGTCCCCTATGGTACGCCAAAGCGTGATCTTCGTGAGACCAAACCACCCCAAAAAAACCGCCTTTTTCGAACCTTGAGGCGGATCAAAAGGCAGTGGAAGCGGCCGCTGGTTTGACGAAGCCCCGTCGCAAATCATCAGTGGATAGCATGACGATTGGATTTATTTAAATCAAACTAAAATTTTTGACTTCAAATTAAGAAAAACTGAAGTTACTACATGGATTGGCGGGTCACCTCTCCCCGCGTTGGTGGCAATTTTTTAGAGCGATCTTGCTGTGGTCGTGATGACGTCAAAAGCCTTGTCGATATCATCATGGGTGCAATCAAATTGGCCGATTTGGAAGCGGATGACCAGATTGCCCTCGTGATCGCTCTGGGTCAGATAGATCTCGCCGTCGTCGTTGATGCGGTTGACAAGGGCCAGGTTAAGCTTGTCCAGATCCTTGGAACCGACCGGATTAAAGCGGAAGGAAAAGAGGGACAAGATTGGCTCGGAGGTAATCTCGAAGTCTGTCTGGTTGCCCAGGCGCTTGGCCAGCTCGTCCGCCCAAGCCACGTGATTGCGGATCCGCTCTCTCAGCCCCTCCAGCCCATAGGCGCGCAACAGGAACCAGACCTTCAGGGCGCGAAAGCGCCGGCCCAATTGGACCGACCAGTCGCTGAAATTGACTATACCCTCTTGGCCATAGGTCTTGAGGTATTCCGGGTGGATGGAGAGGGTGCGCATCACATCTTCGGGCTCGCGGATGAAATGGGCCGAGCATTCGAAAGGGGCGCCGAGCCACTTGTGGGGATTGAAGACGATAGAATCCGCCATCTCGACGCCGTGCCAGAGAGGGCGGAATTCGGGGCAGATCATGGCCGAGCCGGCCCAAGCCGCATCCACGTGGGTCATGAGACCCTCTTGACGGGCCAGTTCGCATATGGGCCCGGCATGATCGCTGGCCCCCACCGAGGTGCCGCCGATGCAGATGACGATGCCGGCGGGCAAGTGGCCGGCCGCGCGATCCTCGGCGATGGCTTTTCTCAAGGCCCCCACATTCATGGCCATATCCGCATCCACGGGGATCTTCACCAGGTTGTCCTGGCCAATGCCGGCGACCCAAATGGCCTTGTCGATAGAGCTGTGGGTGTGGTGGGAGGCGTAGATGCGCACCCTCGATTGTCCGGCCAAGCCGTGCTTGTTGCCGGCCCATTGTAGGGCCTGTTCCCGCATGGTCAAAATGGCGCAGAGACTGCTGGAGGAAGCCGAGTCCTGAAAGGAGCCCTTAAAGTCCTCGGGCAAACCAAGGGCTTGGCGCAGCCAATCGACCATCTTGATTTCCAATTCGGTGGCCGCGGGTGAGGTTTGCCAAAGCATGCACTGGCTGGCCATGGCGGTGGCTAATTGGTCGGCGATGATCGCCGCCGGGGCCGCATTGGCTGGAAAATAGGCGAAAAACCCCGGATGCTGCCAGTGAGTCATGGCGTCCGGGATAATGCGCTCGAAGTCGGCGAAAATCTCCTCCATGGCCTCGCTCGCTTCGGGTGGGCTCTCGGCGATTTGCGTGGCCGTATCGCCCAGATTGGTTTGCGCCCGCACGGGACGCTGGCGGATGTTCTCCAGATAGTCGGCGGACCAATCGGCGGTGCGGTGGGACCATTGGCGAAAGTCGAAGTCGGACATGAGCAGGTCACCTCGGATTTGCATTGCCTAACAGATGGGCAGGACCTAACAGATGGGTAGGAGAGAGTTCTCTTTCATCTCACTGTTATGTGCCTATTACCCAATTGACTTGTTACCCAGTTCGGGTATCAGAGGCTTTCCCGATACGGCCATTTGCGCCAGCCAACTGATTCGGCCAACTGATAAAGAGACTGCCCTTATGAAAATCACCGACGTGAAGACCTATGTTGTCGGCAATCCGCCGCCCCATTTCGGCGGCCTCTATTGGATCTTTGTGAAGCTTACCACGGATCATGGAGTCGAAGGCATCGGCGAGGTCTATTCCGTGCCCTTTCATCCCAACGTGGTGGCGAAGATGGTCGAGGATGTGTGCCATCGCCAGGTAATCGGCCGGGATCCCTTCAAGATCGAGGCCATGTGGCGTCGGATCTATTCCAGCGGCTTCACCCAGCGCCCCGACACCTCGATTATGGGGATCTTGAGCGGCATTGAGTGTGCCTGCTGGGACATCATCGGCAAAGAACTCAACAAACCCATCTACGAACTGCTGGGCGGGCGGGTGCACGAGCGTTTGCGGTCCTATACATATCTTTACCCCCAAGCGGGCGACAAGACGGACGTCTATACAGACCCGGACTTGGCTGCCGAGCGGGCGGTGGAATACGTGAAAAAGGGCTTCACGGCGGTGAAGTTCGACCCGGTTAGCCCCTATACGGCCTTTGACCCCCGCCAACTCTCCCTTGAGCATCTGGCGCAGGCGGAGACCTTTTGTCAAAAAATCCGGGCCGCAGTGGGCACCAAGGCGGATTTGTTGTTCGGCACCCACGGCCAAATGACGCCTGCGGGCGCGGTTCGTTTGGCCCGGCGTTTGGAGCCTTATGATCCTCTATGGTTCGAGGAGCCGACGCCGCCGGACAACATCCAGGCGATGGCAAAGGTGGCCCGCCAGACCACCATCCCCGTGGCGACGGGCGAGCGCTTGACCACCAAGTATGAGTTCGCCCAGGTCCTGGCCGCCCAATCGGCCTCCATCCTGCAAATGGCCCTGGGCCGGGTGGGCGGCATCTTAGAGGCCAAAAAAATCGCCGGCATGGCCGAAGCTCACTATGCCCAGATCGCCCCCCATCTTTATTGCGGGCCCATTGAGGGCGCGGCCAATGTGCAGGTCAGCGCCTGTAGCCCCAACTTCCTGATCCAGGAGAGCATCGAGACCTGGGGCGGCTTCCATGCAGAGATCCTGAAAAAGCCCATGCGCTGGGAAGAGGGCTACATCATCCCGCCCAGTGAACCGGGCCTAGGTGTGGAGTTGGACGAAGACGTGGCCGCCAAGCACCCTTATGAAGGCGAGGGACTGCACTTGGAGATGTCGGAAGATCCAGCCTACGTGTAGGCACAAAAAGCCCTTAGCCTTACTTGGGCTTTTGTGCTGAGACAATGCTCCAATAGCCGAAGGCAGGTGCTACTTCCACGTTTGCGAAGCCGCAATCCGAGAGGAGATCTTTGTACTCCTTGGCGGTGCGTTGCCGTCCTTCCGTCCACAAGAGCATGATGACGCTGAGGGAGGCCGCCACGACGGGGCCGGATTTGTCGTCGTCGTAGAGGATTTCGTGAATCATAAGGCGGCCGCCCGGCTCCAGGGCGGCGAAGCTTTTCTCGAGCAGGAAGCGGCACTTTTCATCCGGCCAGTCATGCAGGATGTCACCGTAAAAATGCAGGTCGCCGCCTGGAATCGGCTCCTGCCAAAAATCACCGGCGCGAACAGAAACCTGATCAGTCACGCCGTAGCGTCCGATCATCTCCTCGGCGACGGACACAACGCTTTCCATATCAAAAACGGTTGCTTTTAGTGCGGGCCAGCGCAGGGTGGCACCGATGGCGTGGGCGCCCGATCCGCCGCCGATGTCGATCATCTGTTTGCTTTGAGAGAGATCAAAGTTGAGGGGCCAGGTGAGGGCGGAGCTGATGCTGTGACCGTGCATCATCATTGTGAACGCGCGGGCCCGCTCTGCCGCCACGGCATGGCTCTCAAACAGCTCCTCGCCGTCATAGACCTGGGTCCGGTTTTCAACGATGGAGCGGCGGACGCTTGGGAAGGCATTGACATCCGGCTGGGCAATATTGGCGGCTTTCAAGAAGTCGCCCATATAGGTGGGGCTCTCCGGTGTTAGGTAGGTCGCGCTGATCTCACTGAGGCGAAAGTGCTCGCCGTCGCGGAGGATGAATTGATGGGCCACACAGGCGTCGAGCATGGCGCTTGCCCCGCGAGGGGGCAGACCGAACTGCGCGGCGATCGCCGCTAAATCCGCCGGTCCTTTTTCCAGAAATTCAAAAACCCCTAGATCCAACGCCACCAGAACCGCTTGGGCGCCGGCGATCCCCATGGCCAGGTCGTAGATGGCGCGGTCGTCCACCTTGGGAGGCGCGTGAGCATCGGATTTTCTTGGGCCGGACACGGTTCACCTCCTTTTAAAGTAGCGGACGAGCTGTGGAGGAAACCACCATGTGTGCGCCGGGTCAATCGTTCGCCCTAAAGGCCCCTGAACGGCCAAGGGCTGAATTTCCAAGTTTGCTGGAATGAGCTGTGCTAAAGTGACGCGTGCCACGTGCAAATAATTATGGATCGAACATGTCAAACATCGTGACTTTATCTGAAGCTGAAGCGTCATCGACCTATTTTCCCGGCATGAAAGTCTGGTGGAAAAGCCAGTTGGCGGGCGGCACCCATCAGGAACTGAATTGGGCCAAGTTCGATCCCGGCAGCATCTATCCTCTCCACTCCCACCCTTATGAGCAGACCAGTGTGGTGATCCAGGGGCGCCTGCGCCTCACCGTGGGAGAGGAGACCCGCGACATCGGCCCTGGCGACATGTGGTTCGTTCCGCCGAATGTCCCCCACGGTGGAGAGGCCCTGGGCGACGAAGCAGTGATCTTCATCGACGTCTATTCACCACCCAGCGGTGGAACTGACGGCCAGGTGACCTATTATTAGCGCATCAAACCTTGTTGTTCGCGCGCCAACCCTGGCGACGGATCGCCTCATCCTGCGCTCTTTCGAACCCGTTGACGGGACGGCCTTTTCCGAGATCATGGCGGATAAAGAGGCGATGGAGGATCTCTATGCCATCGAAGGCGCCCCCGATGTGCCGGATGCATTTGCGGCCTGGTTTATCGATGACGCGATAAGGAGTTGGCGGCAGTCGGGATTCGGCAACTGGGCGGTATGCCTGAAGGCATCGGACATGAGGTCAGGGGAGAGGATCATCGGTTTGGCGCGCTTTCTCTCCGAGGAGATGCTGGGAGAAGCGGCCGAGGAGGCACTCGAGGTTGGCTGGGCTATTCACCCGGCCGTTGGCCGCCGGGGGCTGGCCACGGAGGCGGCGCGTGCCGTCATCGACTATGGCTTTAACGTGTTAGAGGTCCCCTTGATCGAGGCCCTGACCAGCCGGGAAAATACACCATCGATAGGCCTTATGGAGCGGCTTGGGATGAAAAACTCCGGTGAAAGATCTCCTTACGGCTATGACGACTGTGTTCTTTATGGGGTGACACAGGAAGAATGGAGCGGATAGATGTCCGCTTCTTTATTCTTGCGGGGTCACCGGTCAGCATACCGACTCCTGCTGCAACGGTACAGGTCACCTGTGCCGGTATGGCAAGAGGCGGTTCCCTGATCGAACGCGACCGGTTGCCACGAGCTGGTTTTGCTTAGAGGCGGGAGTTTCGGTCCCTGAGGCAGTTGGCGTTAAGGGCCCTAAAGTTTCCATCGTAGGTACCAATGCAGTTGGCGTCGTCGCCGGCCACAACTTGGGCCTAAAGAACTTTCGGGGACACTAACAAGCACATCCCAAAAAAGAGGAAAGCGCCAAGACTTAAAGGAGGTAATGCCCCTTTCTTACTAAATATCTTGCCAATCTTCCTAACGCTGTTTTATTTTTGGGCTTCTGTTTTGCGCCGAAGCCACTCGTTCGCCACATCTCCCATTGTTTTATCATTTCCGTTTTTAATCCATGCCATAAACGGCCGATCGAACTTAAAGGCGTTGCCCCAGTGGGCGCGCAAGAAGCGGCGGACATTTTGCGTGTTTTTATAATTTTCAGTGACCGGCGTGCTGCGCGTGATTGGGTCACTGTGCCAATCAAATTTGCTCATTTGTCCGCCTCCAAAGAACATCAATGTCGATGATTCACCTTTAGGTTAAATTGAATCAGAAGATTTACCTAATAGATTAATAAAGGGACAATCGCGCTCGCATGAGCCCAAGTGTCAAACCGCCATGGCGACGGTCACGGCGCAGAGCAGGACCACATATGCTTTGGCGATGAGCTTGTCGGAAAGGGAGTGGGAGAGCTTGCTGCCGAAGGGCACGGTGCACAAGACGCCGACCACGATGCCGGGGATGGCCGGCCAAAAGATAAAACCCGTGGTCCAAGACGGCAGGTTCGGGTTTCCCCAGCCGCTGATGGCATAGCCGGCGGCGCCGAAGAGGGCGATGGGCGCCCCCAGAGTGGCGGCGATGGCTGCCGAGTTCACCATGGGCAGCTTGGCATTGCGTAGAAAAGGTACTGTTATGGGTGACCCGCCGATACCGAGCAGCGCAGATATGCAGCCAGTGAAAATGCCGAAGACCGCCATGACGCCCCGGTTGGGCGGTGTGTAGTCGGTGATGGGATGGTCCTCGGTAAAGCCTTTTTTGAAGAGAGCCCGCAAGATCACATAAATCAACAAGGCAATGAAAAAATAACGCAGGTAG
>JBCCHN010000053.1:0-31099 GCA_039028695.1 Pseudomonadota bacterium
GCACTGTTTGAGACAGATGAATTGCGACGAACTTTCGGATCGGGAGAACAAATACCTCCTGTCGGCTTGGGAGCGGATGCCGGCCTGGCCCGAGGCGCCCGCGGCCCTTTCCCGCTTACAGGATCATTTCTTTCTTTCGCCGCTTACAATTTTGAGCTTGCGGGTCGCTGCGCACAGCTCCCGCTTTGCTGGCCTGACGTGGGATGCGATCATCTCCTGCGATGCCCTCGGGGTTACCAAGCCTCACCCGGAAAGCTATCGTCGGGCCTTGGCAGCCATCGGGCGTAGTGGCGACGAGGTCCTCTTTGTGGCCGCTCATCCCAGTGACCTGCGGGCGGCTCGGGAACATGGCATGAAGACTGCTTACGTGATCGCGCATCTGTTTGATTACGGTGATGACTATAAGGACACGGGCTTTGCGCAAGAGTTCGACGTCGTCGCGGCCGATTTCAGCGACTTGGCAGAGCAGATTCTGGCGCGTGCCTGATGATATAAGGGTTTTCTACCCTTTGTTCTGCGGGCTAGGTAGGGGAAATTAGGATAGGACAGCGTTTGCAGCTTTTGATTGTTGCGTATATGGAAAATGCGGTAAAAAAAGCTTGAGGGTGGAATAGGTCTCCTGACCTTGGGATAGAGATACCTCGAGCTAAAGGAGCAAGTAAATTTCGAACAACTTGTAAAAAGCGTTTCCGGGTAACATCTTTCGAGGATGGATCATCCTTATGCCGCTCAGGAAACTTGTTTGTTAATTGAAGTGTTCCAAACCGTTTTTGCGGGGCGCCTTGTAAGGCTCGATGCTGACCTATAAAAGAAAAAAGAGCATTTTGTGTTTTCGGGTCGGGAATTCGATGATTGGAATAGTTGTGGTGCCATTACACAGCCGAAAGACTATTTTACGGAAAAGCTTCGAGAGAAGGTTCTAAGGAATTTTGCTAAAAATTGCATCCTTTTTGGTTACTTCCAGAATGTGCCGTATTCGGTGAGGCGAACCCGTGCAGCACACAAATTTTGGTTTACTTCGTGCTAGCTTTTCGCACATGAAACCAACCTTAACGGTGTCAGACCGTCACAAATTTGTTTATGTAAAGAACCGAAAATCGGGATGTTCCACGATTCAATTGGCGCTTTGTCGGGCCGAATTGGATGATCCAAATTTTTTTTCTGATCACATCCACCAAGATTCGCATCGGATTCTAAAAACTGGAAAGCACGTAAAGTTTCACGATCTGATTCGCTTATCTTTGGTTCCCAAGTTTTTTGTGTTTACTTTTGTTCGAAATCCCTACAGTCGATTTCTTTCTGCTTACCTGAGCAAGATCTCGCGCCCTCAAAAACAAAAGGCAGAGGTTTTGATCGCCTTGGGTAAAGATGCGACAGACCTGAAACAACATGTGAGTTTTGAGGAATTTGTAGAACTCGTGGCTAGCCAGGCACCTCGAGAAATGAACCCTCATTGGGCCCCCCAAACGACATATTTGCTGCCGCACTTAATTCGATATGACTTTATCGGTCGCTTTGAGACATTTGAGGCGGATATGAAACTGGTGCTGGAAAAACTGAAATACTCGAACATCGAGCTGACCCATTTCAGGAAGACGGGAGCAAGCTACAAATTGGATGATTATTATAATGAGCGGACTAAGGAAATCGTTCGCCAGATTTACAAAGACGACTTCATAGCATTCAACTATGGAACAGAAATGTTGCCATCGCCGGGCCTTGGTAGCCATCGGGCGTAGTGGCGAGGAGGTCCTTTTTGTGGCCGCTCATCTCAGTGACCTGCGGGCGGCTCGGGAACATGGCATGAAGACCGCTTACGTGGTCGCGCGCCTGTTTGATTACGGTGACGACTATAGACACGGGCTTTGCGCAAGAGTTCGACGTCGTCGCAGCCGATTTCAGCGACTTGGCAGAGCAGATTCTGGCGTTGGCCTAACACCTAAGCGCCTCACCGAATAAAGTGAAAGGGCCGGCACCGCGAGGGCGGGCCGACCCCTATTTAGAGCGTCCTGACGCCAAGCGCGATTATTGTTCCGAACCACTCTTGAAATTGAACTCGGCGCCCATGCGAATGCCGGACGGCCAGCGTGCCGTCATGGTTTTCAAGCGGGTATAGAAGCGGACACCCTCCATGCCGTGGATGTGATGGTCGCCAAACAGGGAGCGTTTCCATCCTCCGAAGGAATGGTAGGCGACGGGTACGGGGATGGGCACATTAACACCGACCATACCGATGCGAGCACGAGACCAATAATCCCAGGCCGCATCTCCGTCGCGGGTGAAGATCGAGGTGCCGTTGCCGTATTCATGGTCATTCACCATCTTGACGGCTTCCTCGTATTCCTGAGCCCGCACAACGGATAGGACCGGCCCGAAAATCTCGTCGGTGTAAACCGACATGTCGGTGGTGACTTTGTCGAGCAAACAGCCGCCGATGAAGTAGCCGTTTTCATAGCCCTGCAAGGTCACGTCGCGGCCGTCCACCACCAGCTCGGCACCAGCCTTCACGCCCGCGTCGATATAGCCGCGAATGCGGTCCAGGCTCTGCCTGGTGATCACCGGGCCGAAATCGGCGGAGGGATCGGTATAGGGAGCAACCTTCAGCGCGCGGACCCGTGGGGCCAATGCTTCGATCAATTCGTCGGCGGTTTTCTCACCGACAGGAACAGCCACGGAAATGGCCATGCAACGCTCGCCGGCGGATCCGTAGGCGGACCCGATCAGGGCGTCGGCCACTTGGTCCATATCCGCGTCGGGCATGACCACCATGTGGTTCTTGGCGCCGCACAGGGCTTGAACCCGCTTTCCATTAGCCGATCCGCGGGTATAGATATATTCCCCGATGGCCGTGGACCCTACGAAGCTAATGGCATCGATCAAGGGATGATCGAGCAGGGTGTCGACGGCTTCTTTGTCCCCGTTCACCAGATTCATCACCCCATTAGGAATGCCGGCTTCGTGAAGCAACTCAACGATCCGCAAGGTAACAGAGGGGTCCCGCTCGGACGGTTTTAGGACAAAGGTGTTACCGCAGGCCAGGGCCACGGGATACATCCACATGGGCACCATGGCAGGGAAGTTGAAGGGCGTGATACCGGCAACCACACCAACCGGCTGGCGCACCGCAAAGGTATCCACGTTGGCGGCCACCGACTCGGAATATTCACCCTTGAGAGTCTGGGGAATGCCGCAGGCAAATTCCACCACTTCCAGGCCACGGGCAATCTCGCCCTTGGCATCGGCGATGGTCTTGCCGTGTTCGGCTGACAGCATTTCGGCCAACTCGTCAGTATGCTTTTTCAGCAAACTGCGAAACTCAAACATGACCTGTGCCCGTTTAGCGGGCGGCGTGGCGGCCCAGGCCGGCAAGGCCGCGGCGGCGGTTTGGATGGCGTGTTCGACATCTGCCTTGGTGGCCAGGGCAACCTTCCCGGTGACCTCGCCCGAAGCTGGGTTATAAACATCGCCCACCCGATCACTGGTACCGGGCCAGACCTCTCCCCCAACGTGGTGACATACGGTTTTCATCATAGCTCGCTCTCATCTCCTGTCATTGGGCTTCGCTCGGCGGGATTCTTAGAGTGGGTTTCGCACGACCAAAACCAGATAATGTTGAACCTACAATAGGTCACACAAAATTGCGATATGGATCCAGACAATTGCACCCGGTCACGCGCTGAGAAAATCTCTACTTGCCCGAGGCCTTTCCCCCGAGGCGTTCGATCTTTTTAAATGCCCGCGGATCATCGCCATAACTGCTCCCAAGTGATTGAATCAATAAAGAGCAAAAGCGCAAGGGCTGGTGCCGTTGTCATTCAACGGTGATAGGTTTCGGGCACATTGTTCTCAATTTAGGCGAGTTATTTGTCGCTTCTTCACGGATAGCTTTAAATTGGTGATGCCACTCTTTGGAGTGGCAGACTATCGCAAACATAGGTGATGGATCATGGGCGCGAGGTGTACCCGCGCCCAAGGAGAGGGGCTTTGGTGGCTACCCTCCTGCCAGCAAATCTCCTGCCAGCTGGGCGTCTCGCGCATCAGGCTCGTTTATGCCTTACAGCGGCTAATTGGCGATCAATTGATCGAGCGCCGCAGGCGCCCCGGCGCCTTCTTCCGTGGCAACCTGAGCGCCAAACGCCTCTTGCTGGAAACTCTTCCGCTCAGCATTTGCCACACTTTCTTCTATCCTGCGCCTGTGGCGGGGCGTTCGCCTCGGCGTGTTTTGCATAAACGGTGATAAGATCAAGCTGGATGCCAAACTAAGCCGTGATGCTCTGCAGGCGGTTTTGGCTACCATGGCAGAATCTCGTCAAGCCTTCGGTCCGCCCAGTCCCGCATACGTAAAAGGGTGCCAAAACTACTGATTAAGGGGCTCTTTCCGCCGCTATAGAGTGGATGTCCGGGAAAGTCCTGGGTGTCAAAAGCACAAAGAGCGTTTGTTTGTCTAGCGATCTTTTGGGCAACAAGTGTCCCCAGAAATGTCATCATAGCGACACCCGAACCGTTGCACCCCAGCGCATAGTGGAGCCCCGTCATTCGACCCATGTGGGGCCGCTCATCAAAGGTGACGGCAACCTTGCCATTCCAGGCGTGAGTGATCTTGGTTCCTTCAAGTTGGGGAAAGCGCTCTAGCATCAAGCGATGGAGGGATGGCGCCATATCGGTGGCTGTGGTGTCCCGCCATTTCACTCGGCTTCCGAATACCATGCGGGGTGGATCGCCGGCGAGGCGGAAAAAGGTGAGAACGCGTTTTGAATCCGATAGGCCGCGGTTTCGGGGGCTGAGTTCTCGCGCCAGAGCATCGGGCAGGGGTGTTGTGGCGATAATGTAGGGCTGAACGGGCACCAACCTTCGGCGGAACTGTGGGGTTAGGTCGCCCGTATGGCCGTTGGTGGCGATAATTACATCGCCGCACCGCAGCTCTCCTCGCTCAGTCTTGACCTGCCAGGCACCATTTTCCTGTGACAGACCGGTGACCGCCGTGCGGCCGCAAAGGGTGACTGATCGCTTTCGACAAGCCTGTAAAAGGCCTTGAAAGTACCGTGCTGGATGCAGGTGACCGCCCAGGCCTATGGCCAGGCCACCCCGATAGAGTTCGCTGCCGATTTCCGCGGATTGCGCCTCGTGCGGAACGGTTTGAACGTCGGTCACGCCCAAGGTGGTCAGACGCTCCACGCTGGCCTGCATGCGGCGGAAGTCCTTGCGGGTCCAGGCCCCGATAAAACGGCCGCTTTTTGTCCATTCACAATCGATCCCTTCGCCTTCGATAAGGTCGTCCAGCAGGGATAGCGCATCCGCCGTATCCGAGATAATGCGTCCGGCAAGATTTGGGTTCTCCGGTGCAGTGCGAAGGGGCTTTTTGATAGTCGCCAGGCCGTCCACCAAACCCCCTGAGCGGGTGGAGGCGCCGAATCCCGGCGCTTCGGCATCAAAGACCGTGGCTTCAATGCCATGCCGCGCCAATTCCAGCGCAGCGGCCAAGCCTGCATAGCCGGCCCCAACGATTGCAACTCGGCTTTCTCGTGGAACAGGATCACAGACCCCCTCATCGGGTTGATAAGCCTCCCACCAATAGGGGCTCTCTTGAAACTCGGCGGCAAAAAGGTTGGAGTCGGACATCAATAGCCTGTGCGACGCATTGCGGTCAGCAATCATAACCGGTCCGCTGGGTCTGGCGATAGGCTATAGCCTAGTTCTTTATGTGCTGGATCACCTTTGACGGGTGTGATCTGGCTCTCTCGCTCCCTTTTGGTACGAACCATCAGGCCCGCACTTTGGGATATTCCGGTGTTCTGGGTGGCCACTCGATGCCGCAAGAAACCGACGACGGGGTCTTCAATCGTGTGTTCCTAAACTCCAGTTTGAATGATACGACCGCAGTGCGCACCTCTGATCCGGTCATTCCCCACCCGTCGTTTCCCCCCGCGACCCGGTGGTCGGCCGTTGGTCGGCGGCGGCCTTTGACGGCAATGTGGTGCTGGCACTGGGCCTTGCGGACAGGCCTAATCACCCGTTCCCGAATCATTCCATATCAAACGGGTCCATCAAGGGGCATCTGTCACGAATATGCGGGAGCGCAAGTCCGGTCAGGTTATCAGGTGCTTTGGCCTAAGCGGAACTTGCCTGTGGGATCAACATCCACGAATATTAGATTGACGGTGGCCCGCATTAATTTTTCTAAGCGTGCCGCGTTACCGCCAGGACCTCGGGTCCCTGAGCTGTCTTCGCAGTCTTTATAGGATCAACAATTCGTCGGTTGTGTCCGATTCTTTGCCGCGGCTTTAGAAGGCTCGTCTTTTCCGCCCAATCTCCCTTTCGCACAACCGCTCGTCTAACAGGCGTTTGTGCGGGCGTCAGCCAGCTAATCGCGTGAAGCAGCAAGTCCGGTACAAATTGGTTCAGCCTTTGGCTCCAACAGGATATTTTCTGTTGGAGCCAAAGAGTATTAAGCTGCCCGGATTTCGGCTAAGAAGCGATTCACTTCCTGGCGCAACTTTTCAGACTGCACGGAAAGCTCGCCGGATGCGGCCAATACTTGGCTTGCTGATGCTCCACTTTCGCTGGCCGCTTGGGTTACACCGGCAATGTTTGAGGATACTTCCTGGGTGCCCTGCGCGGCTTCTTGTACATTGCGTGCGATCTCTTGGGTGGAGGCACCCTGTTCCTCAACGGCCGCGGCAATACCGCTAGCGATGCCATTCACTTCAGTAATAGTCCCACTAATACTCTCGATGGCCGTCACTGTATCTTCAGTGATTGATTGCATATTGCTTATCTGAGCGGAGATCTCTTCTGTCGCTTTGGCGGTTTGCGTGGCCAGGCTTTTGACTTCCGATGCCACGACGGCAAAGCCCTTGCCAGCCTCCCCAGCTCTCGCGGCTTCGATGGTGGCGTTCAGTGCCAAAAGGTTTGTCTGTTCAGCTATGTCGCTAATCAGACTAATGATCTGACCCACTTTTTCAGCAGCCTCGGCCATTCCCTGCACGGTATGGGTGGTCTTGTTGGCTTCGGCAACGGCTTTATTTGTGATCTCGGTAGATGTGGTCACCTGTTTGGTGATCTCGTTGACCGTGCAGGACAGTTCTTCGGTTGCTGCCGCGACGGTGTTGACGTTGGAGGATGCCTCTTCTGAGGCCGCTGCAACGGCCGTGGCTTGGGCCGTCGTTTCCTCGGCAGTAGCTGTCATTGATTGGGCCGTAGCTTGCATTTCTGTAGAAGCCGACGAGACAGTTTCGACGATACTGCCGACAGATTGCTCCAGGTCGTCGGCCATCTTCAGCCGAGCCTCGCGGCGTTCTCTCGATAGAGTTTCTTTCTGCTCTGCTGCTTGCGCTTCCAGTTCCTTGTTTTCCAAAAGCTTGCCACGGAAAACCTCTAGAGCCTGAGCCACCTTGCCGATCTCATCGTTGGACCGGACTGTCACGGTCGTTTCCGTGTTACCGGATATTAGGGATTCAATCGCCCCGACGACTTCCCCAAGGGGCCTAATGATAACAGAACGCACCAGCAGCCAGGAAAGCACCGCAACCGTAAGCAACACAATCACGGCAGACCAGATGATAAGTTCAATGGCTGCCTTTTCATCGGCTTCAGCGGTAAGAGCGGCTTGTGCTGTGAAGCGAACGATTTCCTTAAGAAGCGCTTCCAACTCATGATCAAGGGCTTCTTCCACGACTTCAATGCGTTCCGTCAACTCTCGGGCTTGAACAAGCTGTCCCCTTGAAAGGAGGTCGAAGCCTTCAAAGGCCAGGCGATCAAACTCAGCATGCTCAGCCTCAATCTTTTTGAGAATTTCCAAGACATGCTGGAACTCTGTGAGTTCTTGCTCTGAGCGGGCGCTGGCGATGGCTTCTGCCGCGATTTCTTCGCCCACCTTAATTTCATGGTCTACAAGCTCAGCCAACTCGGTAAATCGACTAACAGCATGTTCGAATTGCTCTGCAGTATCTGCGCCTTGTGCCATGGACTCGCCATACCGCACGGCGCGCTCAAAATTGATCGCCTGTTCAAGCTGATGGACGGTTGTGTCCGAAATGATCTCTGTCAGGGGAATATCTCGCTCCGCGATAGATTCCAGCTCTCCGCCGAGTTTGCTCACTTCAGCCACCGCAAGAGCCGCAATACCAGCAAGGGCCGACAGACAAAGGCCAACGATACTCAACATCTTTATGCCAATGCTGAGGTTTTTTAAACGATCAATCATTTCATATCCTTTTTGCTCTTCTCAGGCACAGGACGACCACTGGCCATTTGAGAAAGCACGGCCGGGTGTCATTCTGTGATGCAGAAGGTCTAAAGTAAGAATTTTTTCTAGAACTAGAACAGATGAATTTCGCCTCTGGTAGATCGGAGAATAGTGATCAGCCGTTTACCTTCTTGGCGGTCAGTACCGTCATGTGGAAAAGAGCCGGCGCCCTTCTTTAAGGGCAGTCTCCCGGCAAGAATCGGAGATCTGCGAGCGAAATTCATTACCTTGTCCTCACGTCAAAAAAACGTTGAACAAATTTTCTAGTCGAAAATGATAAGGATAAGGTAAACGAACTTTTTACCATTGGTATAAGTGTCACTTTAATAATGAATTTTAAGCTTCAATTTATAATCCGAGATTGTGTGTCCATTGCGAATTCGTTCTGTGACTGTCCACGATCAAGCTCCAACGGGTAAGCCTTCGCCCGCTGCGGACGGGATGCGGCACCGGGTACCGTTTTACAGCAATGCTGTCATTGGCACCCAAGCATGCGAATTTAATCTCGACCAACCGATCTTGGGGGCAATTTTGGCAGCCGCTTGCGAATAGCGATGTGTCTGAGAAGAATCAAAAAGGGAGTACATGACTCCGTCGGGCATGGCAGCAAGTAATCAACCATTGCATAACTGCCAGAATTTCTAGCACCTTTTCGGATGCGCCGAATCAGGGTTGAGAGAACATTTGGCATTGACCTTATGAATGATTGACTGGTCGTGATCCGATGGGATGATTTAGCGCGGACCGCCGAGCATTGGTTGGGTCTTGTCTACAAATCGGTTTTCGAGCCAGATCGCATTGGTCTCGGGTAACCCTTGCGACGTTACAGTTTCGGCTGGATATCCGTGGAGAAACAGGATTTTCAGATGCTGAAAGCATACGAAAAATTCTCAAGAGAAAATCAGGACCGCTCAATCCTTTCGGCAAAACAACAGCTGATAGGATGAGGCCCATGGCCTCTCCGTCATTCAAAAGTGATCGTCAGCGATCGAGACCCTTGTGTCTTTGTCAATCTGGCGGTGGAGTTATTGCGCGCGGCAGGTAAAGCGCGACAGTCGTTCCCTGGCCTGGCTCGCTTTTTATGGTTACGTGACCGCCTGACTGCTTGGCAAAGCCATAGACCATCGAAAGTCCCAGGCCACTTCCCTGGCCGACTTCTTTGGTCGTGTAAAAGGGATTGAAGGCATTTTCCTTTACAGCCTGCGGCATGCCGTGACCGTCATCAGTCACAAAAATACCAATGAAGTCCCCCGCTAGGTCCTGTTCGGCGCCAGAGGACTGGGACCCGCTAAACACGATTTCTTGGCAGGTAATCGTCAGACGCCCACCTTCAGGCATCGCGTCTCTTGCATTAATGGCGAGATTGAGGATTGAAGCTTCGAGCAGTGCATTATCGGCAAGTACCGGCCACAGGTCAGACGATATATCAGCACGCACAAAGACGTCCTCTCCCAATGTGCGCTCTAGCAACTTCAACATACCAGCGAAAAGGTCTGCCAAACTGATTGACCGAGGGCGGAGGGGTTGCTGTCGAGCAAATGCCAGAAGGCTGTCAATCAGAGCTGCGCCGCTCTCCGAAGCCCTCATGATAGCTTGCAGCGCCGACCTATGGCGGCCGGCCTTGTCCATCAAAAGCTCGGTATTGCCCTGAATGACTGCAAGAAGATTGTTGAAATCGTGCGCCACGCCACCGGTCAACTGTCCAACGGCCTCCATCTTTTGGGCTTGATACAATGCCAAATCTCGCTGCCTGGCGTCCGTGACATCCTGTGTGACCCCAAATATCCTCGTAGCCTCGCCCTCATCGTCGAATTCCGGTCTGGCTTCTCCGGCAATTATCCTAACTTTGCCGTCGGGTCTTACAATTCGATATTCAAAAGAATAGGGCCGTTTTTCGGCAAGCGCTGCCTCTCTTTTTTCAGTGGATTGTTTCAGATCATCCGGATGAATTACCGCTATGAAATGCTCGAGGCTAGGATTGAAGGTGTCACTATCGACGCCAAAAATTCGATATAGCTGGTCAGACCAAAAAGAGAATTGCTCCGCCTTGAGGTCAAGAATCCAATGGCCGATCTGGCCAATGCGTTGAGCTTGCTTGAGTTCGCTTTCGCGCTTTTTTAGCTCTTCTAACAAAAGGAACCGCTCGGTTACATCTTGAAGAGTTCCTCTTGTGCGTAAATGTTTTCCATCGACGTCGAATTCAGGCTCGCCAATTTCTCTCACATAGCGAAGCTCGTTACCCGAATTAACGAATTTGTACTCAATGTCGTAACTTGTCCGGGCTTCTGAAGCATTCTTAACTGCTGCGAAATAGCGTGATCTATCTTGAACGTGAACCCATCGGAGGTGTTCGTCCGATGAAACGAAAACATCAATGGCTTGGCTGGGGTCGGTCATGCCGATGATCTTTGCAAATTCGGCTGAACACCAGATTAGTTTGTCATCAATCTCATCCCAAACCCAGTACCCGAGCCCTGCAATCCTGACAGCAAGTGAAAGGCGCTTTTCGCTTTCCCGACGTTCGTGTTCGGCCTCTCGAATTTCTGTCAAGTTGTGCCATGTGCCAAAGTTGCCGACAAACTTGCCACTTTCGTCGAACTCAGGCTGAGATATCTCGCGCAAATATAGAGTGCGTTTGTTCGGTCCGAAAAAACGGTACTCAACCTCATGCCCTGTGCTTTCACGCTCTGCTTCCCAAAAGACCTTGGCGACCCGGTTCCTGTCATCCGGATGTATCCGAGCCAGAACTTCCTCGTCAGATCGCGGCAGCTGTTCAGGCGGAAGACCAAACAATCCTTGCGGATTTTCGGGAAAGAATTGAATGCGTCGTGTGGATTTCGACCATCTCCAAACGCATATTTTGGTGCGTTCCAATGCCTTCAGGAGATGGGGGCTGGAATCGTTGCTCAATGTGCAATTCTCAGTCGATTCGTCCTGCGAACGCCGATCGGTAGGTACATCGGACACAAAGTAGTTGCCAAAAACGGGTTATCCCATTCTTCAATATCGTCTATCGACATATTGGTCCAGTTTGCTGCCTGAGAGTTTCTAGAAATTTAGTCCCAAACGGCTATCAAAAATTGGCAATGCACGCTGTAGTACATCATCTCCTAAAACTCCTATTCGATTTCGAAAGCGGCTATTTGCCAGCTGTTGATTACTAGCAAGCCTGGCGCGACCAGCGGACATGCGACCGCTCTTACCCCAATCTTGGACCTCATCTATCCGGAGGGCACAAGCTCTCGTCACTCAATCCGAAACGTTGGTGCTAAGGTTGGTGTAAGTATGTCGGAACTCACGAAAGGTGACTGCGGAACGGCCCCTGTTGGTAGGTGTTCTTTCAAACCAAATAACACCCAAGTATCAGCGCCGTGCTGCTCATATATTACCCTGAGCGGGCTGTCCCTTCGCGGGGCCGGGCTTTTTTTGAGCCTATTCGCTAAGCTGGTCGCGTCTTTTTTCTAGAAAATCAATGGTACGCTCAAATTGATCGATCATACCCTTTTGTCGACCGATGGCCTCTTGCTGACCTTCCTCGGTCCAATGGGCCCCAAAGGAAGACCGTATTCTACCCGCTTCCAACAAGTCCAAAACTTCCTTCATTCCGCCTAATTCTTTGCGCAACTCTTCGATGCGTTTGTCAACGGTCATTTTGTTTCCTTTCTGTGTGAACGGGCAGGGAACAAGAGGTTTTTGCGTACCCCTTTGCGTGTCGCCTTGGCAATATAAATTTTGCGGAATGTCAGGTACGTCTCTGTAATTCCTGGTCGGGGAGAGAGGATTCGAACCTCCGGCCCCTACGTCCCGAACGTAGTGCTCTACCAGGCTGAGCTACTCCCCGGCCGATTGGCTTATCCCAGGTTCGCTCAGATTGAGCTGTCCGGGGCCAAGCGCTGTTGGCGCCGGCGGGGTTATAGACCCTTGGCCAGGCCTTGGCAATGGCCATGACCATGGCGAATTTTGTTTATTTTGCAAGGACCGTCAGATTTTAGGCAGCCAACTGACGCAGCTTGGACATCAGGTAATCGATGTCCTCCTCGGTCATCTTCGAGGCGGGGTCCTCGAACTGGGTCAGCAGGCGCTCGATCATGCGCTGCATGAAACGTTCTCGGTCGTGGGCTTGGCCGTCATAGTCGGTCTCGTCGGCCAGATGAGCAGCGGCGCGCAGGGCGGCAACAAAGCGTTGTGGGATTTCGGCTCGCTGGCAGAGTGAATTGAGCCCCAAGGGACCGGAATCGTGGATTAAAAGTCGGGCGTTTTTCAAGGGGATTCTGGCCAGCCGGGCCATGGCACATTCGAAAAAGGCCAGGTCGCCAACACAGATCGCCCGCATGACCAGCGACGGTGTAAGCCGCCCATTGGCCTCTAGCCGGAGTACCAGGTCCTCCAACTCCTCAATGTTCGAGGCGGAATTCAGCAGGGAAACAGTGGCCCGCTCGCGGACCTGGAGCACCAAATTGCTGGCATCGTCTTGGGAGAGGTCGTGATTGTCGACCAGGTAAGACTTCATTTTTTGGGACAGCGCCGAGACAATTTTTTCCGAAATAGCGGTGGGAAGGTTGTTACGCCGCGAGAGGGAGTCGGCGACCGAGGGGCTATCTTGAAATTGGTCCAAAACTCGGTTGAAGTGGTCGCTATCCAAGTCAGCCCCTTCGTTTGCGACCAGGTGGGCGACCGCGTTTTCGTTGCCCGTGTCGATAACCGCATGGGCAACGGTGCCCGACAGGCTGGGGCGCTGGGCGATCGCTACCTGTCTCGTCTCGCAGCCGCCGCGCAGAAGCTCGATCAGATCCGCATCGCTGAGCACTTCAGAAAACTTCAAAATCGGCAAGGCGACAGAGTCCACGTCGTGTGCCAGGGTGAGCGCAACATCGTGAGGTAAATCCGCCGTTGTCTTCAGGTGGGCGGCCAATGCCTCGCGCACCCTCAGCTCGGCGTCTTTCGCCAGGATCCGGAAAATATCCTCTGCCTGGGCCCGTTCCTTGGGTCCCATGGCGCCGGAGGTGATTTGGTATTGATGGGCAATTTTGATCGTCGTCTCGACCCTTTGCGTGGGCGAGGGGTCGTGGAGCAGCTTTTCCACATCCGATTGGCTTAATGTGCTGGCAGAGTTGTCCATGGATCCTCTCGAGGTTACCAAGGGCCAAGCCGTCGCCAATCCTGTACAATCGGCGCCGCGACCGTATCGGGGAATAAGTATGAGCAAACAGGCTTAACGACCGCTTAATCGGACACCCGTCTAATGCAAATTTCGAGCAAACTTTCACCGAACGTCCTCATCATCCACGATCGTCGGGCAAGTATTGAGAGTTTAAAGCGAATGACGAGTTCTCGTAATGATTAGAATTTCGCCACCTGTATGCTTTTCCCGCCTTTTTTGGATCCTCGGCTCGGGTTAGGCCTCGTGTTGGGTTAGGCCTCGTGTTGGGTTAGGCCTAGAGTAAAGGTAGGGGAGAGCATGCCCGTTAAAATTCGTTTCCTGGCGATTGTATTGTTGTTGTTCATGGGAACCGTCTGGGGCGCGGTTTTTTCCCTGGCCAAGATTGCCATCGACGATGGGGCGACGCCTTTGGGAATGGTGCTTTGGCAAGTTGCTTTTGGTGGTCTCTTTTTGCTGGCGATCGCAATGGTCCGCGGCCATCCACCGTCCTTAAGCTTGCCGGTGGTACGCTTCAATTTGGTTTGCGGCTTTGTTGGGTCGACCCTGCCCTCGGTAGGGCTTTATGCGGCGGCGGTTCACCTGTCGGCCGGGGTAATCTCTATTGCCGTGGCCTTCATGCCTCTGGCGACCTATGCGCTCTCGCTTCTCTGTCGTATTGAGAAACTTTCGCCGGTCCGGTTCCTGGGCATCGTCTTTGGGTTTGCTGCTGTTGCCCTCTTGGTTCTGCCTGAGGACAGCCTTCCCCAAGCCGGTTTGGCCCCTTGGGTGCTGCTCGCCATCGGCGCCAGTAGCGGTTATGCGGTAGAAAACATCTATATTGCGCTGCGTCGTCCGCCCGGATTGGACTCCCTGGGATTGGGCTGTGGCCGGCAACTGGCTGCGGCGGTCATTCTTGGGCCCCTGGTCCTAGTTGCCGATCAAGGTATTCCGCTGTTGACGTCTTGGGGGCCACTGCAATGGGTGGTGACCGCCATGGCCATCGGCAGCGCTCTGGCCTACACCTGTTTTTTGGTGGTGATCAAGCTTGCCGGCCCGGTCTTTGCCAGCCTCACCGCCTATTTGGTGACCATTGCGGGCATTTTTTGGGGCATGGCGCTTTTTGGGGAACGCCACTCTCACTGGATTTGGTTGGCCTTGGCCATGATGCTGTGCGGTGTTGCTTTGGTTCGGCCCCGACAGCGCCGCGAGGTCGCAGCCTCCCAAAAAGCTCCTTAAGAGAAGCGCTAAGATTTTGCCTTTTGCAGGTTAGCGGCGTTTACGGATGCCGCACAAAGCCTCGAAGGTGATAGCCAGCATCACCAGTGCACCGCCCATAAGCGTCAACGGGCTGACTGCTTCACCCAGCAGCAGCCAAACCCAGAGCGGGGCGGCCACGGTTTCGGTCATGGCCAAGAGAGCGATATCGGCCGAGGGCACGGTCTTCGACCCTTCGGTGATCAGCACCAGGGCGATTCCTAATTGAAAGACGCCCATGGCCAGGCTGATTAATAGGTCATTGGGCGACAGAACAAGGCTGGACCCGTTGATCAGGCAAATGGCAAGGGCCGTGAAAAAACTGAGTACTCCCGCGATAATGCTGAGCGGCAACATATCGTTCAGTCGGCCCCAACGGAGGGAAAAGATGTAAACGGCCAGTCCGGTCGCGGTTGCCAGACCCGCGACGCTGCCCCAAAAGTATCCCAACGACAAACCATCGCTCACCATGATGAAAATGCCGGCAAAGGCCAGGGCAATGGCCAGCCACGTTGTCGACGGGACTGCTTCTTTCAAAAAGACCAAGCCTAAAAGAGCGGCCATGAAGGGGGCTGCGGCCAAAAGAAAAAGCGCATTGGCGACGGGTGCCTTTTCGATGGCAATAATGCCGCCGCTCAGGGCCACCGCCAAACCCACGCCGCCAACTAATCCGACGGGGCCTGCTTTGCGGAAAGACCCCGCAAAACGCACCCCGCGGCGCAGGGCGAGGATCAGGCATAAAAAAACCACCAGACTAAAAGAGCGGTAAACCAGGATTTGCCAGGCCGAGGCCTGTTCCACCATCCGGACCCCCAGCCCAATCCAGGAAGAGGAGAGTGAGCCCAACACGATCAGCAGCACGCCCCGCCGATAGGCCCGCCGGCCCGGGTCGTCCCGCTCTAAACGGTGCGTGTTCCTTTTCATCCAACTAGTCTGCCCAATGGGCAGCAGCGGTGGAACCTTCTTTTTGGTTCTCTATCAAGAATCCTGTCCAAGTCTTAATCTTCGGGACAGGCTTTTGCAGGCGAAGCTGACTTAGGTGATAGGGGAGGGAGCCGCGCCTCCCACCACACGATACCCAAAGAGGGGGACCAACCATGTACCGCTTTGATAAACATCTACCTCATGCGCCGAACCTGCTGCAGTTCATCTTTTCCAGCGACAGGACCGCGCCGTCTAGCTCCGCCGCCGATCAGGCCGAGCCGCGCCCGCCAACGGCGCTTGCAAAAACCCCGTCTGCGGCGGACAGCAGGTATCTTCGGCCGGCCAGCTGAAATAATGGCAAAAACCACGCGATTCTTGCCGCTCCCATCTATGTTGTACTCAACTTCGCCGCATGAATGAAAAAACGGCCGGACCCCGCGGAGGGGTCCGGCCCTGTTTCGCCGATTGGCATCTCGAAAGTTCGAGTTTCTTACCTTAGGTAAGGGCCTCAAGCGGGGAAAGGTGAGGCACCTTCGGGCGGGCGTCGATTGCTGTCCCCCCGTTGACCCTCACCAGGGTTCCCACCCTGTGGGCTCCCATCATCGTTCGAGCCGGTGTCGGATCCGTTTTCTTGCCGGGTTTTGCGCTCCGACATGAACTGGTCGAACTCAGCCTTGTCCTTGGCATGGCGCAAGCGCTCGAGAAAATCGATGAACTCACGTTGCTCGTCTTCCAGGCGGCGCAGCGTCTCTTCGCGATATTCGTCAAAGGCGCTGTTGCCGCTGCTGTGATGGCGAGATCCGTGGCGCTTGTGCGCCCCGCGGCTCCGTTTTTCCGGCTTGTAATACCAGCGGCCCGGATTACCGCGTCCCCAACATCCCATGCGTCCACTCCATAGCATAAAGCCCAACACGGCCAGGCCGATGGGCCAGAAAACGATAAAGCCGAGGATCATCAATGTGATCCAGGCCCCTTTACCCCAATTGTCCAACTTCGCAACCAGTTCCATCGGACTCTTCTCATCCTCCATGTTAATGTTGTTTACATTTACATAAGTGGCGACGCCCATGCGTATGTCAAGGTCTCTGTGGGCAAGATGGTAAAAAATCGCCCGAATGCAATGGGAAGCCGCCGAAACAATAGGTTTTTGGCTCCAATGGAGCCTAAAAACCGGCTGGAGTGTTTATGTGGTGCTGCCCAAACCCAAGCCGTCCAGGTAGACCAGAACGGCTGCCTCCAGAAGGTCTTCCGCGGGCATGGGCAAGCGGCGACGCGCCCCATCCCCGCGGGCAAAGAGCGAGGCGATGCCGTGAGATAGGCTCCAAATGTGCAAACTCATCATCAAGGCAGGGGGTCGTTTTTGCTTGGGTAGGCGCTCCGCCACCGCTTCCGCCGCCTGGCGCAGCAAGGCAAAGGCCTTGTCTCCGGCTTGGGCGAATTCCCGATTGATATCGGGCGGCAGTCCCGCTTCAAACATGGCGGCGTAATAGGCGGGCTCTTCACGGGCGAAAGCCAAATAGGCCCGTCCCAGGCGATTGAGAGCCGTAACCGGGTCCGGTGCGCCGTCCTGCCAGGCTGCTTCGAGCTGTTGGGCAAAGCGCTCGAAGCCTTGCTGGGCGATACCGGCCATCAGGGCGTCCCGGTCGCGAAAATGTCGATAGGGGGCGGCTGGGCTGACACCGGCGGCCCGGGCTGCTTCGGCGAAGGTGAAACCGCCCGTGCCCTTATCGGCGATCAGGTCCAATGCGGCCTGAATAAGGGCCTCGCGCAGGTTGCCATGGTGGTAACCGCGTCGCCCGCGTTGATCCCTCGACCAGCTCATGTAAACAGCTCTTACATTACTTGGCCGGGCGGCGCATCCCAAAAAAGGCCACGGGCAAAAGGGGTGGAGGTTAGCCCTCGCGGCTCAACAGCTCCTGAGCGACGCTCTGGACCTGAGCCTCGATGGAGATGTCGATGTAGGAGGTTACTTCCAGTTGGCGGTCCTCAAAGGTGGCATCGGCTGGAAGGGCCGGGGCAGGCGGATTGGCCAAGGGCCCGTCAGCCGCCGGGGCTTCCAGGCCGGCCCACTGGGCCACGGCCCGATCCCGAGCGGCTACGAGGGCCAAAACTTGCGGCCGAAAGAGGGGGATCATGGCGCTGATCCAGCGGTTCACTGGCCAGGAAGGCCAGGTATGGTCGATCTCAAAAAGGTCGAGCATCTGGATCACGTCCTCTGCCGTGTACCACACTTCGCCCGTCACCCAGCGGTTCACCGTGAAGAGCCGAAAAGGTATGCCGGCCGGGTTCATGGAGATTGCGATCAGGTGGCTCAGGTGATCGTCCGGGTTCTCGGGCAGGGTGGCATCGGCCACCATGGCGGGCCTCAGGTCCTCGGGCATACCCTTGGGCCGCAGGAAGGTGTGAAAGTGCCCATGCTCGTTCTCAAAACGCTGGTCCGCCACATGGGCGTGGTAATAGAATTGGGCGTGGGTATCCCGGTCGTATACATCGCCCTTGGGATAGTGATCCCACTCCATAAAACCTGAGTAGCCCTTCAGCAGCTCGCCCACCACATTAGCGCCGGTCTTGGCCAGGATCCGATGGATGTTGAGGACTTCCTGACCGGCCTCCACCATGTTTTCCAAGGCTTCATTGGACATGGCCTTGAAGTTGGGCTGGTAAGACAGCTCGTAGGGCTTGATTTGTTCTTCTAGTCGCATGGCTGGCTTTATATGGGGATCGAACGGGGACGTGCTGCCTTGATTTAGGTCAAATTCCTGTGAAAGACCTCTTTTAAAGGTGAGGGTAAGTCTATTCCGCCACCAAGCGAAAGCCAATCAGGATGTGTTTAATGTCTTTGGGGCGGCCGTGGCGAGCAGCCGAGCGGCAGACACCGCAACCGCTGTCGTCCCAGGATCCGCCACGGACCTGAAAGCGCCCAATGCCGTGTGGTGTCGAGGTCCATTCATAGACCTGGCCGGCTCCGTCCAATAGACCGTAGGGGCTGGCACCACTGGGGAAGGACCCCACAGGCAGGGTATCGAAGGGCCCCTGATCATGACTGTTCAAGCGGGTCGGGTCCCAAGCGTTTCCCCAGGGAAATCGCTGTCCATCGGGGCCGCGGGCCGCCTTTTCCCACTCCAGGCCCGTGGGCAGGCGCCAGGTCCGGCCGGTTTTCTCGCTCAGCCATTTGGCAAATGCCTGGGCGTCACCGAGCGAGATCATAACGACGGGATGGTCCGCGCGTCCCGCTGGCGGCTTGCCGTCAACCCAGGCGTGACGCCGGGTCCGCTCATAGGGGTGGATCAGGCGATAGCTCGTCCAGGTCGCTTCGTCCACATTCGGCGCCGGGTGTCCCGTTTCCGAAACAAAGCGCGAATAAAGAGCATTGGTGATCGGCGTTTGGGTGATTTCAAAGGCCTCGGTGGTCGCCGTTTCAAAGGGGTTCTCGCCCGCGTACCAACGGCCCTGCCGGGTCCGGCTGTGACCATAGGCGGCTTCATCAAGCTGGTAGGCGAACTCCCGCTCCTTGGCGCCCGACCCGGTAATGAAAGGGCCGGCGGGAACCGAAACCAATTCGGGTGGCTCAAAAGCGTCCGCCTGCTTGGCGGGCGGTAGGCAAGCGAAAAGGGGCAAAAGCAAGCCCACAGTTACAAAAAAGCGGAACATCTTGCAAAATTTCGGGGCCATCTTGGCAGGAGTCAAGGGCGAACCTGGATTCTCTAAGCCCCAGTAACGAAGCTTTTACGGCCGCACCACCATGACCGAACAGCCAGCGTGACGCGAGACCCAGGCCGTATTGGCGCTGATCAAGTAGTCCTCCAACTCTGGACGGTGAGATCCCATGACGATCAAATCAACACCACATTCCTCTGCCTTGCTCACAATTTCTCGATATACGGTGCCGTGCGCCACGTGCACATGTAAGTCGGATTTTCCGGCAAAGCGTTGGTCCGCATACTCTTTCAAGTGGACCATGGCCTGTTCCAAGGCTTTTTCCTGAAAGTCGTCGGGAAAAAAGGACGTGACAAAACCAATGCCCGGGTCCGGCACGATGGCCAAAAGGTGGAGTTCGGCACCCGTCGCCGTCACCACCAGCTCAGCACTAGCAGCCGCTTTTTCCTGGGTATCCAGGTTGCCCAAGTCCACTGGCAACAAAATCGACTTATACATAATCAGATCCTCTCGTTCGGCAGATGCCGCGACTATTCGCCCCGATAGTCGAAACCTATCCGGTGGCCATGGCGGCCGCAGAACGACGCCGGGCCCGTTGCATGACGATGATCAGACCCAACAGCACCAAGGCAGGGATATACATGAGCTGTTTGGGCAATTGGTCTCGGGGCGCCAGGACGGTCTCAATAACCTGATCCCAATCCAGACCGGCGGCTTGGGCCGCTGAATCGAAGGCAACATCATCGATGATCACCTTGTCGCCCTGGTCAAGCACGGTCAGGCCCGCATTGAGAAGGCGATCCTCACCGGTTTCCCCGTCGCCCAAGGGCAGCACGGCGACAAAACTCCGCGGATTGCCCACGTCGTCAACGCCGTCGATGCGCAAGCGGATCTCGTCGCCTGGCTTCAACTCATCGGCGACCTTGGCCAACTCTGTCGGTGCCACGTCGTCGTAGGGCGGCGAGATCATGTCCATCCAAAAGCCGGGCCGGAAGAGGGTAAAGGCAATCAACAGCAGCAGCACCGTTTCATAAGCCTTGTTGCGGGCCAGGAAGAAACCCTGCGTGGCCGCGGCGAAAATCAGCATGGCTGCCGTAGCCACGATGAAGATGATGATGCCGTCGATCCAGCCCACGTTGATCAAGAGCAGGTCTGTGTTGAAGATGAACAAGAAGGGCAGGGCGGCCGTGCGCAGGCTATAGAAAAAAGCGACAAAGCCGGTCTTGATAGGATCGCCGCCGGAAACGGCAGCCGCCGCAAAGGACGCCAGGCCCACCGGTGGGGTTACGTCCGCCATGATGCCAAAGTAAAACACAAAGAGATGGACCGCGATCAGCGGCACAATCAGTCCTGCGTCTTGGCCCAAGGTCACGATGACTGGTGCCAGAAGGCTTGAGACCACGATGTAGTTGGCCGTCGTCGGTAGGCCCATGCCCAGGATCAGACTCAGCACCGCGGTTAGGATCAGGATCAGCATGATGTTGCCAAAGGACAGGATCTCCACCAGGTCGGCTAAGACTAATCCCACACCCGTTTGCGAAACCGCGCCGACGATGACGCCCGCGGTCGCCGTGGCGATGCCGATGCCGATCATGTTCCGGGCGCCGGAAATCAAACCATCAATCAGCTCATTAAAGCCTTCGCGGAACTTGGCGCCCAAGGTGGACTCTCCGCGGAAAAAGGCGAAGAGAGGTTTCTGTGTAAGGATCACAAAAATCAGGAAGACCGTTGCCCAAAAGGCGGACAGACCCGGCGATAGGCGCTCCACCATCAAGCACCATACCAGCACCACCACCGGCAGGATGTAGTGCAGACCGGATTTGACCGTCGGGCCAACCTCGGGCAACTCCACCACCGGTGAATTAGGGTCATCCAACTCCAGGTCAGGATAGGGGGAGCAGAACTTGATGAGGCCCACATAGACGATCAAAAGGCCGAGCGCGATGACAAAGCCTGAATAATCGCCGGCGACCGGTTTGATCCAGCCGATGCCGTAGTAGACGGCTATCGCGATGATACAGATCGCTAGGAAACCCAGCAGGAAGCGCATCAAGGCAACCAGCAACGGCCGTGGTTCACCGCGGCGCGGCAGGCCTTGCATGTCGGCTTTCAAGGCCTCCAAGTGCACAATGTAGACCAGCGCGATATAGGAAATCAGCGCCGGCAAGAAGGCGTGGGTGACCACATCGAAGTAAGAGATGCCCACATACTCCACCATCAAGAACGCGGCGGCGCCCATGACTGGCGGCATGATCTGACCGTTGACCGAGGAGGCCACCTCGACGGCACCGCCCTTCTCCGGCGAGAAGCCGACCCGTTTCATCATGGGGATGGTAAAGGTGCCTGTGGTTACCACGTTGGCGATGGACGATCCTGAGATCAACCCGGTCATGGCCGAGGCCACCACGGCCGCCTTGGCCGGCCCGCCTCGATAGTGACCAAGCAGAGAAAAGGCCACTTTGATGAAGTAATTGCCAGCGCCGGCCTTATCGAGCAGGGCGCCAAAGAGCACGAACAAAAAGACAAATGAGGTGGAAACCCCCAGGGCGATGCCGAACACGCCCTCGGTGGAGACCCATTGGTGGTAGGCAACGGCGCCGAAACTGGCGCCCTTCCAGGCCAGAATGCCGGGCAGGTTGGGGCCGCCGAAGGTGTAGGCCAAAAAGATGATGGCCACGATCATAAGCGGCGGACCAAGGGCGCGCCGCGTGGCTTCCAACAGCAGTACCATGCCCACGCAGGCCACGATGATATCCATCTGGTTCGGATTGTTGGGC
Organism: Pseudomonadota bacterium; assembly: GCA_039028695.1. GTDB lineage: Bacteria > Pseudomonadota > Alphaproteobacteria > Kiloniellales > Kiloniellaceae > JANQKX01. Next base: position 21,998 of record JBCCHN010000053.1, read on the forward strand.
CGTTGCGCCAGCTGGTTATAAAAGAGGAAGAGGTAAGCCGCGCAAAAAGCCGCCACAAGCGCCAGGACCCAATCCTGGATGGGCACGTAATGCCGGGGTGATCTTTTGAGCGCCGGATAGGCCAGATAGGCCAGGAAAACGGCGAAAGCCAGGTGGATCGAGCGGGCTTCCGTATCGTTGAAAACGCCGATGCCGATGATGAAGGGGATAGGTGAAGCAATCCAAATCTGGAACAGGGACCAGCATAGGGCCGCCGCCAAAAGGATTCTTTCGGTTAGACCGCTGGGTGCGCGTCCGCCTGTATCGCTCGCCGCGACGAGTTCTTGCAGTTCGTCGTCGGATAGCGGTGCGTTGCCCGTCTCTTTGTCGCTCATCTTAGCCCCCCGTCACGCCTGGATGCCTTTATGCGACCGTTATGACTCGGCCTTCTTTTAGGATTTTGATGCAAATTGTCGCGGAGCTGGCCCCACGAAAAAGCGGAGGCCCGGTTGGACCGGGCCTCCACGGGTCAAGGCTTACATCCAGCCTTTTTCTTGATAATACCGCACCGCGCCGTCATGCAACGGGGCAGAGAGGTTGTTCACGATCATGGTCGAGGGCTCCAGATTCGCAAAAGCGGGATGGAGCTTCTTGAAGCGATCGAAGTTTTCGAAAACGGCCTTGACCATCTGATAGACCACTTCCTCGTCCGTGTTGGTCGAGGTCACGAAAGTGGCGCCCACGCCGAAGGTTTCCGTGTCTCCATCGGTACCGGTGTAGGTGCCGCCGGGAATGGTCGCCGTGGCGTAGTAGTCGTTTTCATCAACCAGCTTTTGGATCTCATCGCCGCCCACCGGGATGAGGACCGCCTCACAGGACGTGGTGGCTTCTTTGATGGAACCCGAAGGATGGCCGACGGTGAAGACCATGGCGTCAATCTTGTTGTCGCACAGAGCCTGGGACTGTTCCGCCGACTTCAACTCGGACGCCAAAGCAAAATCGTCCATGGTCCATCCCAGACGTTCCATGACCACTTCCATCGTGCCCCGCTGGCCCGAGCCAGGATTGCCAACGTTGACCCGCTTGCCTTTCAGATCCTCAAACGAGGTGATACCTGAATCAGCGCGCGCCACAACGGTAAAGGGCTCGGGGTGGACCGAGAACACAGCCCGCAGATCTTCATAGGCGCCATCCGGGAACTTGTCTGGGGCGGTGCCGTTATAGGCGTGATACTGCCAGTCTGATTGGGCCACGCCCATGTCCAGGTCGCCGGTGCGAATGCCGTTGATGTTGGCCACAGAGCCGCCCGTGGTATGGGTGCACTTGATGCCGTGATCGCCCGTGCCCCGGTTCACCAGACGGCAAATCGAGCCGCCCACAACGTAATAGACGCCCGTTTGACCACCCGTGCCGATGGTCACGAATGTCTCGTCCGCCTGCGCCGGCCCAAAGCTGGAGGCGCCGAGCATCAGCGCACCGGAACCAAGGCCAAGTAACAGTGATTTCAAAGATTTAGTGGTCATGCTTAAGTAGCTCCCTAATGTGGTTTTCGAGCGGTTTATCGTGGGTGACTGGTCAGGTCATCTGCTGCCGTACCATTCACCTGGAAACAGGACAATTATCAAATGGAGGCCATGGACGCGGCATTGCGAAAACGGTGTCGTCAGTTGCCGTGTGGACCGAAACTCTTGTCCGTGGTCCTGCAAATCTCGGATCAAGTCCGACCAAGAGGACCACAGCAAAGACGTTGCGCTCATTCTCCCCGTGGCATTCCTTCTATGATTATCCCTACTATTTTCCGCTGCCAGAGATATTCAACACAGTTTTTGCCAAAAAGCCACCCCTCATTGTGAAACAGGCGCGCTTCCATCTTACAATAGTGTTATGCAACAAAATATCCGAGTGGAAGAGAAAAAGAATTTATATTTTATAATATCTTACATAAATTATCTAATGTAATAAATTAAGATAGGTTGCCGATTAGCCAATGCTCGTCGCAAGAGTTAGGTGTGAAAAGAGGCCTTGTCGGCTGGTCTCTACCATGGGCGCCCATCATTACCTTCTCACCGGTCTTTCCCTTCTCAACCGTCATTGGCCGCTTGCATTGCTAAGCGAGTTCCGTCTTGATGGTCCGCCCATGAGGGAGACGCAATACTCGATCTTGCCTCCGTCTGCCAATAGACCCCCAGAGCAAGGAAATGTGTGGTGACATTCTGGTTTAATCCCCACAAGGGCAGCGGTTTGGACAGCCTGTCGGACTTGGCGCCCTTTACCATGGAGCCCGCAAGTGTGAGGACGTTTTGGCGAGATGTGTCCCAGCACGGCGAGACACCCTTGCGGGACCTGCCAGCCTTGGCAACGGATCTAGGATTGGCGGGGCTTTCCATTAAGGATGAGACCGGACGTATGGATCTGGGCAGCTTTAAGGCCTTGGGCGGGGCCTATGCCGTTGCCCTGCACATAAAGGCGCATTTGGAAAAAAGCCTTGGCCGCCCGGTTGCCGCCAAGGAATTGCTTAGCGATGAGATGAAAGCCCTTGCGGCGGAGATCACCTTCGCCTGCGCCAGCGCCGGGAATCATGGTCTGTCCGTCGCCACCGGCGCACGCTGGTTCGGCGCCCGCTCCATCGTCTATTTGGCGGCGTCCGTGCCCGAGGCCTTCGCAGGCAGGCTGCGGGATTGCGGCGCTGAAGTCACCCGCGCCGGTGAGGTCTACGAAGACAGCATGGCCGCGGCCTCGCGGGACTGCGAAGCCAACGGCTGGGTCCTGATTTCCGATAGTTCTTGGCCCGGCTACACCGAGGTGCCGTCGACCATCATGCAAGGCTACGGCGTGATGGCGGAAGAATCAGTGTGGCAGATCGAAGACCTCGTGGGTCCGCCCAGCCATGTGTTATTGCAGGCGGGTGTCGGTGGTTTGGCGGCTGCCGTTGCCCGATACCATCGCCAGGTTTGGGGTGGGCAGGTCAAAATCGTTACCGTCGAGCCCGATGCCGCCCCCTGTTTGCTCGAAAGCACAAAAGCCGGTCAGGTGGTCACTGTGCAGGGACCTGTATCCACGCAGGGACGCTTGGATTGCAAGGAGCCGTCCTTGGTTGCCCTAGGCGTGTTGGCCCACGATTCGGACGCCTTTATGACCGTCAGCGATGACCAAGCGGCTGCGGCCGTTGAACTCTTGGCGGGCCAAGGCGTTTCGACCACCCCTTCGGGTGGCGCCGGTCTTGCCGGATTGGCCCTCGCGGCCGCTGACCCGGCCATGCGCGAGGCCTTGGGCCTCGGCGAAGACTCCAGGGCGCTCTGTTTTATCAGCGAAATCGGCGAATAGATCTTTGCCGTGATAAATGTCTGACCTGAAAAGAGGGCTTAGGCGGACTTGCCTCGTTCCGACAGCCAAATGCCGCCCACGACCAGAAACAGGGCCGTGGCTTGGAAGAGTTCGAAGCTTTCCTGCAAAAAACCGACGGCAAAAATGGAGGCAAAGACCGGCACCAGGTTGAGGAATACGCTGGCGCGCCCCGGCCCGATCAGGGACACGCCACGGATATAGGTGACTTGAGCGGCAAAAGAGGGCAATAGGGTCACTAAGAGGATGACGACCCAGCCTTTCGAGGTCGGCCATAGGAAATGTTCCGTTGAGGCCTCGACAATCAGTCCGGGCAGGGAGGCCACCAGGGCAGCGAGGGAAAAGGCCCCAAAAAGCGCAAGTGGCGGTACCGCAGGCTTTTGTCGCAGGCCCACCGTATAGCCGGAATAGAGCACACAGGCCAAAACCATCAGCAAATCACCCTGATGAAAGGTCAGGCTGATTAGGCGGTCCAGGTCGCCAGCCGACGCGATCACAATCACCCCAATGATGGCCAAGGCCACGCCCGCGATCTGTAGGCTGGTCACCCGGCTGCGATAGGCCAGAAATGCACCCAAAATAACCATTCCCGGGACGGACCCCTGGATGATGCCGATGTTGACCGCCGTCGTGCTATGGGCCGAGACGTAAAACAGCGAGTTAAAGCCGGTAAATCCCAAGGCTCCCATCAAAAACACGTAGCCGAGCCGCGACCTCAAGGCCGGCAGGTGCGGGGATATGGTCCGGCGGGCGAAAAGTAGCAGGAGCAGAATGACCCCGAGCCATCTGAAGGTCACTAAAAGCATGGGAGAGACCTCGCCCACTGCCAAACGGCCAAAAACCGCGTTCCCACCCCAACAGAGCGCGGAGATGGTCAGCATCAGATAGGCCGTTTTGGCCAATCCGGCTGGCGTGGGGGTTTGCGCAGGCGGAGAGCTTTGGGTCATGGCGCCTGTCTAGAGCCAAGCTACCTTCCGATCAAGCGCGGTCGGCCTGGCATCTTCTCAATCCCGCCTTATTTGTCTGCTAGCGTGGGACTTTAGACTAGAATTTGTAGATTAGAATCCGTCGCGATGGCGACGCGACAGGGGGAGATTCTCCGTTGTCTCGCGAGATACTTTACAGGGGCTCCTGATCGCGCCATGAAGGTGGTGAATGCGAAAGAATCCCAAACTCTTTTTTGATTTGAGACATGGTACGCCTTCGGCACTGGACCGAAAGCGCCAGCGCGGCGTTGCCCTTTTGATGGTGCTCTGGGTTCTGGTGCTCTTGACTGTGATGGCCGGGGGCGTCATCCGCTTGGTCAAGGGTGACTTGGAAATCGTCCGCAACGGCCTGGATCGTGCAGAGGGTCTGGCGATTGCCGAAGGGGCTGTCTATCGGGCCATCGCCGGCCTTCGCAATTCGACCGACAACGGCGGATGGGAAGTCGCCGGGGCCGTCTACGGCTGGCGCGAGGGTGAGGCGGAGATCCGTATCACGGTCGAGGACGAGGGCGGCAAGGTGGATCTCAATGGCGCCGATCTGGGGTTGCTGGGCAGTCTTATGCGCGCCGCGGGCTTGGAAAGTGGGGCGGCGGACGCCCTCGCCGATGCGGTGGGTGACTTTCGCGACGAAGATAAGCTCCAGCTTCTCAATGGTGCCGAGGATCGGGACTACGAAGATGCTGGTTTAGGATACGGCGCCAAGGATCAAGCCTTTACCGCTGTTGAGGAGTTTCGGCAGGTTTTTGGCGTTACCCCGGAGCTTTACGCCAAGCTCGCCGAATCCTTGACCGTTTATACCGGCCAATCCGCTCCATTCAAGCCCACCGCGCCCCCGCTGGTTCAGGCGGCTATGTCGGCATTTGCCTCTGAGCAGGGAGCCCTATTGGAGGAGGAGCTGGCGGATGGCTTTGGCGATTTGGCCGAGGAGGACGGATTTAACGCCCTGGATGGCGCCGGCAGCCAAGGTTTTTCGTCGACCACCGCACCGGATGGGCCGGGTTTTATCGAGATCGTGAAATTGGTGGAAGGGGAAACCGACCAGCGCTCCCAGGTTCCCATTTATTTGATCCATGTGGAGGTGCAGCTACCGGGTGGTGCCTTGGTCGTGCAGGATGTGATCGCCCGCGTGTTGCGCAGCCGCAGTCAGCCCTACACCATTTTCCGCTGGCAACAAGGGCGTCCCCGTCTTTTCAACGATCCTTCAAAGGCAACGGAAGAAGATGACGATGGCAATCTATTCGGGACGGGGGTGTCGTAATAGGGGCTCCGCCTGAGCCTTAGCTCGATTGTGTCGCTTCCTGGCGCAACCAGTCCCGCAAGGTGGCTGTCTCGGGCAAGACGGGGTGGCCTTCCGGCAGCACCAGAAAATAAGCATCTTTCGCCGGTCGAACAGTGACCTTAAGGGGGCGTATCAAAGCACCGGAACGCACCAGCGGCTCTACCAGGCGCCGCCATCCCAGCGCAATGCCTTGCCCCCCTTGGGCCGCCTGGATTACCAAGTTATGGTTATTAAAGCTTGGCCCGGATAAGGCTTGGCGCACTGAGACGTCTTTTAGGCGAAACCAGCTTTCCCAACTAAGCCAGGAACTGTCTTGGGAGATGAGCTGCAGCAGATTTTCGCCAAGCAGGTCTTCGACCTTTTTGATTTTCCCATGAGGATAGGCCGGGCTACAGACCGGATAGATCTCGTCTCTGAACAGGCGCACAGCCTCTAGGCCGGGCCAGCGGCCCTGGCCATAGCGAACACCGATCTGAATGCCCTCGGCTGCCAGGTCTGGGGCCACCTCGGCCGCCACCAGTTTGAGTTCAACGCCGGGATGGGCGGCGCGAAAGCGCTCGAGCCTGGGCATGAGCCAAAAGGAGGCAAAGGCGATGGTGGTATAAACGGTGATCTCCCGCTTGTCCTTTCTTTGACGCAACTCTTTTGCCGTGGCGGCGATCCCGGAAAGTCCCGACTGAACCGAGGCCAGCAATTGAACGCCACTCGGGGTCAAGCGCACGGCCCGGTGCAAGCGCCGAAACAAGTCGACCCCAAGGTGGGCTTCCAGGGCTTGGACCTGCCGGCTGACGGCGGCTTGGCTCACACCCAATTCCGCGGCGGCCTGGGTGAAGCTCGATAGCCGCCCGGCGGCCTCGAAGGCGACCATCGCATTGACGGGCGGCAGGTCTCTTTGCAAATTTGCCATACGAAAAAGTTATCCAAAACATGAGTATTTTGGCAGTTTACAATAATTTCACATTACAAGAAACTATCTGTGTTGAATAGGAAGGGCCGACAATCCGGATTTCACTGGGCTCGGCAGCTATGGGAGTGAACAGATGTCTCGTGCGGAATCTCAGACCTACCTCTTGGACCCAAGCTTTGGGAAGTCCGTCGATTTGCCCGTGGATCAGGCCCAGGGCCTTCCCAACGAGGCTTATACCTCCCATGCCTTTTTTGAGTACGAGCGGGACAACCTCTTTGCTAAGACCTGGTCTTGCGTTGGTGTTGCCTGTGACCTGCCGGACCCCGGGGATGCCAAGCCCATCTCCTTCATGGGGCTGCCTTTGTTCATGCTGCGCGATCGCTCGGGCGGCATTCGGGTTTTTCATAATGTCTGCAGCCACCGTGGACTGGAGATCATCGGCGCACCCTGCAAAATCAAGAGCAACATGCTGCGCTGCCCTTATCATTCCTGGGTTTATGATTTTGAGGGGGAACTGCGCCGGACGCCCATGATCGGCGGTCCGGGCGCGGACAATTGCGACGGCTTTTCCAAGGCCGGCAAAGGTCTTAGCCAGGTGCGCTCGGCGGTGTGGCTGGATATGATTTTCATCAATCTGTCCGGCGATGCGCCCGCCTTTGAGGATCATATGGCGCCGCTGATGGAGCGTTGGTCCCATTACGACTTTAGCTTACTGCGCCATGGGGGCGCCGATTCGGCCTGGCGTATCGAGATGGATGCCAATTGGAAATTGCCGGTGGAGAACCACTGCGATGCCTATCACTTGCCGTGGGTCCATCCCGAGCTGAACCGGATCTCCCGCTTCGAGGATCACTATCCCCTTCTCAACGAAGACCTTTTCGCTGGTCAGGGAAGCCGGGCCTATAATGGAGAAATACCGGAGGGAGCCCCGTCGTTGCCGTTTTTCCCGGGCTTGGACGAGGTACAGCGAAAAACCGCTGAGTATGTTTCTATCTATCCCAACGCCACCGTCGGCGTGCACGGCAACCATATCTGGACGGTTTGGTTCGAGGTCGTGGCGCCGGACCGCACGGTCGAGCGCATGGAGATCTATTACGTGGGCGAGGAACCCTTGGGTGATGACCATAAGTCAACCCGCGAAAAGGTCCACGCCGATTGGCTTCAGGTCTGGCGGGAAGACCTCTGGGTCGTGGAATCCATGCAACGGGGACGCTCTTCGCCAGCGTTTCAGGGCGGGGTCTTTTCGCCGGTTTTGGATCAGCCGGTTCATAACCTCCACCGCTGGGTGACGCGCCAGTTGGCTGGCGACCGTGGATCCCGTGTGGCGGCCGAGTAACCGTCAATCGACCCGCGGGCGCACCAGGGTAAGGCCCACCAGCATCAAGGCGAGGGCTGCCCAAACGAAGCCCGAATGGCTCTCCTCAAACAGGGCCATCCCCCAAAGCACGCCTGAAAAAGTCACGATGTAGGCGGTTTGGCTGGCGTAGACCGGACCGGCGATCTGCACCACATAGAGGTAGATCGCATAGGCCAGCGAGCTGGTCACTGCCATGGCAAACAGCGCCCACTCGGCGGTGCGCCAGGGCACGAAGATATCCAAATAACCATCGAAAAGGGCCATGAAGGGGATCAATAAGCCCGCGCCGACCAGCAACATGCCGGTGGTAAGGGCGATAGCGTCCTCGCCGTCCGGTCGCCACTTATCGATGACGATGGCTTCCAAGGCATAGCTCGTTGCGCATGCCAGCAGGAGGAGAACCCAAAGAGCCTGGCCGGCTTCGGGCAAAGACTCCTCAGGTACAACGATCAGGCCAACCGCGGCCAGGCCAAGCAGAATACCAAAACAGCGCAAGATGCTTAGGCGCTCGATGCCGAGCAGGTAAGACAGGCCATAGGTGATCAATGGCACCGTCGCAAAGGTAATGGACACTACACCGGCGGAAATTTTAGGCAGAATGAAAAACAACAAAATCCCCGGTGCGGAAGATCCCAGAATGCCGCAAATCACGTAAAAGCCCATGGCCTTGGGCCTTATAGAGGGCAGGCGACGGCGCACAGCCGCAAGGGCCAAAAGAGTGAGACCACCGATAAGCCCCTGCCAAAAATTGAGGCCTAGCGGGTGCCCGCCTCCTTCAGCGGCAATTTTTCCCAAGGATACCGCCGCCCCCCAGGTGATCCCCATGATCAAGAGCAAGACCGCTGCCCAAAGGCGGCTTCGGCTTAAGCCATGGATCAAGGCGTAATTTCTGTCGGACACCGGACGCGCTTTTTTGTTTCAGCTAACTGACCAAATCGGTCGCTCATCCTGCCGAATTAATTGAAGGAGACAAACGAGAAAATTTAGATCCTCTAAAAGGCCTCCGGCTTTAAGCAAATAATGCTGTAAAAAAGTACTACCGAGAGGCCGTCGAGAGATAGGTTTTCGCCGGAGCGGGGTCGTTTTGGTTGCTGGCCGTTTCGGCCCCGTCGCCGGGCGTCCAGTGCAACATGGCACAAACGCCGATAATGACAAACGTCATACCGGCAACCGTCCCAATATTTAACGATTCCCCGTAAAACAGGACGCCAACCACCCCCATGCCCACAATTCCAACACCGGCCCACACCGC
>JBCCHN010000054.1:0-30043 GCA_039028695.1 Pseudomonadota bacterium
AGGCCGCCTTCGGTCTGGCCCGCCTCGGCCAGTTTATAAAGTCGTTCCTCTGCCGATTCGATGACGTCGCGGGCGCCCACATCGAGATCCTGCTCGAAGGACTCATTGACGACGTCCTCGCCCAGGCCGATGAGTTGGCGGCGAAGGTAGAGGTCGTGGATGGTCCGGCCGTAGTCGAAAGCGTTAATGATGGTCACAAAAGTGGATTGCAGGGTCGCCAGGTACTTGGCTCCGCCGACTTCCGCTAATCCGTCTTCCCGGTCGAAAAGATTCTTAAGCTGAATGGCGTTGGCGATCTGTCCACGTTCGATCAACTTGCCGCAGGCATCGAACAAGCGGGCATGTACCTGATCGGCGAAGTGCTCGCTGCGCAAAAAGTCCGACACCTTTTCGTAGGCCGCATTGTTAGCCAAAATAGCGCCGAGCAAGGCCTGCTCAGCTTCAAAATTGACAGGGGGCTCGCGATAGGACGCAGCAGTTTCTTCAGCCTCCGTCAAAGGGACGGCGGCGATGGGGGGGCCGTTTTCCATGATGGAAACAAACTAACAGAAAAAAGCCGAGTCGCTCAGCATTGAACACCGTGGAAAAAGAGAAACACGGGGATAACTATTTTTGCCCGGTGACAGGCAAAATTTAGGTGTGATCCAGGCGGGTTATTCAGCACCTTGGGTTATTCGGCGGCTTGAGTTGACCTTTGCGGTTGCCGACGTCGCTCCCAGTCCACCATGTAGTCCCGCTTGAGGGGGACGGCATCTTGCTTCTTGGAAAGTTGGATTTGGAAGACCATTTGACCCGCAAAGCGGAAGGTCAACTCACAGGACGACAGGTAAAAATCCCACATACGACAGAAGCGTTCGTCGTATAATTCGGCCACCTTATCCCGGTTGGCATAAAAGCGCAGTCGCCAATTACGCAAGGTTTCCGCATAGTGATAGCGCAGGACTTCCACATCGGTGACATAAAGTCCTTCTTTTTCGATGGCTGCAAAGACCTCAGAAAGGGCTGGGATGTAGCCTCCGGGAAAGATGTATTTGACGATCCAGGGGTTCATGCCGCCCGGCGGCTCTGACCGGCCGATGGAATGGAGCACCATCACACCGTCGTCCGTCAAAAGCTCCTTGATCTTGCGGAAGAATTCCCGGTAGTGGGAACTGCCGACATGCTCGAACATGCCGACAGAAATGATGCGGTTGAAGCTGTCGGTTTCCAACCGGTAATCCTTGAGTTCGAATTTGACCCGGTCGCCCAGCCCGGCGGCCTCGGCCCGTTGGTTGCTTAACCCGTGTTGCTCGCTGGATAGGGTCAAGCCCTTGACCCGTGCACCGGACTCCTGAGCCAAATACATGCCAAGTCCGCCCCATCCTGATCCGATGTCCAAGATCTCCAGATCAGCCGTGTCCAACAGCATTTTGGAGGCCAAGTGGCGCTTCTTATCCGATTGAGCGGCTTCCAACTCCTGGTCGGGATCGTCAAAATAGGCGCAGGAGTACTGTCGGTCCTTATCCAGGAAAAGGTCATAGAGCTCGCCCGAGAGATCGTAGTGATGGGCGACGTTGCGGCGCGCCCGAGAGATGGGGTTAAATGACTTTAGGTGGCGCAGGAGATTGCTCGCCCTCTGGAAAATAGACCAAAAGGGGTGACCTTCCAGTTTTTCCAGGTTCTTGATGCAAAGCTCCAGCAACTCATAAAGGCTGCCCTTTTCAACAGTCATGCGGCCATCGGTATAGGCTTCGCCAAAAACCAACTTTGGATTAATAAAAAGTCCCAGTTCCAAAGTGCGATCCTGGAGGCAAATGGTGATGGCCGGGCCGGTCTTATCACCGTACTCTCGTGATCGGCGTTGCGCGTCTATAACCGTCAGATCGCCTTCTTTAATGATGGCGCTGAACAACAGATGTGCCAGCATGATATTCTCCCCTAACATGCTGAAATGGGCACACAAAACGTGTGTAGACCCCGCTTTTTTCGGGTGTCATGATTTTATTTTGTAAAAACTAGCCAAGACCGGGGGCGTTTGTCTAGAGCCTGAAAAAATGCGGCTTTAATCAAAAAAATGGCGCGCCCGAGAGTAGGCGCGCCATTTGGTGGTACAGAATTGCCCAATACAAGCTTTATGCGGTGGTTTCCTCAGTCGCTTCCGAGGCCTGTCCATCACCGTTATCGGCACCATCCGCGGCTTCACCGGTATCGGCTTGGTGTTCTTCGGCCTCAACAGTCTCGACAATCGATTCCAGTTCGGCCTCAACGGCTTCTTCCGCCTCGCGAAGCTCTTCAGCGGAAACCATCCGGCCGGTTTTGGCTTGCGTTTGTGCCTCGTCATCGGATCGCGCCACATTTGCCATGATGCTAACCGACACCTCAGGATGTAGGGTCACCCTCACGGAATGAAGTCCAAGGGTCTTAATGACGTTGTCCAAGCTGATTTGGCGCCGTTCAACGGTTACGCCGTTGGCCGTGACTGATTCAGCTAGATCGCGTGCATTAACGGAACCGTATAGCTGCCCGCTCTCACCCGCTTGCCGGATGAGGACAACAGACATGCCGTCCAGTTTCTCCGCCACGGCTTCCGCATCTTTGCGTCGTTCCAGGTTTTGCGCCTCAAGCTGAGCCCGCTGTCCCTCGAAAACTGCGAGATTCTGCTTGGTGGCCCGCATCGCCTTTTTTTGCGGCAGCAGGTAATTACGCGCATAACCGGGTCGCACGGAGACCACATCCCCCATCTGTCCCAGTTTTTCAATGCGCTCCATCAAAATAATTTCCATCATGTCCTCCTTCTCCAGCCTGTGCCGCGCGATGGCATCTCTTGCGCTCAGGGTTCGCGACCAGGCTGGGAGAGCTGCAATTCTTCAATTGACCAAGCCGTTAAATGACCACGCGCTTATTTAACCACATAGGGTAACAAGGCCAATGCGCGGGCCCGCTTGATGGCTCGCGCCAACTCGCGCTGCTTTTTGGCCGATACGGCAGTGATCCGGCTGGGGACAATCTTACCCCGTTCGGAGATATAGCGCTGCAGCATGCGCACGTCTTTGTAGTCTATTTTCGGGGCATTGGCGCCGGAAAAAGGGCAGCTCTTGCGGCGACGGAAGAAAGGGCGGCGGCCGCCGCTTCCTTGGTTGACGATTTTAACGGTCATTCGCTTGCTCCCTCGCTCGCATTTGCACTCGCATTGGCACTCCCGTTCGCACTGGCAGTTTCGCTGGGGGCTCCAGGCGCCCGGTCGCCAGAAGGACGGTCGCCAGAAGGCCGGTCCATCGGCGGACGGCCAGGCCTGCGGCCGCCGCGATCATCGCGACCGCCGCGGTTTTGCATCATCACGGATGGGCCGGTGGGCAAAACTTCCGTGCGGATCGTCATATAACGGACCACATCGTCGCTGATACGCATGTTCCGTTCCACTTCCTGGATTGCGTCCGACGGGGCATCCAGATTTAACAGGACATAGTGCCCTTTCCGGTTTTTCTTGATGCGGTGCGCCAGGGTGCGAAGACCCCAGTACTCTTTGGAGGCAACCGAGCCGCCATTGTCTTCGATAATTTTGGTGAAGTCGTCCGTTAAGCCGTCAACTTGGGCGGCGGTAACGTCTTGGCGTGCGATAAAAACGCACTCGTAATAGGCCATCGTCGTGCTCCTTATGGCTATTAACGGGCCGGGGCTAGCGAGCAGGCGGTTTCAAGTATTCGCCCTCTTGAGCCGATCGACCCTAGCCGACCATCCGAAAAGGCGCCCATCAGACGCAAATTCACTTGGCCGGCAAGGAGTTATGAAATTTCGCCCCATGGGACGAAGCCGCGGAATATACACAAATGCCTTGGGTGTGCAAGGAAAATGGCCCGATGAACAGTTGACATTTAACAGGGGGCGCTGGGGGTGAAATCTAGTCAACAGATTTTGATCGTTAGATATTCAAAAAGACAATGGCAATAGCTGCTTAAAGATTTTTATTAATTTTCTTTCTTCGGTTTTTGTAACGCCGGGTCTGGGTTGGTTCCCGGCGGGCGCGGCAAAAATGTCCAGCGATCCGCTTCGAAAAGCGGCGAGACCTGGGGGAGGGCCCATTTACAAGGCCGGCAGGGACGGCTATTCCACCTTAGTCTTTTGAGATATTAGAGGGGCTTTTATGAAACGCGCGTTCGTATTTCCCGGACAGGGTTCGCAGGCGGTCGGTATGGGCAAGGAACTGGCTGAGACCTTTCCCGAAGCGCGAGCGTTGTTCCAAGAGGTCGACGATGCATTGGATCAATCCTTGTCCCGGCTTATGTTCGAGGGGCCGGAAGATCAACTCACCCTCACCGAAAACGCCCAGCCTGCCTTGATGGCGGTGTCTCTGGCGGTGGTTCGCACACTTCAGGTCCAGGGGGGCTTCTCCCTATCCGAAAAAGCGGACTTTGTGGCGGGTCATTCCTTGGGTGAATACAGCGCCCTGGCGGCGGCAGGCGGCTTAGAAGTGGCCGACGCGGCCCGGTTGTTGAAAAAACGCGGCCAAGCCATGCAACAAGCGGTGCCGGTGGGCGAGGGGGCCATGGCGGCTCTGATGGGCTTGGAGTTGGCTGATGCAAGTGCTGTGGCCGAGGAAGCCGCTCAGTCGCAAGTCTGTTCGGCGGCCAATGATAATGCACCGGGCCAAGTCGTGGTTAGCGGCCATAAAGCGGCCGTGGAACGGGCCATCGACATTGCCAAGGAGCGAGGGGCCAAGCGGGCCGTCTTGCTTCCTGTTTCCGCACCCTTTCATTGTGCTCTGATGGCGCCGGCCGCCGATGTCATGGCCGAGGCCTTGGCCTCGGTATCCTTGCGGGCACCGTCCGTGCCACTCATTGCTAATGTTACCGCGAGCCCACTAAGCGATCCTGAAGCCATACGAGATCGCCTGGTGGAACAGGTGACTGGTGTGGTGAGATGGCGCGAGTCGGTGTTGTTTTTGCGGGATCAGGGCGTTGGCGCCTTTGTGGAACTGGGATCCGGAAAGGTCCTTAGTGGCCTTGTTCGGCGCATTGACCGGGATCTGCAGATTGCTAACGCTGGGACGACGGCTGAGCTTGAGGCCTTGTTGGCCAGCCTTTGACAATCCTGGTAAGGCTTTTATCCTGACGCCCAGCGCCTAGGAAAGAGTGGGCGAAAGAATTAAAGGAGTGGCTTAAGCTGGCGTGCGTCCTAAAATCGGCGCTCGTGTCCTGAGGGGGAAAATAATGTTCGATTTATCTGGTAAAGCCGCATTGGTGACCGGTGCGTCGGGTGGCATCGGCGGTGCCATCGCGCGAGCCTTGCATGCTCAGGGAGCGTCTGTGGGCCTCAGCGGCACACGGGTCGAGGCCTTGGAGGCCTTGGCCGGCGAATTGGGTGAAGGCACGGCGGTTCTGCCCTGCAATCTTGCCGATGGAGAGGCCTGCGCTGCCTTGCCCGGCCAGGCCGAAGCAGCCCTTGGGTCCTTGGACATCTTGATCAATAATGCCGGCCTTACTCGCGATAACCTGGCGTTGCGCTTGAAAGACGAGGATTGGGAGGCGGTATTGCAGGTCAATCTGGCCTCTGCTTTTCGGCTGAGTAAAGGGGCCATCAAGGGCATGATGAAACGGCGCTGGGGTCGGATTATTGGCATAACATCCATCGTTGGGGTAACCGGCAACCCGGGCCAGGCCAACTATGCCGCATCAAAAGCCGGTATGATCGGTATGTCCAAATCCTTGGCCCAGGAAGTCGCTAGTCGCGGCATTACGGTGAACTGCGTGGCTCCCGGGTTTATCTCGTCAGCCATGACGGATGCTTTAGGGGAGGCTCAGCACGAAAAGTTGCTCTCGGCGATCCCCGCGGGCCGCATGGGTGAGGCGGCCGAAATCGCCGCGGCCTGTGTCTACCTTTCGAGTACGGAAGCAGCCTATGTGACCGGCCAGACCTTGCATGTGAATGGCGGGATGGCCATGATATAACCTCGCAAAGGGCAATGGAGCCAGGGAGTCGAGCTTTCCATGGTCTCAAGGGCCTGATCGGGGCGTCTTTTCTTTGACAAGTTTTCTGTGACAAGGACATCTTTTGTATGATAAGAGGCGGCGCCTTTTGAGAATATGGGCATAGATTTTCTTGTCATGACCGTGCGTTCCGTCTAGCGCTGACGGATTCCCTAAGCTACAGGTAAATTGAGGGCTAAAAGTAATGAGCAACGATATCGCAGATCGGGTTAAGAAAATTGTCGTTGAACATCTTGGTGTGGAGGATGACAAAGTCACTGAATCCGCCAGTTTCATCGATGATTTGGGGGCAGACAGCTTGGATACGGTTGAGCTGGTGATGGCCTTTGAGGAAGAGTTCGGCTGCGAAATTCCAGACGATGCCGCGGAAAAGATCGTAACCGTCAAAGACGCGGTGGATTTCATTCAAGATAACGCGTAACGGGACTTTAAGTGCGACCGTCGAAATGTTCGGCCGCACATGACGTTATGCGCGTATTAGGTTGAAAGTTTGCCATGAGACGAGTCGTGGTCACCGGGCTTGGCTTGGTCACTCCGCTGGGATGTGGGGTGGATCATGTTTGGAGTCGCTTGATCAATGCCGAATCCGGCATCGACAAAATTAAATCCTGCGATGTTTCCGATTTGCCGTCGCGGATAGGCGGTGAGGTACCCTTGGGACCGACCGCGGACGGACTTTACAGCCCGGACGATTTTGTGTTGCCGAAGGAGCAGCGCAAGATGGATGACTTTATCGTCAAGGCCATCACGGCAGCCTCCGAAGCGGTCGAGGACTCCGGTTGGAAACCCGATGGGGAAGAAGACCTCTTCCGCACTGGTGTGATGATCGGCTCAGGCATCGGCGGTTTGAAATGGATATCCCAAGGCGAACGTCAGCTGCACGATAAAGGACCGCGCCGGGTTTCTCCCTTTTTCATCCCCGCAGCCTTGATTAATTTGGCCTCGGGCCATGTCTCTATCCGCTACGGCTTTAGGGGGCCGAACCATGCGGTGGTAACGGCTTGTTCGACAGGGGCCCACGCCATCGGCGATGCGGCGCGCCTGATTGCCCTGGAAGACGCGGACGTGATGGTGGCCGGCGGCGCGGAAGCTGCTATTTCCCGCCTTGGCCTGTCCGGATTTGCGGCGGCTCGCGCCCTGTCCACATCCTTTAACGAGGAGCCGACGCGGGCATCACGGCCCTGGGACAAAGATCGGGACGGCTTTGTCATGGGCGAAGGCGCCGGGGTGGTGGTGCTCGAAGAACTTGAGCATGCCAAGCGCCGGGGCGCCAAAATCTATGCCGAGGTCATCGGCTATGGCATGTCTGGTGATGCCCATCATATTACGGCGCCGGCACCCGATGGCAGCGGTGGTTTTCGCTCCATGCAGGCGGCCATGAAGCGTGCCAAAATTGAGCCTGCTGAGATTGATTACATCAATGCTCATGGAACCTCGACCCCCTTGGGCGACGAGATCGAGCTTGGCTCGGTTAAGCGGCTTTTTGGCGATCATGCCAAGAGTCTGTCCATGTCTTCCACCAAATCGGCGATTGGTCACCTTCTTGGTGCGGCCGGTGCTGTCGAGGCCATTTTCTCCATTTTGTCCATCCAGAACAACGTGGTGCCGCCGACTCTTAACCTGGATAATCCATCGGATGGCTGCGGCGACATGGACCTGGTGCCCCATCAGGCCAAGGAACGTAAAGTCAAAGCGGCCTTATCCAATTCCTTCGGGTTTGGCGGGACCAATGCGAGCTTGGTTCTGGTCGATCACGAGGCCCGCGCTTAAGGCAAGAAAAGCCTTACCGTCTGATGGGGGCTTGGCTGATGGGGTCTTGGTGAATGGCGGATCAATCAGATACCCCGCAGTCTGACGGACCAGAAACCGACGGATCAAAAACCGACCGACAGGACAGAGCAAAGCCTGGGTCTAAACGTGGCCCTTTTTGGCGTTTGTTGTTCTTCTTTGCCCTTTTGGCAGTCGGGGCGGCGGCTGCCGGTGCCTATTATATCAAAAATGAGTTTGAACGGCCTGGGCCCCTTGCGGAGAGTCAAAGCCTGGTGATCGAACGTGGTTCCGCCGTAAAGGAGATTGCGGAAGACCTGGAAGTGGCCGGTATCATTTCCAATCCGGATATCTTTCGCATCGGTGTGCGGGTATTGGACATGGGGCGAGACCTAAAGGCCGGTGAGTTTGTCTTTGAGGCGCAGATGTCCATGCGTCAAGTGGCCGAGCACCTTAGGTCCGGGGAGACCTTGCTGCATCGCGTCACCATTCCCGAGGGGCTCACCAGCCAGGATGTGGTGGCGCTGCTGGCTCAGGTGCCCCAATTGGAAGGGACGATTGATCAAATCCCGCCGGAAGGGGCCTTATTGCCGGAGACCTATTATTTTTCGCGGGGCGACAGCCGGCAGGTGGTCCTGGCCCGCATGGCCCAGGACATGGAAGAAGCCGTAACGGCCCTTTGGTCCCAACGCCAGGAGGGTTTGCCCCTTAAAAGCGCGGATGAACTTGTGGTTCTGGCCTCCATCGTGGAGCGGGAAACGGGCGTTGATGGGGAACGTGCGTTGGTGGCGGGCGTCTTTATCAACCGCCTAAGAAAGGGCATGCGCTTGCAATCTGACCCCACGGTCGTCTATGGGCTTGCCGAGGGCACTGGCGAATTGGGGCGGCCCTTGACCCGCAAAGATCTTAAGACCAAGCACGCCTACAATACCTATATCATTGATGCCCTGCCGCCGGGCCCGATCGCCAATCCGGGCCTTGATGCTCTCCAGGCCGTCGCTGAGCCGGCCGAAACGGAATTTTTCTATTTTGTCGCCGATGGCAGCGGGGGGCATGCCTTTGCTAAGACTTTAGACGAGCACAACAAAAACGTTGCAGCTTGGCGAAAATTCCAAAAACAGCAAAAAGCCACGGATCAAAACTAGGCGCTACGGGCGCTAATGGCGAATGGGTCCGGTTCAATCCCTTGGCACCAGACTTAGCCAATAACTGGATCTGTCAGGTCAATTTTTTATCTTGCTAGGCTTTTGGGGCACAACACGAGGAGGCAACCATGTCCGATCAAGCAGTGCCCACCGTTCAAGTGGACAATGAGCGCACCATCGTTACCGAGTGGCGTTTCTCGCCGGGAGCCGAAACCGGACACCATCGACACGCTCATGATTATGTTGTGGTTCCTCAAACAACAGGAACGCTGAAAATTGTATTGCCTGATGGCAGCGAGGCTCTAAGCGAACTGATCGCCGGGCAGTCTTATTTCCGGCCCGTCGGGGTTGAGCACAATGTAATAAATGCCAACGACCACGAATTCGTTTTTGTCGAAATCGAGTTCAAGTAAGATCATTTGCGCTCGATCGGTCCGGTATCCAATTGATAACGCTTCTATCTTGCCCTTTTTTCACTTGTGGGCATCTTCTGGCGTCCGCCGATTTATCCCTTATGCCGCGGATCGATCATTAAGGAGACATTAGGCCGAAATTGAGTAACACTTTACTTCACCGTCGATTGGGGAATGTAATCAGAGTTCCTTTCTCGGTGATCTTTTTTGGATGCTGATGAATACCATGGACGCGACCTATTCGCGCGGCTTGTTTCTTGTTTTCTGCGCAGGGATGTTTTGGTCGACCCAGGGGCTGGCGGTCCGCCTTATGGAGAGCGCCAATGCTTGGCAAATCCTATTTTACCGATCCATCGCTCTTTCTGTTTTTCTCGCCGTTATTGTTGTACTTAAGAACCGTGGGCGTTGGTTTCGAGCGATCCAAGAAACTGGCTGGGGCGGTGTTTTAGGGGGCTTGTGCCTGGTGTTTGCCTATGCCGCTGGCGTTTTAGCCATGCAGCGAACGACCATCGCCGATGCTGTGCTGTTGTTTGCAACCGCGCCTTTTTTTGCCGCCATTTTGGGTTGGTTGCTGCTTTCGGAGAGGGTTCGCAAATCGACCTGGCTCGCCGTTGCTTTGGCGATTGGTGGCATTTTTGTGATGCAAGGTGGGGCAGTCGCTGTGGGCCAATTCTTTGGCAATCTTCTTGCCGCAAGCTCGGCATTAGCTTTTGCGGTGTTCACAATCATTCTGCGCGGGAAGAAGCAACGCGATATGATGCCGACCGTGTTTTTGTCGGGCATCTTTGCGGTCCCCATTTGCGCCGCCATCACCTGGCTTGACGGCACTGGTCTCGTCATACCGAGTCAAGATGTTCAAATCGCTTTGCTAATGGGTGTGTTCCAAACCGGTGCTGGTCTGATCTTGTACACGCTGGGGGCACGGACTGTTCCAGCCGTTCAATTGGCTCTTTTACCCTTGATTGAAGTGGTTTTGTCGCCCCTGTGGGTGGCCCTGTTTGTGGGGGAATTACCATCGGACATCACCCTTTTGGGCGGTTCCCTGGTCGCTCTGGCAATAGTTGGAGATGCGGTTCTGGGGGCAAAGCGATCCCGCAAGGGTGCCGCTGCTTAGCATAAAGGGGGAGTCGCCCCGTTTTGCCAGCTATATCGGCGCCACCTCTTTCAAGTCTTTTCCGGCAGCTGGCGCAGAAGAGGGTCGATCCAGCTGGGTGGGAGGGCAGCCAACAGCCAGACCATGGCGTACAATCGCAAGGGAAAAACAATTCTCCCCTTATTCTTGGCAAGGCCCCGCTTGATAATGCCGGCCGCTTTGTCTGCCTCCATCAAAAAGGGCATGGGAAAGTCGTTGGCATCGGTCATGCGACTTTTGACGTAACCGGGGCAAATGACCGAGACCTCAAGCCCGTCTTTGTGAAGGCTGCCCCGCAGGCTCTCTCCCCAAACCCGCACGGCTGCCTTCGAGGCACAATAGGCCGGCGCCCCGGGAAAGCCGCGAAAGGACGCCAGAGACGACATGATCGCCAACTGGCCGCGCTTGCGTGGCGCCATGAGCTCGACGGCGGGAAAAAGAGTATTGGCCACACCGGTCATATTGACGGCGAAAATTGCACGGGACTGTTCTTGGTCCTCACCGCCGCCGCCAGTTCCCGCTGAAATCCCCGCATTGGCGACAACAAGATCCAGGGGGTGATCTGCATCGATTTCCTTGATCCAGGCCGCCAAGTCTGCCCGCTGTGTGACATCAAGGGCGCCGGTCGCGACCTCGGCGCCCAGATCCTTGCACGCCTGAGCCACACGGCTCAGGCGCGCGCTGTTACGCCCTGCCAGGGCCAGATGGATGCCGGGCGCCGCATAAGCCCTTGCCAAGGCCTCGCCGATGCCACTGGAGGCGCCGGTAATCAAGAGGGAGCGGGGGTCTTTCATGACGGTGTTTAACTCCTGCAAAAATGCGATCGTTTATTGAAGTGCTGCGACCTGAACATGTTCCGGGCCACCTTGTTGTACAAAACCTTCGTATATATAAGTGGGCCTACAAATTGGCATGATTGGATATCAAAGCGGCGATTATAGGGAATGTGTTGATGCCGATCCTTGCCGTCAACGATACGGGACTTCAAATGATCAAGACGCTCCGCGATGGTGGCTAAAATCTGCAGTATGACGGGATTCTCCCGCCGTGATGGAAGTGACGGGTCTGCCAGTTGGAGTTGGGAGATCAAGTCCGTCAACGGCCGCAATCTGGATCAGCGGATGAGGTTGCCTAGCGGCTATGAGGAGTTTGAAGCTCTGGTCCGCGCGCAACTGCCCAAACGATTCGCACGCGGAAACTTTCAAGTCACGCTGACCGTCAATCGAAGTGCGGCACCGGCACAGCTGTCGGTAAACCGGGACGTTTTGGCGCAGCTCGGCAATATCATGAGCGAATTGGAGGGTACTTACGATACGGCCGCACCACGCTTGGACGGGCTTTTGGCCCTGAAGGGTGTTTTGGAAATGGTGGAGGTGGAAGAAAGCCAAGAGGATGTATCCGCGCGACGCACCGCCATCGAAGCCGAGTTAGGGCAAGCCCTGGATGCCCTCTTGTCCATGCGACAAGGTGAGGGCGCTCTTTTGGCCGAAGTGGTCTTGGCGCGATTGAGCGATATCGAAAGTTTGGTATCCAAGGCAAGCAGCTCCGCCGCCTGTCAACCGGCGGCCCTTCGGGCTCGCCTTGAGCGTCAGTTGGCGGAACTCTTGGAGGCGCGGGCACCCGTGCCGGAAGACCGTTTGGCCCAGGAGTTGGCGGTTCTCGCCACCAAGGCCGACATTCGAGAGGAACTCGATCGATTGGTCGCTCATGTCACGGCGGCTCGGGACCTGTTGCAAAAAGGTGGGGCCGTCGGGCGCAAACTTGACTTTCTGTGCCAGGAATTTAATCGGGAGGCCAATACCCTCTGTTCCAAATCTTCTGATGTGGAACTGACCCGAATTGGCCTGGATTTGAAAGCTGTGATCGAGCAGCTCCGCGAACAGGTCCAAAACATTGAATAGCAGATCCAGCAGGAAATTGAATCATCGAACTGCTCCATTGCCAAGGGGGCGCGCGTGAAACGGCGGGGTTTGATGTTGGTGCTGTCATCACCCTCGGGGGCGGGCAAGACGACCATTTCCCGCGCGCTGCTGCGCCAAGACGAGAATCTCTCCCTTTCCATTTCGGCCACCACCCGGCAGCGCCGGCCCGGTGAGGTGAATGGCCGGGACTATTTCTTTGTCTCGGAAGACGAGTTCGCCCGCATGGTTGCGCAAAAAGAGATGCTCGAGCACGCCGTGGTCTTTGAAAACCGCTACGGCACGCCGCGTGATGCGGTAGAACAGGCCTTAGCGTCAGGCCGCGACGTGATGTTCGATATCGATTGGCAAGGCACTCAACAGGTCGCCGATCAGGCGCCCAATGATTTGGTGCGGATATTTGTTTTGCCCCCTTCGACAGAAGAGCTGGAAAAACGCCTCTATGCCCGTGCCCAGGATTCGGAAGCGGTGGTTGCGGCGCGCATGGCCAAGGCCGCCGATGAGATGAGCCATTGGGCAGAATATGACTACGTCATCGTCAATCGCGATATTACCGAGAGCTTGGCCGAAGTTCAGGCCATCTTGACTGCCGAGCGCTTGAAGCGGGAACGCCAAATCGGCTTGCGAGATTTCGTGGAGTCCTTGCGGGAATCCGGTTAGGACCTGGGTGACCCTCCAACAGTTGCCCGAAAGGCGCGCGCCAAAGCGCAGAAATCGCCAACCGACAAGGTCTCGGCACGGGATGTTTCATCGATACCGGTTGCCGATAACAGGGTTTTGCTCTCGACACCCAGACTCTTCAGGCTTTGCCGAAGCATCTTGCGACGCTGACCAAATGCCGCGGCGGTCACCTTTTCTAAATCCTTAATAAGGGCAGGGGCTAAGAGGTCAGCTCGGGGAGTCAGAGCCACGACGGTTGACGTGACCTTGGGCGGCGGCGTGAAGGCTTGTCGGGGGATATCAAAAAGGTGTCGAGCCTCGCACAGCCAGGAAGTCAAGACCGAGAGCCGGCCGTATTGCTTTGAGCCCGGTGTTGCTGTGAGACGCTCGGCCACTTCCTTTTGGAACATGAGAATCATTTGGGTCACGACACCGGGAGTCTGCGCTACTTCTTGCAGCCAATGAACCAGCAGGGCCGTTGAAACATTGTAGGGCAAATTGGCAACAATCAGGCGGGGCGGTTTTCCTAAGGAGGACAGTGAGGGCGCCAGGGCATCCGCATGATGAAGCGTGAGCCGCCCCGGAAAGGCCGCTTCCAGCTCTGCCAGCGCCGTGATGCAGCGTTGATCTTTCTCCACCGCAATGACCGCAGCCGCATCGCTCGCCAACAAACTGCGGGTCAAGCCGCCGGGGCCGGGGCCCACCTCAATGACGGTTTTACCTGCTAGCTCGCCCGCGGATCTTACGATGCGGTCCGTGAGGTTTTGATCGAGCAAAAAATGTTGGCCCAAAGCCTTTCGTGCGCCCAGATCATAGCGCTGGATGACTTCGCGTAATGGCGGCAAGGGTGAGACCGGCTCGTAGGGCACAAGCGATTTCCAGCCTAGGAGAGGGCCCGGGCGCGGGCCGCGGCCATCTTTGCGGCCAACTTAATAGCTTCAATCAGGCTGCGTGGATTGGCCTCGCCCCGCCCGGCGATATTAAGCGCCGTGCCGTGATCCGGTGAGGTCCGAATGAAGGGCAGGCCCAAGGTCACGTTGACGCCCCGTTCGAAATCAATGGTCTTGAGAGGAATAAGCGCCTGATCGTGGTACATACAGATCGCCGCATCGTATTGGCGCCGCGCCGCTTCGTGAAACAAGCTGTCTGCTGACTGGGGTAAGCTGACCAAGATCCCTTCCTTTTGCAGCTCCTTTATGGCTGGAATAAGGATCTCTATTTCTTCCCGGCCCATGTTGCCCCCTTCACCGGCGTGGGGATTGAGCCCGGATACTGCCAAACGCGGCGCTGCCAGGGCAAAATCACGGCGCAGGGCATCGGCCGTCGTTCGGATCGTGTGTTGGATCAGGTCTCCATCCAATCGGGCAATGGCCTCGGCCAAGGCCAAGTGAATGGTAACCGGCACGACTCGCAATTCCGGGCACGCCAGCATCATGACCGGCGGGGTGGTCGATCCGGCGAGGTCCGCCAAGAATTCCGTGTGCCCTGGGTGTTGAAAGCCGGCCGCGTAGAGCACTTCCTTATGAATGGGGTTGGTCACTACCGCCGAAGCCAAACCCGCTTGCACGAAATGGCACGCCCGTTCGATGGCACCCAGTACGGCGGGTCCGTTTCGCGGGTCGGCCTGTCCAGGCATCACCTCAACCGCGAGTTCATGAGGCAAAACGGGTAAAGCTTGATCGAATATCTCCGGCGCCTGGTCAGGTGTGTCAATTCGGCGCAGGGGAACCTGCCATCGCAAGATTTTACAGAGCCTTTCAAGGCGGCCCACGTCATCGATTAGAAAAAAGGCGGGTAGGTCCTCTTGCTTGCGGCCTAGCCAGGCCATGAGTGTGATCTCGCCGCCGATCCCCGCAGGATCACCCATGGTAACGGCGAGGGGCTTTTGACCTGTCATGAAAGCTTCCGGTTTCGTCGGTTATCGCGCTGCTTGGTCGCGTCGGGACACGACTTTTCGCGGATATGTTCAAATACGGATATCGACGTTTGCCACGCGGCGAAGATCCTGCATCGATTGCTGAACCAATTGGCTAAGCTGTTGGTCTTCCAAATTTCTTTGGATCTGGGCCCGGTCGATATTGGTCTCGGTTCGTTGCCGGACATCCTTAAGGTTCATGATCGTGAATCCGGCCAGGGTCCGCACTGGTGGCGAGATGTCCCCGGGAGACATTTGGCTGAGGGCGGTTTCTAATTCCGCCGAAAGTTCCCCTTCCTCAATCCAGCCCAAGTCGCCGCCTAGGTTGGCCGTGGCGGATTGGGAAAACTCCCGTGCCAGACCGCCGAAATTGGCGCCAGCCTGCAGCTGCTGGTAAAGGCGTTGAGCGTCCTGCCGGACCTCTTCTTCATTCAAGGCATTTTCCACTGCCAAATAAATCTCCGAAACGCGCCGCTGCTGTCCGCTGTCTTGCGCGACAATGCGAGTGACCACGGCGTCGATCTCTTCCGGAGAGATGTCCACCGACGGTCGAAAGCGCTGCTGGACCACGGTTTGCCAGGCGATTTGCGCTCGAATTTGGTCGTTGAGGATCGACGGCAAGATCGAGCGTTGCTGAAGAGCCTGGCGCAGTTGGTCTGCGGTCATGTTGTTCCGCTCTGCCAACTGACCGAAGGCCTGTTCGATTTGACCGTCGGAAATAGTGATGTCCAGACGGTTAGCTTCTTGCAACTGGAGACGTTCGTCAATCAGGGTGCGCAGCACTTGGCGCGCCACCCTGTCCCTGGCTTCAGGGGTATCTTGAAGGCGTGAACTTAGGATCGCCAGACGGGTGCGCATGGCTACATCCAAGACGGAGATGACTTCGTCGTTGACGATAGCGGCGGGCCGCAGGGTTTCCTGAGCGTGGGCTGGTTCAAGGGCAATCTTGGAAACAGCCAAACCCAGGCCACAGCAAATCAGGGCGATCGTCCCTAAAACTTTGAAAAATGATCCCATTAAAAGGTAACGGCCCTCCCTTTCAGTTCGTACTTCTCATGATCGTGTGCATCGTCGATGAAGCATTTATGCCCACTGGCCTGGAAAATCCCAAACCCATGGCGCCATTCAACGGCAGCAAAGAGAATTATAAATCAAGACAAATTGGCGGTACAGGGGGAGTTTTATTGCCGAAAATAGGCTAGATATGGCGCCCTTGGGTAGACTATCGGGTGGAGATTTCACCCAAATGGGTAAAGACGACCCGCACGAAAAAGGCATCTTCTGGCTGCAGGTCCCGGTCCTGGAAGAAGTTCCGCCAAATCACACCCTCAACCAGGAAACACTCGTCTTCGTAGGTCACGCCAAATCGCGTGCTTAGGGTGGCGTCGTCGACCAGGTCCCGCCGCGTTTGGGCGAAAACCGACCAATTGTTGTTCAGTTGGGAGCTGAGCCGCACCGTGACCTCTTCTCGGTCATCGAAGCGATCATTGTTAGAGTCGCCAACCAGGAAAGTATAATTCAAGTCCAGGTTAAGGGCGGAGGGACCCAAATCCAGAGCAAGTTCATTGCGTTGAGCTTGAAAGTCCTTCTCGTCGAACCGGAAACGGTAGAGCAAATCCACGTCCTTAAAAGGATTCACATGGACACGGCCGACAATGTCTGACAACTGGCTTCTCAGACCCGTATTTTCATCAAAGGCCGTTTGTTCATCGATGAAGCGGAAACTCTGTCCGATAAAGGTATCGATCGAGCGTCCACCGGCAAAGGTGGCGCCCCAATTCAGACCATAGTCAATGCGACTGCCCGAATCGACTCGATCCAGACCGGGAAAGCGGTTGAGCGAGAAGAGGTTATTTTCATCGAATTCCACTTGGAGGCTGTCCTCGTTGGGAATCTCGCCCGGGTTCGAGCCGTTCGGCGCCAGGACAATTTGCGCGACCGGTTCGATGACCTGTTGCCAAGAGGGATTTTCTTGGATCCAAGGGTAGCGCCAATTCACGGCCAGTTGGGGGAAAGCGCGGCCCGTTAGATTGCTGCCGCCGGGGTTGTCAGGATTAAAGTCATCACTGCCGGCCTCGACACCGTCGGTGAAATATCCGTCGGTTTGCAGCTGAGCGGTGACCTTATAAATGTCTCCCCAGGCGCCGGTATAGGGGATTTCATAGCGGTTGGTGAGGGAAAGGCGACGGCTATCTCTGCCCTCGATTCTAGAAAGCACCATAAGATTAGAATCCAGAGAATAGACGCCACCCGCGATCCCTGGCTCGCTGATATAGTTGTAGTCGGCCAAGGGCGTTATTATGGGTAGCTCATTGCTATCCACTCGAGAGCGAAGACCTTGATAGGCAAAGTTGTTGACGGAGGCATAGTCCCGCCCCCAAAAGCCCTCAGCAAAGGCCTGGCTGGTCAGGGTCGAGGCGGCTGAGAGATCGTATCGCCGCAAATATGTATCGTCCGAGGCCCGATTTATATCCAGGCCGCCCCGCCAGTTATCAGAAAATTCAAATCGGCTGACCGCGTCTATATTCCCGCGAAACTTATCCTTTTCGATGGTTCCGTCACTGGCCTCTCGGTCGCCAATGGTGCCGGTCGCGCGCACATCAATCTCACCGTAGGGCAACAGCTGGCGGTATTGGCCCGCGGCGACGATGCCTTGCTTGGTCGTGAAAATGGGCTCGAAGGTTAGGTCCTTGTCGTTGGAAATGGCCCAAAAGTAGGGTACCTGAACAGTCGTGCCCAAAAAACTCGATCCGCCGATGCTGGGCGCAAGAAATCCGCTTTTCCGCTTTACCGTGGGATCCGGGTGGGAAAAGTAGGGGGTATAGATGACGGGTACGCCGAAGATCTCCATCCAGGCGTCCCGATATTCAATCGTCTTGTCTTCCTGATCATGGACAACCTCGGCGGCCTTCAGTTGCCATAAAGGAGGGCTTTCCGGGTTGTCCCGGCAAAGCTTGCAGGGGCTGAAAACGCCCCGGTTAAAGACGGTATAGTTGTCTTCGCTACGGCGAGCGTTAGCGGCGGCAAGGCGGCTTTGGTCGGTTAACAACACCTTGATTTGCCTGATAACGCCCTCGCTTAAATCCTCCTTTAGTTCAACAAAGTCCGCAAAGAGAATTTCGCCGCCAGGCTCCAAGAGGGTCACGTCGCCTGAGGCTGTTACCACGCCGGTGTTTGCGTTGTAACTCACCACATCCGCTAATAGGACCCGCTCGTCCTGAGAAATTTCCACGTTTCCCCGCGCGGTAATGATATCGAGAGCCTCATCGTAGATCATTTCATCGGCGCTCATGAGGGTGGGCAGATCGTCGCCCACGCCAGCGCCATGGCTGGTACCAACCGCGACGGTCGTCCAAAGTAAGAAACAAAGGATGCATTTCGTCGCTGATTTTATAAGCGTCGAGCGGCTTGGATATCGTACAAAGCCCGCTTTCCCGCGATCCAAAATCCAACCGATTTCCCCCCGAAAACCCATGGATCAACAGCGGTCCGTCAACCGTAGGCGGATAGGAGGCGGCCGGAAAGCTGGCGTGGGCGCGGCGCGATTGGTGTTGGGGTAATACTTCATACAGGGCTCGCGGCAGCTTGAGGACCAATGGTTTTGCGCTTGGGCGATCTCACCATATACCAAGCCGCCCCGAGGACCACCAATATGACCACGCCGTATTTGACCGGCATAAGCGCCGGATGCTGTATGGTCACGTCATTCAATCCCAGGGACATGGCTTGCAGGGTTGTGATGCAAAGTACCGCAAAAACGATACGCTTGGTTTGCCCCCGCCGATTGAATTCACCTGACAGAAGGCTTGCCAGAGCAACCAAAACGAAAGCAATCGCATAGATTGGCGCCACGATGCGTTGATGACCTTCAGCGATCAGTTCGTCCTTTAATCGGACGTCCTCCGGGTGATTGGGGTCTGGGCCTAGCAAATCAAAGATGAATCGTTCGCGAGGTTCCCGCCAGCGCGCCCCTGGACTATCGCTCAAGCTGGCAATTTCGACCGTATAACTATCAAAATAAAGCAATGACAGGCGACCGGTTCCCCGTTCCACCTCCTGGCGGTTGCCGTTTTTCATGACCACCCGGGGACCGGCCGGGTTCGGCACTAAGGCACCGCTTTCGGCCATCATGGTTACGGGGCGATCCTGATCACGGTTGTCGTGAACCAAAATGCCGCGCAATTGCCCATCATCTGCTCGTTCGCGAATGTAAACGGTGATCTCAGGTGTGATGGTATTGAACTCTCCTTCTTGCAAGACGACCGATGAATAATCGCTCCGCAGCTTGTACTGCATGTCTTTGAATTCGCGATAAGAAATTGGCAAAAAATAGAGCGAGATCGAATAACAAATGAGGGTGACCAATCCGGCCAGGGCAAGGGCTGGAGACGCTAGTTGAAGAGGCGACAAACCGGCGGAGCGAAGGACCACCAATTCTGAGTCGTTCATCAGCTTATAATAGATGAACAAAACCGAAACGAACGTGGAAACCGGAAGGACTAGTCCTAAGAAAGACGGTAGCAACAGACCGATGAAGACAAAAAAAGTGGAGGCGGGCAGGCCCCGATTGACAATAAAATCGATCAAACGCAGCGACTGGGTTAGCCAGATGGCCATCGTAAGCGCCAGCGTGACAAAAAAGGTCGTTGTCACGGCCTGTTTAAAGATATAGCGGCTAATTGACTTCATACGCGCGCCGGTTTTTGCACCTCTCTTGGCCGTCAGTGACCCCAAAACGACATTCACGAGATCCTGTCGGCTCAATTTGATAGCCGGAAGAGATTTGCTTCGTCCAGCTTTTCCTGAGGTGTCGGCTTCAATTTTTGACAAAATAACAAAAGCTTGAACGGACAAGACCTTACGATATCTGAACTGAGAGCGAGACCTGTCGCCCCCCAACGCGGGAAAAAAGTCATCTTGGGTTAGGTGACAAATGCGCCTCAGGCCCAACAGCGGGCTTGCACTTTGAGGTCAGTCTTGACAGGCTGTGCACCCTTCAGATTTCCGCCAAATGCGGATCATTCACCAAATGACGGTCTTATTTTAAGAGGATCTAATGGACATTAAGTTCGCCGCTCACGCGCTGCCGAAAACCGGCGCTTTGGTTGCCGCTGTAACGTCTGGGAGCAAGATGTCGCCCATCGCGGCGGACCTGGACAAAAAGACCGGAGGCGCTGTCAAAAGGGCATTCGCCAGTAGTCGTTTTTCCGGCGCGCTCGGCGAATTCTTGGACATCGTGGCGCCGGCCAATTTGGGCAATAGCCGGATTGTTTTGATCGGCATTGGCGACCCGGCAAAGTTGACCCTATCGAATATCGAAGACTTGGGTGGAAAAATATATGCGCGCTTGGCCGCCTCGGGCGAAGAGTCGGCTGTTGTGATGGTGCAAGACTACCCAAAGATCACGGCGACAAGTGGGGATCGGGCGGCTCACGCGGCCTATGGTGCCCGTCTGCGCAGCTACCGTTTCACCAAGTACAAGACCAAGCAAAAGGCAAGCAGCCAGCCGAGCCTAAAAAAGCTTACCTTCCAGGTTGATGGTTTGGCGGCCGCGCGGCGTACCTATCGCCGTCTCGAAAAAATTGCTGACGGTGTCTTTCATACCCGGGATTTGGTGTCCGAGCCCGCCAATATCCTCTTTCCCAAATCCTTTGTCCAAGAGGCCCGTAAACTCTCCAAATTGGGTCTGAAGATCCAGGCCCTGGGCGAAAAGGAAATGGCCCGCCTGGGCATGGGGGCCCTTTTGGGTGTGGGGCAAGGATCGGCTCGGGAATCTCAGCTTTTGATCATGCGCTGGGACGGGGATCCCAAGGCGCGGGGCGAGAAGAAAAAACCTCTGGCTATTGTGGGCAAAGGTGTGACCTTCGACACCGGCGGTATTTCCATCAAGCCGGCACCCGGCATGGAAGACATGAAATGGGATATGGGCGGTGCCGGCACGGTCTTTGGCTTGATGGCAGCATTGGCCGGGCGCAAGGCCAAGGTCAATGTGGTCGGCATGTGCGGGCTGGTGGAAAACATGCCGGGCTCCAATGCGCAACGGCCCGGCGATGTGGTGACCTCAATGTCGGGGCAGACCATTGAAGTGCTGAACACCGATGCCGAGGGCCGCTTGGTCCTGGCGGACGCGCTTTGGTACATGCAGGAGAAGTTCAAGCCCAAGGCCATCGTGGATCTGGCGACCCTGACCGGGGCGATTATTATATCCTTGGGCCACGAAAATGCGGGCCTCTTCAGCAACAACGACGACCTGTCCGATGCCTTGATCTCGGCCGGTCGGGCCGTAGGCGAAGGGGTTTGGCGCCAGCCACTCGGCCCCGAATATGACAAGCTAATCGATAGCCCCATTGCCGATATGAAAAACATTGGCGGCGGACGAGCCGGCGGCTCAATCACTGCAGCCCAGTTTTTGCAGCGCTTTATTCAAGATGATACGCCCTGGGCGCATCTGGATATTGCGGGTATGGCCTGGTCTAACAAAGAACGCGCGACGGTGCCCAAGGGCGGCACCGGTTTTGGCGTGCGCCTGCTGGACCGTTGGATCGCCGACAACTACGAATGATGCGGCATCCGTACCAGCCCCGGTAAGGGGGGAGCCGGATAACATGGCCGAGATTCGCTTTTATCATTTGACGCGCGCGTCCTTGGAAACAGCGCTCCCGGTTATGCTCGAGCGCACCTTGGCGCGGGAGCAAAAGGCCGTTGTGCAGTTGGGGTCCGAAGCCAGAGTGGAGGCCCTGGCCAATCATTTATGGACCTATAACGATTCGTCATTTTTGCCCCATGGGTCGTCTAAGGATGGCAATGCGGCCCTTCAACCCGTGTGGCTGACAGATGCGGATGCTCCGGCCCCCAACGGCGCCCAGGTGCTCTTTCTGGCCGACGGGGCCATGTCCGAGAGGATCGCGGATTTTGACCTTTGCGCGATCCTCTTTGATGGGCGCGACGACGAGGCGGTGGGCGAGGCGCGCGCCCAATGGAAGACCCTCAAGAGCGCCGGCCACCAGATTACCTATTGGCAGCAAAACGACCGCGGCGCCTGGGAGCAACAGGCTTAGAGCCTCTCTCTACCGTCGGGGTTGCAGCTTGCGCGCGGCGCCGCGAGGCAGGCCCAGGTTGGCTTCACGGAACAGGATGTAGAGGCCCGCAGCCACCACGATAGCCACCCCAATCCAGATGTTCAGGCCGGGGGTCTCGCCCCAGAACATGAAGCCCAGGACCGCCGCCCAGATCATGCCGGTGTATTCAAAGGGCATGACCAGGGCCACATCGGCGTGCCGGAAGGCCTGGGTGATGGTAATCTGGGCCAGACCCCCGATCAAACCCACTGCGATCAGGCACATGAGGTCGGCCAGGCTGGGTGTGACCCACGAAAAAGGTAACAACACGCCCGAGACCACGGTGCAGGCCAGGGTGAAGTAAAACACGATCGAGGTGGGGCTGTCGGTGTGGGATAGCTTGCGCACATAAATGGCGGCCAGGGCGTAAAAAACCACGCCGATAAGGGGCACAATCGCCACCGACTGTAAGAGGCCCGGTCCCGGCTGCACCATGATAAGCACGCCGACAAAACCGGCCAAGACGGCCGCCCAGCGACGCGGTCCCACCTTTTCGCCCAGCAAGGGCACGGACAAGGCGGTCACGAAGATGGGCGCGGCGAAGGAAATGGCGATGGCGTCGGCCAAGGGCATATTGGCGTAGGCGTAAAAGAACGTGAACATGGCAACCAAGCCGACCGCTGACCGCAAGACATGGGTTTTTGCGTCATTGACCCGCAAGGCGGCGCCGATGCCCGCCCGAAAAATGAAAAAGCTCAATGGCAAAAAGGCAAAGAGGCTGCGAAAAAAGACAATCTGGGTGGTGGAATAGCTTTGGCCCATCCACTTGACCACCGCATCCATAATGGCAAAGAGGCCCACCGCCATCACCATCAAGGCTACGGCCTTTCTTGGGTTGGATCGGGACAGTTTGGGCGAGTCTTGCTTTGTCGGCTCAGTTTTAAACGAAGGGCGAGCCGACCCGGGCGATCTTAAGGGTGCCTGGGCCGGCGATGATAGGGAACTCATGGGAAGGGGCCTTTGCCTAGTGTTGTTTGGATTTTGCGCATAAATTGTTCATCGAATGACCTGAACAATAGGCATTGCGATGAGATCTTGTTGTGCAAATCTTGCAGGCCTGCCGTCGTCCCCACGCAGGTCCGCTTAACAAAATGTTACCGCACTATTTTCTGTTGGGGTGAGTCGCCCGAATCTGTCATAGAGCGAAAATATGCGAGAAACATAAGCACGAGGGCGAGATGCGCTTAGTGACCTACAACATTCAATATTCCTTGGGGCGCGACGGACATTACGATCTGGCGCGTATTGTCGAGGCGGTAAAGGATGCGGATATCATTGCCTTGCAGGAAGTGGAGCGGTACTGCCAGCGCAGTGGCGATCAGGATCAGCCGGCTGAGATCGCGGCGCTGCTGCCCGAACACTATTGGATCTACGGGCCGCCCGTCGATCTGGATGCTAGTTATCGCGATGGCGAGGGCAGACTGATCAACCGCCGCCGCCAGTTCGGCAATATGCTGCTCAGCCGTTGGCCCATCTGTTCCTCGCGGCTCTATTTGCTGCCCAAACACGGCACCACCAACAAGTTCAATCCTCAATACGGCGCCTTGGAAGGTGTGGTTAATTGCCCGGGCGGACCCTTGCGGATCTATTCCCTCCATCTGGGTTATCTCAGCGACGAGGAACGCCAAGAGCAGGTGGCCGTTCTCTGGCAATGGCTGCGCCATGCACCCGATGGCGGCGGCGTTTGGAGTGGCTTTGAGGAAAAAAAGCGGGAGCATTGGGGGTTAGGAGACGGAGAGCCCCCCATGCCCCGGGAGATGATCCTCCTGGGCGATTTCAACGCGCCGCCGGGCTCTGGCGCTTACGAAGCTTTGGTGGGGCCGAAAGAGCCTTACTACGGCCGGCTCAATGCTAGGCATCGCCTGGTGGACAGCTGGGTGGCGGCCGGACATGACGAAGCCCATGGCGTGACCTGCCCGGCCCAACCCGATGCCCGGGGGCATCCCGATTTGCGAGTCGATCTGGGATTGGTTTCCTGGGAATTGGCAGGTCGGGTCAAGCGGGCCTGGATCGATGAGAAAGCCGACGGCTCCGATCACCAGCCCTATTGGTTCGAGCTGGATTGGGGATCCTGAGATTCAGCGTCCTCTACGTCATTTTCAGGTAAGGGATCGTCGTCTGTCTCCAGGCTATAGACCGAGGGGCTGGTGCGGGGTACCGGCACGAACTCCACCCGGTCCGGATCGTCTGCGACGGGACGACGCAGGGCGCGATAGGCGGAATAGAGGGCCAGAAGCCCCAAGAGCCCGGACACAAATATGAACAAGAGGCCCAGGCCCAAGTGTTCCATCAAGGGGGCGGCTGCCACCGGGCCGATCACGGCGCCGGCACCATAGACCAAAAGCAGCGCGCTGCTGGTCTCCACCAAATCCTCGGTGGGGGCATAGTCGTTGGCATGGGCCAGGCAAAGGGGATAGACCGGCAGCATGAAGGCTCCATGCAGGGCCGCCAAGCCCAGCATGATCAGACGGCTGTCGGTTTCAAGAAAGGCAATGGTAAGTCCGGTTGCCACGGTGACCAAGCAACAGCCGGCGATGACATAACGCCGATCGATGCGATCGGAAAGGCTGCCGATGGGCCATTGGGAGATGGTGCCCCCCGCCATAAAGGCACCCATGAAAAAGGTGACCTCCGAGATGGCCATGCCCCGCCCTTGGCCAAAGACGGGCCCCAAGGACCAAAAGGCCCCCTCGACCAACCCCACAATCACACAGCCCACAAAGCCAACCGGGGAAATGCGAAACAGCCGGCCGATCCGCACCTTGGCCTGAGCCAGCGGTTTGGGCGTCACATTGTTGGTGAGGCAGAGAGGCACCAGGGACAGGCACACCAAGATCGCGATCAGGCTAAAGAGGAAATAGCCCTGCGGCCCCTCCAGATTCACCATCAACTGACCGCCGATAATCACCACGTTGGTGACGATGATGTAGATGGACAGAACCGCGCCGCGCATCTCGTTGGTGGCCTGATCGTTCAGCCAGCTTTCGATCACCATGTAGAGAACTGCAAAACATATTCCGGTAAAGGCCCTCAACAAAGTCCAAGCAATGGGATCGACCAAGAGCGGAAATGCCAAGATGCCCGCAGCGGCTAGCGCGGCAAAGCCGGCGAAGCTGCGGATATGACCAACCTGTTGGATTACCTTCGGGCCAAGCAGGCAGCCCACGGCGAAGCCGGCAAAAAAGGCGGTGCCTAAGAGCCCGATAACGGTCGTGGAAAAGCCCTCGTTCTGCGCCCGGATGGGCAGCAAGGTGACCTGCAGGCCATGGCCCAGGAACAACAAGGCGGACCCGATCATCAGGGTCAAGATGGCTTGTTTTCGAGAGGAAAGGAGGAATGCCATGATCGCCCCCGTCTATGCGTCTTCCAGCGCGGCTTGGGCGTTGAGCCATTCGGCCTCGGCTGTCTCGATGGCCGCTTTGAGCTCGCCGTGCCGGACTTGCAGATCCATCAACTTAGCCGTCGGGCCGTTATAGACCTCCGGATCGGCCAGCTTCTGCTCAAGTGTTTGGCGCTGGGCGGTCAGTTTTTCGATGCGCCGCTCCGCATCCTTGACCGCCTTGGCCAAGTCGGCGGTTGCTGCTCTTGCGGCCGCGGCGGCGCGCCTTTTATCCTTTTTGCTCAGCCCATCGCTTTTTTCCGGCTTATCGGCTCGGGCTTGATCCCGCTCTTGTCCCCGTTCCCGGCGGCGTTGTTCCATCAGGTGTTGCCGATAATCGTCCATGTCCCCCTCGAAGGGCGAGACACCACCGTCGGCGACCAGCCAAAGCCGGTCGGCGGCCAACTCCACCAGATGGGGATCGTGGCTGATCAGCACAACGGCGCCGGAGAAGGCGCCCAGGGCCTGGATCAGGGCCTGGCGGGCGTCCACGTCCAGATGGTTGGTGGGTTCGTCCAGGATCAGTAGGTGAGGCTCATCCCGGGTCATGAGGGCAAAGAGTAAACGCGCCTTTTCACCGCCGGAAAGCTTGCCCGCTTGGACCTCGGCCCGGTCGTGCCCGAAGCCAAAGCGGGCCAATTGAGAACGCAGCTTGACGGGTGGTTGGCCTGGTTGCAGACGGCTCAAGTGCTCCAAGGGCGTGGAATCCACGTCCAGTTCCTCGGTTTGGTCTTGGGAGAAATAGCCGACCCGTAGTTTGGACGAACGAGTCAGCTCGCCGCCCATCACCTGCAGGCGGCCCGACAGCAAGCGTGCCAAAGTGGACTTGCCGTTCCCGTTCGCCCCCAGCAGGGCGAC
The DNA here is from genome assembly GCA_039028695.1 of Pseudomonadota bacterium. GTDB lineage: Bacteria > Pseudomonadota > Alphaproteobacteria > Kiloniellales > Kiloniellaceae > JANQKX01. The sequence continues at coordinate 26,270 of JBCCHN010000054.1, forward strand.
CCGGTCATCCATATCCAAACGCAGGTTCAGTCCCGTCAGCACCGGTTGGCCGTCAACATAGCCCACTGCGCCATCATGGGTCGTGATGATCGGCGGTGCCAAGGCATCCGGATCGGGAAATTGAAAGGTGGTGGTGCGGTCCTCGATCACGCTGGCAATGGGCTCCATGCGGGCGAGGGCCTTGACCCGGGATTGGGCCTGCCGGGCTTTCGAGGCTTTGTAGCGGAAGCGATCGATGAAGGCTTGGATGTGGCGCCGCTGTGCTTCCTGCTTGACCCGCATGGCCTCCTGCAGCACCAGGCGCTCCCGCCGGGTCTTTTCAAAGCGGTCATAGTTACCCTGATAGGAAATCAGCTTGCGGCCTTCCAGGTGAATAATGCGGTTCACCGCCCGATTGAGCAGGCCCCGGTCGTGCGAGACCATGAGGAAGGTCCCCGGATAGCGGGCCAAAAATCCCTCCAGCCACAGGGCGGCCTCCAAATCTAAGTGGTTGGTGGGCTCGTCCAGCAGCAAAAAGTCGGGCTCGGAAAAGAGCAAGGCGGCGAGGGCAACCCGCATGCGCCAGCCGCCCGAAAACTCCCGGCAGGGGCGGGCCTGCGCGGCCGCGTCAAAGCCAAGTCCTGCCAGGATGCGCGCCGCTCGGGCCGGGGCCGAGTCCGCCTGAATGGCGTTGAGGCGCTCGTGAATTTCGGCCAGATCCTCCGGGCTTTGCGGTGCCTCCAAGGCCTCCAAAAGGCGGCTGCGTTCCTGGTCGGCGGCCAGCACCGTCTCCAACAGACTGTCCTCGCCGGCCGGGGCGTCTTGAGCGACAGTGCCCAGTCGGATTTGATTGGGCAAGCTGACCGTGCCCTCATCGGATTGCAGCTGTCCCATAATCAGCTTTAATAAGGTGGTCTTGCCGCTGCCGTTGCGCCCGACCAAGCCCACCCGCTCGCCGCTGTGCACGGCAACAGTAGCCTTTTCCAACAGGGGTTCTCCCTGGATGCGATAGGTCAAATCGTTGATGTGAAGCATGGCCGCGGACTGGGTTGGAAAGGGACAAATCGTCAAAGTATTAGTTCGATTGGCCGGGTCATAGCATGGGGCCGTTATGGGGAAAAGGGCGAGGGGATTAATGCCCATCCATGCGGTCAGACCCCATTGCGTGCTGGTGGCAAAGCCGCTATAAGCGCCGCTCAATTTCACGCCTCAATGACATCTCATTCGACGAAGGAGCGGCAGGCCAATGGCTTTGGAACGGACCTTTTCAATCATCAAGCCGGATGCGACCCGGCGTAACCTGACCGGCAAAGTCACCGCTTGTCTAGAGGAAGGCGGCCTGCGCGTGGTGGCCAGCAAGCGGATCCGCATGACACGCGAACAGGCCGAGGGCTTTTATGCGGTCCACAAGGAGCGGCCCTTTTATAAAGACCTCTGCGACTTCATGACCTCTGGTCCAGTGGTGGTTCAGGTTCTGGAAGGGGAAAACGCCATCGCCCGGAACCGGGAAGTGATGGGAGCCACCAATCCGGCAGAAGCTACCGAGGGAACCATACGGGCGCTCTTTGCCGAATCCATCGAGGCCAATTCGGTGCATGGCTCAGACGCGCCCGAGACGGCGGCCCAGGAAATCAAGTTCTTTTTCAGTGACGACGAGATCGTGGGCTGATCGAGAGGCCGCTGGCCCCACAAAGGAATTCAAAAACAAAACGGGCGCGGAATCTTCTCCGTGCCCGTTTTGTTATTCTATCAAAAGAAACTTGTTTAACCTATTGCCCAGAAAACCTTTTTTGCTCTTATGAGTTCACAGCAAAAACAGGGCCATCAGCGCCAAAATGACAATTACTGAGACGAGGCACCAAATGGTCAATTTAACAAAACCGCCCCAGGAGCGCTGATGCTCTCTAAGAAGTTGGATATCGTCCGGCATTTTTTGTACTCCTCGACTTGATAGGAAGATTTTTAGCCCGACTGTTTTAGCTCCGCAAGGGGCTGTTACGGGATTTTCCCTTTGATGACTGGTGGTTGCGGGCTGATCAAGGTCCCCTGCGCCGGTACCAGTTCAGAGAATTCGACTCGCATTTGCACCAGTTGAGCTTGCCCACCAGCGACCAGCGCCAGGCAGTGGGGGTAAAGTCGGTGCTCCGCTGCAAGGACACGGGCGGCCAGGCTGTCGGCTGAGTCTCCGGGCAGAACCGGCACCGCGGCCTGACCGATAAGGGGGCCGCCGTCTACTTCCTCAAAGACATAATGAACGCTGCAGCCATGCAGCTTTACGCCCGCGTCCAGAGCCCGCTGGTGGGTGTTCAGCCCAGGAAAGGAGGGCAGGAGCGAGGGGTGGATGTTGATCATGCGGCCCAGCCAATGGTTCACAAAACCGTCGGTCAAAATGCGCATAAAGCCGGCTTGTGCGATAAGATCGACCTGTGCGGCTTGGAAAGCCTTGGTAACCTCAGCCTCAAAGGCCGGTCGATCCGGATAGCTGCGGTGGTCGATGGCCAGGGTCCTAATGCCCGCCGCTTCGGCCCGGCTGAGGCCTTGCGCGTCAGGCCGATTGGAAACCACTAGGACAAGCTCTGCCGGATAGGTAGGGTCCTGTGCGGCGTCGATGAGGGCCTGCAGATTGCTGCCCCGTCCGGAAATCATCACGCCAACGCGTTTTTTTTCGGCCATGGATCTTCTTAGCCTGGCCAAGAGGCATCGAGACGGTCAAATCGCACGCGAGCCTCGTCAGGCCCACAGGCCATGATCTGCCCGAGCTGGTGGACCCCTTCGCCATGGCTTTCGAAAACGGCTCGCACGTCCGACAGCGCCCCTCTATCGACGACCACGACCATCCCAATACCGCAATTGAAAGTCCGCAACATCTCCATCGGCGGTACTGCCCCATGAGACGAAAGCCAGGTGAAGACCCGTGGCACCGGCCAGTCGATGCCGGTCAGCTGGGCGGCCATACCGTTGGGCAGCACCCTTGGAATGTTCTCGTAGAAGCCCCCGCCGGTCACGTGACAGAGGCCTTTAACGCCGCCTGTTGCGAGGGCCTTCAGGCACGACTTTACGTATATTCGGGTGGGGGTTAGCAGCGCCTCGCCCAAAGTTTGGTCCGATGCGAAAGGGGCAGCTTGCCTGTAGTCCAAGCCCCTGTCGTTCAAAATTTTGCGCACCAAGGAAAATCCGTTGGAATGCAGACCATCGGAGGCCAAGCCCAAGATCACGTCGCCGGGCGCGATGGTGTTGCCGGAAAGGAGCTTGTTCCGCTCCACGGCGCCCAAAGCAAAGCCGGCAAGGTCATAGTCCCCTTCGGCATAAAGGCCCGGCATTTCAGCGGTCTCTCCCCCAATCAGGGCGCAATTGGCCTGGCGGCAGCCCTCCGCAATACCGGCCACGATCTGGCGCCCGGCCTCGACCTCCAACTTGCCGGTGGCGTAGTAATCGAGAAACAGAAGGGGTTCGGCCCCTTGGACCACCAAATCGTTCACGCACATGGCGACAAGGTCGATGCCCACGCTATCGTGCTTGTCACAAGAAATGGCGATTTTTAGCTTGGTGCCTACGCCGTCGTTCGCCGCCACGAGCAAGGGGTCCTCAAAGCCGGCAGCCTTGAGATCGAAAAGACCGCCGAAACCGCCCAGGCCCGCGTCTGAACCGGGCCGGGCCGTGGATTTGGCCAGGGGTTTGATTGCCTCGACGAGCGCATTGCCGGCATCGATATCCACACCGGCGTCTTTATAGCTTTGTTGGTTCCGTCTTGTTATGACCGCCTCCAGCAGGCTAAATTGCGTTGAGAATCGCCAC
>JBCCHN010000055.1:0-30004 GCA_039028695.1 Pseudomonadota bacterium
CACCGCCGACAACAGGCCGTACATGCCGGAAAAGCGGAACACCACCTGCTCACGGCCCGCCTCACTGCGGTCAGCCTCGTAAAAGGCCGCGTCGTTCTCAGCAACCGCGGAATTCAGGTAATCAAAGGCCTCGCCAAAGCGGCCAAGACCGCACAGCAACTCACACAAGGGCCGCAGGACCAAAAGGCGCTGGTCAGTCGCGCTGCCTTCCTTGAAACCACGTAACGCTGCCTCATAACAACCAACCGCCAACTCAAACTTCGACCGGTCATCCGTCAACTCACCAAGTGAACGGTATGCGTTACCACGGTTAAGCTGAGCATTTGCCCAGTCCGCGGGATGGTCCTTTTCATTCCAAACTCGCCCGATAGCACAATAGCCCTCAAGCGCCTGATCAAAATAAGATGCATCTCCCTTAAGCTTGCCAAGGTTTAACAAACCGGTGGCCCGGTTCATCTGGGTGCGGGCCCAGCCCGCCGGATGGTCTTGCTCTGTCCATACCTGCAAGGCCGCATCATAGTCCGCCAGCGCACCCTCAAAACAGGATGCGTCCCCCTTCACCTCGCCAAGCTTCACCAATACAGAGGCCCGGTTCATCTGGATCCCAGCCCAGTCCGCCGGATGGTCTTGCTCTGTCCATACCTGCAAGGCCGCATCATAGCCCGCCAGCGCACGCTCAAAACAGGATGCGTCCCCCTTCACCTTGCCAAGGTTCAGCAATACAGTGGCCCGGTTCATCTGGATCCCAGCCCAGTCCGCCGGATGGTCTTGTTCGTTCCAAACCCGCAGGGCCGCATCAAGGCCCGCCAGCGCACCCTCAAAATAGGATGCGTCCCCCTTCATCTCGCCAAGCCTCAGCAATACAGAGGCCCAGTTCGCCTGGGTTCTGGCCCAGGCCGCCGGATGGTCTTCTTCAGTCCGCACGCGCAGGGCCGCATCATAGCCCGCCAGCGCACCCTCAAAACAGGATGCGTCCCCCTTCACCTCGCCAAGCCTCACCAATACAGAGGCCCGATTCATCTGGACCCCGGCCCAGTCCGCCGGATGGTCTTGTTCGTTCCAAATCCACAGGGCCGCATCATAGCCCGCCAGCGCACGCTCAAAATAAGATGCATCCCCCTTCACCTCGCCGAGCCTCAGCAATACAAAGGCCCAGTTCGCCTGCGTACTTGCCCCGTATATCTGTAAGTTTTTCTCGGCCCAGATTGGAAGCGCCAATTCAAAACAGCGCAAAGCCTGATAGAATAGTTCTTCGCGCATGGACAAATCGGCAATAGCAAGTTTTATTTTACCTCGATAAACCTGACAGCTTCCCCAGTGACCTGGCCATTTCTTTTTGGAAACTTTTTTTAAAAGAATAGCCACATCTTTTTCTGTCTGATTCAAAAGCTCTATATCTTGCCGAAGTTCGCCGTATCTCGATTTTGCGGCAATTGATTCAAGTTGTATTTGGTACCACAGATCCCTTCTGGACCTTTTTGAACAAGCGTCGAATGCTTGATCAAATTTTTCTATGGCGATGAGGAATTTTGAGGGCTCGCCGCATTTGCGAGCCTCCTGTAGCAGGATTTGCGCGTCTGCAAAGAGAATATCGACCTTTTTCACGAAAGCATTAGGTTTAGGGCCGTCTAGGCCAAAGGTTTGACCTATGCCGTCGGACCTGTGGCTCGACGATGGCAAGAGACGGGAACGTGGCGCATTGGATCCTATGAGCCTGCGAATATTGTTCGGACCATCACTTCGTTCATCTTTAGCCATGTTCCAGCTAGGTACCCGTCCTTAAAAACCCAAAGAAAAGTTTGTGGATGAGTTCCGATGGCCCATACATTAACTTTGGAGGTGTTCCTTTTTACTCTCTTGATGCCAGACCCAAATGGCCTCATCGAGTTTCTTGAAATCGATTTTCTTTTTCCCCTCGGAAAATTCCTGAACAACTTGCCTCGAACATCTGGTCAGTTCCAAATATGTCCCTTCATTGTTCCAATCTTCCGGATCATATTTAATTTGGAGGGCATCTAGGGCTCCTGTATACAATACTGGGAAAGTCTTGCCTTTCGGTCTCAGCCAGAAGAGAAGTTTAGAAGCGGCTGAAACATCACTGCCATAGAGTCCGCTATAAGCCCTGATGATTTCATCATCTTCTTGCAAACCTCTAAATTTCTCCCACAATGCTAAAATATCTATTTCAGGCAAAGCTGGTGCTTGTGGCACCTCAATCTGCCGCCAGAGATCCAATAGATCAAAAATGCTAAAATCTGATTCTGGGCTGTAGCACTCAATTGCTTTGGATATGTCCGTCAAATCCGGCTGGTGAATTCTTGCCTTTTCTAAGCAGTGTTCCAACTTTTTCTCGCTGCATTGAACGTAATGTTGCGCTAGGATTTTGATGCGCGCCGGCGACATTAGGGGAAAATCTCCCAGAAACACATTGAGAACCTTAACCTCTGCTTGCCAAGCCCCTTGGGGAAGCCCAAACAGCTTTTCTCTTAACTCTTTCCACGCAACATGTTCCGGTGACTTCAAATTCCATTCGCCGCTCGCACTTTTGGCCTCGTACTTCGGCCTCGGCATTTTGTAGCATTTCAAGTCTCTCAAGAAATCACCGCGGTCTTCTTTGACCATTATGACTAGGAGCTTATTGAGACCCGGGTTGATAAAACCGTATTCACTATCTACGTCTCTGTCATTTTTGTCTGAACTGGGCTCTTGGGGTCGGGGAAAAACAATCTCCCTTTCCCAAAAAATGTCAGGGCGATTAGATCCTTCCGACGTGGGAATAGACAGGGAGCGATTTGAGTGTTTTAGGACAATCAGGGCTTTACACTTTTGGAAGTCTCCGTCAAGCGGCACCCTTATCTGGACCTTATGAAGCCACTCAACTTCTTGGAAAAAATCCTCGATCTCAGGTTCAAGCCAAGTTCTATCCATATCTAGTTCGCCAAAGCTCTCGACCAAAATCTTTTCACTATCAGCCACCGCTGCGATCATATCAAAATTGTCAAAGCCTAAGGCACCTTCGGCTTGGGCCACTTTTAAGAATAAATCGTCATCTTCAATCTCGAGAATTTCAGAGGTCAAACCATATAGGTTAGCCATTAACTCAACATCGACGCGCAGGAGATTTTTTTTGCCATCTGGCACTCCCAGTGTGTCGAAATAACTCTTATCGCGACCCGCCCAAAAGCTCGATTTTCTATAAGCTTCCTCTCTTTCGTCATCCCTTTTTTTATACCATCCACTTTTCCCATCTTCGCCGGTCGAGGACTTTTGATAACGAAGGTCATAACACTGGTGTGCAATGCGGGACGCCCAGATGATACGGCTCTCAACACTTGACAGATTTTCTATGGGTAAAATCGATTTTATATCAAGATCTCGCTGGATTAAGTCGAACCGGTTTTTCCAAAAACCCGGACTAAAAAAGACGTGCCGCCCCGTGATGATTTCCCGTTCGCCGCCCTTTCCTTCTCCTAACAATTTATGGATTCTAGATTTTCGGCCTCGCAAGAGTTTAACAGCTCGTTCTCCCACGTCCCCGAATGGGTCAAACGTCTCCGCTTTCTTGCTTGATTTGCCGCTTTTTTTAGCCATCTTAGCCCCAAAGGTTGCTCGCCCACGGGAACATGTTAGCGTAGATTTACCGTATGTTGAAATTCGATTCGTCGGAATCTGGTGTTGGAGGCTATTTAGGCCCAATAATCACTGTATAACGGTCAAATTTGTTCCAGCTATGGCCCAATCCGACTTTGGCAGCCTAAAGAGACGTTCCAGGAGTTCAATCATCCCAGGACTATTTTGCTTAAGAGTCGGTGCCGAGTGGTTACTCCGACGAGGCATATGGGGCCAGGGCGCCATAAAAGGCAGCCTGTTCAACGAAATATTGGAAGATTTGCACATAACTGCCAGAAATCTTGCTGTTCCAGGCTGCCTAAAACGAAGCCTGGCGTACTGACCGCGCTTGACGTTAGGATCAACCGGCCGGGGGATAACCATCCTCTCCCGGTACTTCACACTGCCTGACGTCAGGCCAAGGGTCGAAATAACTGAAACTTCGTCTGCAGCTACAGACCCTTTGCCATTCCTATTCAGGCCAAAAACCAAAACTTGCCATTCTTCCGCATGACGTGGCAGATCAAGCTGAATCTCGCAGTATTGATTTACCTTAAGAATTGACCTCCTGGATCTCGAAGAGGCTAATTTTCCCTCGGATAGGGGCTCGACGGCCTCAAAGGTCAGTGAAAGCGACGGATCTACAAAAGTTCCCAGCAACTCCAATGTAGACAGGGTCAAGGTGTCACATATTTGGTCCTCTTCGAGTTTTAGAATGTGATCAAAAACCTCATCGCTTTCCGCTATCCATGCCCAGACGGGCAGACCAAAAGCCTCTGATATCAGGAGTGCATCGAAACAATTAAGGCCATTTCCATTCTTGCCCATACCTCTCAGAAAAGACTCTGAACGGGAGCTAAGACCGTGCTTTTTTTTAACAGGGTTGTGAGGCAAATCCTTTGTTGGGAGCCACTTTTTATTCGAATAAATGTAACCGTATCTATTGAAAGCAATTTCGGCCATAGACCTGAGTGTGTTATTGATAGTCGCCTTTTTTTTAACAGCTACTTTTTTGCCGTCGACAACTTCCTCAATGTAAACACCAAAGTTTTCGGCTTTTTTAAGCCGACTTTGAAACCGACGCAAAAAGGGATGGTCCTCTGGATACAATTGCCAGGGATTGGTCAAAATCGTGACCCGACTAGGGTGATCCTGGAGCAACTTCTCTAAATCAGGAAAGGTACGCGTTTCATGGTCACAGACCATACAGATAAGTCTCCTCTTTTTTGGGGTGAAAAAACAAGGCACAGAACCTATCTGCCCTATCCAATTTACCCTATGGGAGAATCGTCGGAATCCCGCCTTGCCACACAAAAGATAGCACGGCACTGGCGCGGCGGAAGAATTTTTCACAGTTACTTTTAGGGAACGGGTCAAGATACCGCGCAGAATGCTTTCAATTCCGTATCCAATAGAGTCTTGTTTGACCTTCAATTACGAAAAAACGCCGTTTCTGCCCCATTCGCTACAGTTTATAATAAAAATAGTTTGACGTTGCCCATTTTCACAAATCGCCCGATGCACGCTGAATTACTCTCTAATTCACTCCCGGATGCTTCCATATAGCTTCGAGGCATAGAAAAACGGCTTAGCCAGTTATCGCTAAGCCGTTGATTTTCTTGGTTGTGGGGGCAGGATTTGAACCTGCGACCTTCAGGTTATGAGTCCGTTTCCAGTAGATTTTGTAAGTCATTGAGCGGACATGGTTCTCTGATTTTTCTTGATTTAACGCACTATTTCAATAGCCTATTCGGCGACACCCTCTGACATTCTGCGACAGAGAGCGACAACAACGCACAAAAAAGGTGCGGACACAGTGCGGACAGGAGTTCTATGGCCGTTCGGATTACAGATAAGCTAGCCCGCTCATTGGAGTCTCCTGAAAAGGGCAATCGAATTACCTACGATTCTGAGGTCCGTGGCTTTGGCCTGCGGGTGACCGCCAGTGGGGCCAAGGCCTTTGTGGTCAACTATCGGGTTGGCGGCCGGGAGCGGCGATACACGATTGGTGGTTATCCCGATTGGTCAGTTGTTGCAGCCAGAGAGGAAGTCAAAAGACTCAAACGGCAGGTCAGCATGGGATTTGACCCCATGGGCCAGCGCCATGAGGACCGGGCTGCTCCTACCATGGCAGATCTTTGCCGGCGATATTTGGAAGACTATGCCCCGCGTAAGGCTAAGCGCTCCCAGGCCGATGAGAAGTCCATGTTGGATAAGCTCGTGCTCCCCACACTGGGCCGAATTAAAGTGCCGGAAGTGACGCCCGAGGACATTGACCAGCTCCATCGGGAGATATCAAAGAAAACACCGATCCGGGCTAACCGTGTGGCTCAGCTGTTATCTCGAATATTCACTCTGGCCATTCGCTGGGAGCTGCGGTCCGACAATCCAGTCAAAGGTCTTGAAAAAAACCCGGAGACACGGCGTACCCGCTATCTCAGCCCCGAAGAGCTAGGGCGATTGATGACTATGCTCAGGGAACATCCCAACAGGCGCAGTGCCAACGCCGTCCAATTGTTGGTCCTGACCGGCGCCCGACGAGGGGAGGTCCTAAACGCCACCTGGGATCAATTCGACTTAGAAGAGGGACTCTGGATTAAACCCAGCAGTCACACAAAGCAAAAGAAAGAGCATCGCGTGCCCCTTTCCAGCCAAGCGATAGAACTGCTTCTGTCCATCAAAGCAGAGGCCCCTCCCTCGCCTTTCGTATTTCCCGGTAAATCCAATGACCAGCCCCTCACGGATCTCAAAAACTTTTGGCGTGGTGTCTGCAAAAAGGCCGAGCTGCAAGGGATCAGGATCCATGATCTTAGACACGCTTATGCCAGTCTGCTGGTCAGTTCAGGCCTCTCACTGCCTGTAATAGGGGCTCTACTAGGGCATACGCAGCCCCAAACGACAGCCCGCTACAGCCACCTTTTTGACGAGCCCCTCCGGGAGGCGACCGAAATCGTCGGCAAGGCAATATCTGGAAATGGCGTAAAGTGACCACATAACACCAGAATGTCTGTCAAAAGTGATCATGAATGCCGATTTTCAGCGAAGTTTGGTATGCACGACTCCTCTAAGCACTCGCTATACTACGTTCCACTTTTTCTGAAATTGCAGCGAGAAAAATGCCCGCAAACGATCAACTCGAACTTCCGGATGGGAGGTCTCCAGCGGAATTTGTATTATACATTATGCGCGAACTCCCGCCGACCGACCGCATAGCTGGGTATGATAGCCAGTATGAAGAAATGGAGCGGTTGGTTGAGCAGCGTGGCTTGTTACAAGGATTTTACAGAACTGGCCAAATTGGTGAAGAGGAACGCCGCATCCGCACCGAAAATCATGACTTGGCGATAGACCTCAAGTTTGCGGCTGCCAGGAAAGAAGTGATTACCCGACTTAGATCAGGAAAATTGATTGCTAAAGGATTCTGTCGAGTGGGAATGCCGATGATGGCGATTCCCAATGATTTTTGGGCTTTCATGGAGCTGAACTTTGAGCACGATTCCGCGAACTACAAAGGTCGATTTCATTTTCGGGGCATTCAGATATTTCGAAAAAATCAGCTAACAGAAAACCAGCAGCTGTTGGCCTCAAAACACATCACGTTTTTTCACCGGGTCATAGTCGAAGAAGAAGAAGAAAAAGCAAAAAAAATGGCCGAAGCTCAGACAAGCATCTCGGCCAAAACGACAGAAGTCAATTTGGTGCAAACTCACCCTGACGCCTTGTTTGACCCATTTCAAGGTAGTGTATCTCTGGCGCGGGCGGCAGAAATTTACGATTCTGATCGATGGGACGAACTCAAAAAACTCGTGATGGAAATGAACTACCCAAGTTCTCAAGTGGACAGAAAAAGCCTCGAAAAAAAGAAGAGTGAAATCGAAAGTCTCTTAGCCACTACGATAATAGAAAAACTGCAAAAACGAACAATTGCGCTGCAAAAGGTAGCTGATTCTGGTTCAATGATAAGTGCTACAGCCGAGATTTCGGCCAGCGAGATCGAGAAGCTTAATCCAGGATCTTTTGATTTTACTAACTCATCGGTACTCCTTAAGAGTGGAGAAGGCTGCAAGGTCCTAGTTGCGCGGCCCAACCGCATACCGGTTCGCTCCGCATTGGAACAAGCGCCGATTAAAGACGCAGTAGAAAAAAGCTCAGAAGAAGCCGAAAAAAAATACAAGCAAGAAGTGGCTGACGCATTGGCACTTGTCCCAGAGGGTATGCGGGACTTAAGCGTTCGTGGTTCCATCGTACGGTTAGTTAACTACCTGCATGACAATCACCTCCACCATATCAAGAAAGAGACAATCCGCCGAAACATTTCACGGTTCAAGAGCCATGGAGGCCACGAGAAGCTTTTTGACCCGTCAAATGAGCAACAAAAATAGGCTCTGAGCACTTGCCCATTTGAGTGCCCAATTCGCACACCCGACATTGGTGGTCAGTTCAATCCAAAGAAAGGACCACCAATGTCTGATACGACACAAATCGATCCCAATCTGCTTCAGGTGCCTGGAGAAGCTTGCAACATCGGCGAAACTGACCAGCCAGCTAAACTGGCCAAAATCGAAGAGCTGTTCAGCCGTGAATACGTTTCCAAAGCAGATGTAGCCGAGGCATTCGGCACCTCTGAACGGACGGTCGAGCGCTGGGTCCGCGAGGGCACTTTCTGCAAGCCCTTGAAGCTCGGCCGAAACTGCCTCTTCCATATTCCCAGCCTCAAAAAGCACTGGGCCGGTATCTTTGAGACCATGCGTAAACGGGGGCAGATGCGTCGCTAGTCTAGCCGTATCAGCTGCGATCTTAAGACCGCTAGCCTCACCCTACTCTCACTAAGCCAAATCACCAATCACTGATGTGGCAGCCCTTGAGGCCGCGAAACCCTAAATGCGGCCCGATCCAAGGGGCCACACCGGCAGATAGAAAGGAAAGAACATGCCTCGGGCTAAGTTCACAATTTACCATCCCAAACCATTCGATCCGAAGATCGTCGACTTTAAGTGCATTAACGCAGATGCCCTCCAGCGACTGCCTGCCATCTTCAATCGTTGGCTCCCTGATGGGGAATACCGCGGCGATGAGTACGTTGCCCTGAATCCCAAGCGCCAAGACCGCAACTTGGGCAGTTTTTCGGTAAACACCAAATCCGGCGTTTGGTGTGATTTCGCGACAGGAGACTCGGGCGCAGACATCATCTCGCTAGTCGCCTTTTTGCTCAATATTGGCCAGCTCGAGGCGGCGCGGGTTATAAAAGTCGTCGTGGAGGCCTACCGTGTCTAATGTCGGATCAAATCATCCCGGCAAAGCTCTGAGCCCGATACCGGCCAGCGCCCCGAATACCACTTTCCGCCACCGACGCTATGGAGAGCCCAGCCATGTGGCGACCTATCGGTCCCTGGATGGGCAGTTGCTGGGCTATACCGCCCGTTTCGATTGGGTGTCGGAGGAAGGCAAAACTCAAAAGGCCGTCTTGCCACGCACCTACTGCATAGACGCGAACGGCGGCCCCTCCTGGCAATGGAAGGGTTTCGCCAAACCCTACCCTCTCTACCGTCAAGAACAGCTCTTAGACCGCCCGGAGGCCCCCGTCCTGTTGGTTGAGGGAGAGCGCTGCGCGGAGGCCGCACAAGAACATTTTCCCGACCATGTAGCGCTTTCCTGGCTCGGCGGCTGTAAGGCCGTCGACCAGGTGGATTGGCGGCCCTTGGGCGGCCGCCGGGTGGTCCTCTGGCCGGACAATGATCCACCAGGCCAAAAGGCCATGAAGAAGATTGCCGCCCACCTCCAAGAGATCGGGTGCCCTGATGTTCGCTTGGTTCAAGTTCCAGAGGGATTGCCGCCCACCTGGGATTTGGCCGACTGCCTGCCTCATGAATTTCAAAGACAGAACCTTCGCGACCTTTTGGAAAGCACCGTCCCGATCGCAACGGATCCTCAGCCCAGCACCGATGACGGCAACACTTTCTTCGACGACCTTTCCATTGGCTCCAACCTGGAGATGGCCAAGTGCCTTTTAGGTTTCCTCAAAAGCAAGTATGGCATCATCCGCTACAGCGAGGGGGACTTTTGGCGCTACGGGGGCAGCCACTGGCAGAAGATCATCCCCATCCACTTAATGCAATTCATCCATAACTTCGATGGAGCGCAGTTTCCGGCCGGCAGGAAGCAGGTGGGAACCATCCGCCTTACCCACGGGCGTGTTGACGACACCCTTAAACTCGCCGCCTCTCGAGTGACCGAAGATGCCTTCTTTGCAAATCCGGCAAGGGGCATCAATTGCCAAAGTGGATTCATTGAATTCGACACCGAAGGAAATCCTAGTCTCATTCCCCACTCACCGGACCACAAGGCCCGTCACGTCCTTCCAGGGGCCTGGCCGGCGGAAATCAGTCAACAATATCGCGAGAGGTCTTCGCTTAGGACGTTGTTGTATGGGTGTTTTGGTGAAGATGAAGATGCTGCCGACAAGATCCGCCTGATCCAGGAACTGGCCGGTGCGATTGTCCTAGGGCAGAGCACTAAGCTAATTGCCCCCTTGGCCGTTATTCTTTACGGACCCATCGCCGAAAACGGCAAGAGCCAAATCCTCGATATGTTTCGGGGCCTGGTGCCCCCAGAGGCCTGCGCCAATATTCCGCCCAACAAGTTCGCGGACAAACATTATCTCTGCGCCCTACCAGGGGTTCTCTTGAACACCTCTGATGAGTTGACCTCGGCCAGCGCCATCATGAGTGATGTCTTCAAGTCCGTCATCACCGGCGATCCGGTAACCGCCCGAGACCTCTATAAATCGACAATCTCCTTCAGGGCGCAGGCTCTCCATGTCTTTGCGAGCAATACCCTGCCGCCTTTTAAGGGAGGTTTTGACAAGGGCGTTAAGCGGCGACTTTGCGTGATTCCCTTCAACCGCCAGATCCCCAAAGATGAGCGCATCGACAAGATCGGCGCCAAGATTGCCGAGCAGGAGCCGGATTTGCTATTGGATTTTGCCCTGCAAGGGGCCACGCGGGTGGTGCAGCAGGGCCACTACAGTCTACCCCTCTCCTGTGAAGAGGCGCTCAGGGATTGGGCCCTCACGGCTGATTCCCTCGAGGCCTGGGCCGCCCAAGGCCAGGTCATCGATGGAGATAAGCCGCCTCGAATGCTCACCCGCCAGGCCCACAGCCATTATCAGAACTGGGCGACTGCCCAAGGCTATCGTCAGGACAATACCTTGGCGATCGGCATGTTCTCGCAGAGGCTGCCGGTCGCCCTGCCCGGGGTGAAAATCATCCACCCCAACAACAAAAGCACCGTGGTGGGCCTCAAGCTGCCAGAAGACGGAGACGACTGATACCGCTTAGGAGGATGTTAGGGTCTCGGTTAGGGTCAAGATCCCCAATTTACAAACCAGATCAACGCCTTAATGGAAATGTTAGGGGGCCAAGAGTAAAAACTTTTTCCAAGAATAGCTTCAAGAAAAAAAGTTTCTCTGACCTTACCCTATCCGGACGGTTACACCTTTGATCCCATTGGCAAATACCGGCTGCGTACCCTAACCCAGCGCCTAACATCGCCCTAACCCAAAGAAAGGAGGAAGTCACCATGACCGATTGGATAGCTGCCGTCCTGGGGCGGGTTGAATCGGGGTCCAGCAAGCTTGAGAAGGCCAATATTACCTACGCCGAAAAAGCGGCTGTCCAATCTGAAACTTTTTGTCCTGACTGCCCTGCGTCCCGATTGTTGAACGCCTGCCGGTCAGGTGATTTGGTGGAGCGCTTGGCCATCATGACGGTCGATGCAGACCTGACCGATCAAGAGGCGCTTGAGCAAGCAATTCGAGATCTTCTCGAAAACTAGACCGCCAATTCTGTGAAACAAAAATCCGACTGTCCCACGTGAAACCATGCCCAACCCGTCTGAGCGCAACCAGCGGGTCCTTCCTGGCTTCCGCAAAGGACGCGGGGCGGCTCAGCGCGGTTCGTCCTATTTGCGCACAAAATTATCTGCCTTGTTTTGTTGTTTTTCTTGCGGTCATCGGGTGTCTGCTTTCGGTTCGATAAGCGGACATTTCGCCAAGACTTTCAATGAGGCAACTTTTAACCCTCAACGGCCACCGGACTGTGTTGTCAGTTTGGCGCGCATGCTAAAACAAGGGGCGGCAAAAAACCACTGATTCCCACTGGCGGTTGTTTTCCCTCAATCACGAGGGAACACCTTGGCTCGCAAGATTAACATAAGGGCCGGGAGTAGATTTTTCGATCGAGGCGGCAAGGATTTCCACTGGATGCTGACAATTCACACCGGTGGCCTGTTCGATGTGCCAACGACATGTCTCGCTGTCGCAAACGACCATATCTGGCTCGGAAGAAGCTATTTGCTCGAACAAAGAGAGGCCGATGGCCATGGATATGCCATGCTTTTTCCGGTCATATCCGTAGGTTCCGGCAATGCCGCAACAGTTGGATTGCGATACGACTACCTCCAGGCCTGGGATCTGCCTCAACAATTCAAGCGCAGGCAGGCCAATCCCATGCTGATGCAGTTGACATGGGCCGTGATAGAATACGCGCTTGTTGATCGGACCGAGCTTGCCGCGCAAACTTTCCCAATGATTTTTTCGGATGAATTCACAGATATCTTGAACCGCATCGGCGACGGCGCGCGCCGCCTGGTCATTGAGAGAGAGGTACCTTTGATACTTTTGCCGCAAGGTAAGAGAGCAACTTGTCGAGGTGGAGACGACTGCTGTCTCAGGCGGCAAAGCGGCAGCCAATTCACCGGTCACCCCTTTGGCCCGTTTTTCCGCTGCTTCCCATTCGCCGCTCGATAACATAGGCAATGCGCAACAGGCTGTGTCTGGCACGTCCACACGCAGACCCAACCGGTTCAATAGGCCAACGGCAGCAATCCCCACTGTGGGATCATAGTGCTCGACAGAGCAACCTGAGAAGTAGACAACAAGTGGCCCGTTTGGCTGTTGCTGTTGCGCCAACCATCGCCGGAAAGTAGCTCCGTGAAACCGAGGCAGTGGCGCGTCCTTATGAAGGCCGAAAAGCCTATGTGCTAGGCGCCTTAGGGGCTTGTTGTGCAAAATAAAATTTGCAAACCCGGGAGCAACAGCAGCAATCTTCCCAAACAGATCCGGGCGATTCAGCAAACGTTGCGTGAAAGGTAAAAATCGATCCCCCCCCACCATGTCGGCCTTGGCAATTGTGATCAGGTCGGTAATCGCGACGCCATTCGGGCAGACGCTTGTACACACACCACAACCGCTGCACAGGGATGGCGCGCTTTCTTTGATGTTTTCAATAATTCGAAATCGCTGGGATTGCGGCCCGCAGTACTTTGGTCCATGAAATTGAGCAGTCACCGAGGCGACCGGACAATAGGTCTGACAGGCACCGCACTTCGTGCAATTGTCCATCGTCTCGATCACGGCACCAGGGCCGTCCAAACCGTCCTCTGCAGTGCTTTCCCGGTCCTTGCAAGGTGATCCGGACCTGAGAAAGAGGTTCGCCGGAATTTGGTTCATTTGCCGGATCTCTCGATTGCCAATTCGATGGCTTTGGCCCAGCTGGCCCAATCGGCCTCACGACGGTCGGCGCTTATATTCGGTTGGTACGTAAGGGTTTCCAAAGCGGCATCCGCCACGTCTTGCCTGGTCATTTGTCCTGCACCAATGGCCGCCAACTGAGCGGCACCCAAGGCCGTCATATCTGGCTCTAAGGAAACGTTGACCGGGATGCCGAGCAAATCCGCCTGGCGTTGGACAAGATATTTGTTTCTCGACGGGCCGCCATCTGCCCGCACAACCTTCGGGCTCTTTGCCAATCGTTGGCTAATCTCCAACACAATCTCGGCACATTGAAAGGCAATTCCGTCCAGCAAAGCCCGTGCAATGTGCCCGGGTTGACTGTCCAAGCCCAGACCATAGAGGCAGGCCCGCGCTTTCGATTCCCAATGGGGGGCGGCGAGTCCGGTGAAACTGGGCACAAAGGTCACGCCGCCGGTATCGGCGACTGAGTTCGCCAATTTTTCCGAGGCCTCGGCAGAGGCAATGAGACCCGCGCCAACGCACCAATCAATCGCCGAGCCAACAGCGAAGACGCCGCCTTCAATCGTGTAATCGACCTGTTCGTCAAGTTGCCAAGCGATGAATACCGGTAACTTACCATCGGGTTCTACGGGAGAAGGCCCAGTTGTCGCCTCGATGAATGCGCCGGTACCGTAAGTCGCCTTGATGCTGTCGGGGCCCCAGCAACCCTGGGCAAATAAGGCGGCATGGGCATCAACCGCGTCGGCGGTGATGAGAGGGCGTGCGGCAGGCACGTCAGGATGACAAATTGTGCCGAAATCCCCCACCGTGGGGCGAATCAGCGGCATGCATTCCTCTTCCAATCCGAAAGCATCTAATAGATCGGAATCCCAAATAACGCTGCGGAGGTTGAATAGCGCGGTACGTGACGCGGTTGCAGCATCGGTAGCATGGACGGCGCCGCCGGTCAGGCGGTCAATGACATAACTATCCGTCCCGCCCAGTCGGAGTTGTCCCTTTTGAGCGGCTTGGCGCACCTCGGGCACACGGTCCATGAGCCATTTGAATTTGGAGGCTGAAAAATAGGGG
Source organism: Pseudomonadota bacterium (assembly GCA_039028695.1). Classification (GTDB taxonomy): domain Bacteria; phylum Pseudomonadota; class Alphaproteobacteria; order Kiloniellales; family Kiloniellaceae; genus JANQKX01. The sequence continues at coordinate 14,210 of JBCCHN010000055.1, forward strand.
TCCATCATAATACCGGTTCTCTCCCGGATCAGATCATCGACACTGCCGGCAACCAATTTTTCACATATCTCAGCTGTTCGGCGATCTTCCCACGACAGCGCTGGGCCCAGGCTTTTTCCGTTTTCAGTAGACCAAGCCATGCTGGTTTCGCCTTGATTGGCAATCCCGACGGCCCGCACATCTCGCCAACTCATCGACGATGCTTGAAGTGCCCCGTGGGCCGCTTGGATGCTGCTATGGAGGAAATCGTCGGGTCGGTGTTCAACCAACCCAGGCTGAGGCGTTTGCTTTGGCATGGCAACGGAGTGGCTGGAAACCTTGCCGACACCCGGCTCAAAAACCAAAGCGGTCGTGGTGGTTCCGCCATGATCGATCCCCAAAAAAACACCGGCTTCCATTACCGTGCCTCCAACAGTCGACTTACAGCCTCAGAAGCTGCCCAGGCGGTTGCGATTGATACGCCTTCAGCCGAAGACTCTTGCACCGGATTCCAATGGGCAATCGTGCTTCCGGTGACGAAAAGATTCTCGATCGTACCCCGGCCCTTTTGTTTGGGACGGAGCTGTGCGTCGACCTCGACACCCGAACGATGTAAGCCATCCAAAACACCATCTATGTACCCGCTTGCGAGTCCCTCCGCGGCAATGGCTTCAAGACCCAGGAATGGTTCCGACACTCTATGGTGAGAATCCACTTCCAGCCCGCCCATCAGAACCCCGCCGCTGCATAAAAGCAGGGCGGAACATTCCAAGCGCTGGCCCTGTCCGTCGAAGACGGCCTGCACCCGGTTACCATGCGTCTCAATGCCATCGGCTTTCGCACCCTGATGAATCAAAGTGCCCCCGCCAATCAGTTCAGACTGAAGGTTATCGTTGATCCGCAATCCGGGGATGCTCGGCGGTAAAGTTGGAATTTCTCCGCAAGTCAGGCCCCGCTTAGAAAAGAATCTTAGAATTTGCCGGTGCTTTTTCATTCCAAGCACGGCCGGAAATAGTACGATTTCGGCGCCTTTAACGACTGCTAATTCCAAAAGGGTTTGAAAAAAAACCTGAAGGTCTTCAACGCGATCGAATGCGCGAGCTATGGCGACGGTCCCCGTTTGTCGTTCGGGCCCCGGCAGATCCAGCTCGATGACACCAACCCCTGACGCCGACAGCTCTTGCCCGATCAATCTCCCGGCAAAATCCTGATGTCCCTCAAAAGAAACCAGAATGACTGTTTTCCCTTGCAGTATCTGAAAAGTGACCTGACCTGAGAGAGGCGCATAAAACGTCAAAGGTTGTCCGACCAAAGACGGAATTTGATGGTTTCGGCCACTAGGCTGCTGAATCTCCATTGCCGAATGAAAACGATCAAAAAACCACCGTAAAGCCGATTTGATTCTGGAAGTGCCAAGCAGACTGTATGGATGTTTGCCACAGAGATAAGGCAGCAGATCGAAAGGATCGACCGCTGGGTTGGGATCAACTCCCGAGACCTGAGACAGCACCCTCACACCACCCGGCGCATAATGAAATGACCCAACACCGAAGGCCAAAAGGCGTACGCTATATCCAAGATCTTGCAAGCGTAACGCGGCCAAAAGGCCGTCCAACTCGGCGCCGATGATCAGAACATCGCTTTTCATCGCTGTTCGTCACTTGGCATAACACGATCGTACAATTGAAGCCCCATGGTGCCCCGATAAATAGTATCACTCAAAAGAATCTGACGGGCTTGATCATGCCATGCCACGTGGATTGATCCTTTAAGTCTTTCCGTCCAAAATCGCGTCAGCTCTTCCATGGAAATCGGGTTATGGCTGTGCTGGGCGATAAGGTTTGCCAGCCGACAGCCGCAAAAGCTGCCCTGACACGGCCCGAAGCCAACCCGCAAACGTCGCCGGATATCGTGAAGATGTTCGATTCCCTTTTCGGAGATGAGCTTTTCCACGTCAGACCGGTCTACGGCCTCGCATTCGCAAAGAGCAGGTTGGGACTCGCCGCGGTCTTCATAGATTTGGTGGTTTGCCGTAGGACTCCAGCTGAGATGATAAAAAGACGCTGACCGACTTGATACCAGAGGTGTCGTTGCCGTTCGGCAAGGGAGATTGATACCCAGATGACGGCAGACCTGATTAACGACATCCTCTGCCATGGAGCGATGTGTGGTCAAAGAACCGCCACTGACCGTGAAAAAACCATTTAACCCGTGGCTGGCATGGTGAATAACGCTATGACGGCGAGGCAGAGGCTTGCCTGACTCCCATGATTCAGGTTTTACAAGTGGGCGCACGCCAGCCCAAGCACGGAGAATTCTGCGTTCGCGTATACCTGGAAAAAAGGACTCTGCATTGTCCAACAATTCTTGGATTTCAGCTGGACGCACAACTGTCACATCCGGACTGTCGACCACTTCCGAAGTTGTGCCGAACAAGGACACCGTTCCTGTCGGTACCATAATGTCATGGCTTGTGGGTGGGCGGCAGCGATTAATAGCGCGCTTAACGAACCTATGTGCGAAGACTAGTATGGAGCCCTTTGTTAGTTGCAGATCAACTACGCCCCCTCCCAATCGGGCTATCCGGCCCGCCCAAGGTCCGGTTGCATTAACAACGGCATCGGCAAAAATCAACTCCTTGCCCCCTTCTTGCGAGCATGCAGTGACGGCCGTCACATTTGATCCCTGGCGCTCGATCCCGGTCACTTGATGACGGGTCAACACGCAGCCGCCATAGTGCCGAATGTCATCGGCCAATAGGTTAACCAGGCGCCATGAGTGTATCGCGGCATCGGGAACAGAAAAGGCGCGAACGACGGATCGCGAAAGGGCGGGTTCCTGGTTTGACACTTCTTCGGGAGCAAGTTCCTCCACGGGGATTTGAGCGGCCTGGCAACCAGAATAAAAAAGATCAGCGAACTGCGGCGGATCTTCGGGAAGTGAAATGAATAGGCCGTCAGTTTGTTCCACGGCGCTAGGGCATAGGCTGGCAACGATTTGCCGTTCGCGCATACATTCAGCTGCGTAGGCCGTATCCGAAACCGCATAGCGGGCGCCGCTCTGAAGCATGCCATGAAAACGACTGCTGGACCCGCTGCCTAAATCTCCGTATTCAATTAAGGTCACAGAAAATCCGCGCAGACAAAGGTCTCTTGCCACCGCACAACCGGTCGCGCCGCCGCCGATCACGACGACTTTTAGCTGCCCCGGCTGTGGCCGGGTGTTTTTGGTATGGCAGGGGTTAGACATCCAGGCCAAGCTCCCTCTTGCGGGTTTTGACCCAGGCGTTGATCAAGCGATCAGCAGCAATAGCAATAAAAGCAACACAAATTCCGGCGGTTAATCCTCGACCAGGATCGACTTTGGAAAGAGCAATAAGCGTTTCCTGGCCCAGATCGCGTGTTCCGACCAGTGCGGTAATCACCAGCATACTCAGCCCCATCATAAGGGTTTGATTGATGCCGAGCATAATGTCGGGCAGAGCCAAAGGAATTTGCACCCGCCTTAGAATTTGCGTCCTAGAGCAGCCCATTGCCCGAGCCGCCTCCACCACATTGGCGGGCACTTGGCGAATGCCATTGTCGGTATATCGAATGGCTGGAACCAAAGCGTACAAAACCACCGCGACCATTGCCGAGAAGTCACCAACGCTAAAAAGCATTATGACAGGAATGAGGTAGACAAAGGCGGGTAGGGTTTGCAGCGTATCGATGATTACCTGAACAATGTTGTGAAAGCGATCATTTCGCGCCGCTAGAACGCCGACGGGAATTCCAATGAGGCTAGCGATGATCACGCAAATCCCGACCAGATAGACGGAAATCATCGCCTTTTCCCACAATCCCACCACCGCAATAAATGCGACCAAGCTACCGCTAAGCACGGCCAAACGCCATCCGCCCAACTTAAAGCCGAGCGCTGCGACTGTGATTACGACACCCAGCCAGGGCAATGCCAACATGAAGGTTTTGGTCGGCTTTAAAAGGTATATGAAGAAAAAGTCGCGAACAGCGCCGATATAGACATAGAGATTAATGTTGATCCAATCGATTATGTTATCCCAAAATTTGCCGGTCGTAGTTGTCCACTCCGACGGCATTTTGGCCAATGCAGGAATCCAATTGCCTAAAATTGTGCAGGTGATCACTACGCCCAGCACGCCGATAAGAAGTCTGTGGCGTATCCAAAATGAGCGCGGGTGGGTTTCATGAACCGGCCGGCGCAATGCATAACGTTGGCTGATACGATCCAGAACGATTGCGACCAGCGTAATGGCAATTCCCGCTTCGGCACCTTGTCCGATCCGCAGGGCTTTTAGTGACTGCCAAACGTCAAAGCCGAGGCCGCCGGCTCCGATCATCGAGGCGATAATCACCATATTGAGCGTCAGCATTATGACCTGATTTACACCCACCATCAAACGGGGTTTGATTGATGGCAACATAACCTTCCAGGTGAGCTGGCGCTTAGAGCATCCGACCATACGTCCGAACTCCACTGTTTCACTATTGACTTGTTGGAGCGCCACCCGCGTTACCCGTGCCATGGGCGGCATGGCATAGATAAGCGTCACCACAAGCGCGGCTGCCGGCCCATAGCCGAAAAGCATTAATGCGGGGACAAGGTAAGCAAACACCGGCATGGTCTGCATAAAGTCGAAGATCGGCGTCAGCAGCTTGTCCAGGGCCTGGATTCGATAGGCGGCTACACCCAACAAGACACCGCTTACAATGCCGATCATCACGGCAACGATGATCGACGCAAAGGTCAACATAGTGCTGTCCCATAGTCCAATGAAGGCCACGTAGAGGAAAGACAGCCCAATTAAGATCGACAGACGCCTGCTTTTCAGGGCGAATCCGAAATAGAGAAAAAGGGCAATAACGCCGACCCACGAAAGCGGCTGAATTTGAACTATCGTTCCCGCGATCTGAAGCTTAAAGCCAGTGGAGAGCAATCCCTGGAGGAACAGCATCGGAGCTTCCAAAAGGGCACCGATGGCTCTGGTTAGTTGTTTGAAGGTAAATAACCCCAAGTCGGCTTCTTCTATGAGCCATTTGACGCCGGTTGTTAAGGCCTGGTCAAACGGCAGCACCCATGATTCAGGAAATGCGCGCCACCAAGCCTCGCCATCGGCTAGAAAAATGGCAACGAGGGTGAGCGCGGCGGCGAGGCCAATCAGAAGGAGGCTAAGGTTTGGGCCATGCTTTGACGGCTCGGCAATTTGGCCGGGGTGGGTCATCGTTTAGCGGTACCTAGACGGTAATCGATGTCAATACTGACGGCACATTGCTTCGTCATAGCGACGGTGGAGCGGTGCCCGGTTATTCGGGCGACCGCCCGCCCCGCAATTTACGTAACGAGACCTATTCGAGCCAAGGCCTCCACGTGTCTTCATTTTCAGCAACCCACTGTGCAGCAACATCTTCAGTCGGCACGCCCTCAACGTCGCTCTTGTAAACCATCTCGCCCATGGTCTTGCCGTCTAAGGTGAAGTTCCGCCATACGCTGTAAGCTTTGGGCCAAACCTCTTCACCACCGGCCCAAGCCGATTTCCACATATGGCCCCGCGGCCGTCCACAGTCGTAGGATTTGTCCGCATTGGGGCCCCAAGAGGGATCATCGTAGCAGGCGTCATCATACTCGGGCCAATCCACAAACTCACCCTCATAGATCGCCGGCAGCCAAAAAGGTTCCCAAGTCCAGCCGACAATTGGCTGCTTGCGTTTGATTGCAGCAACAAATTCAGCTGTCAATGCACCATCACTGCCCGCGTGAATGACTTCAAATGGAAGATCCAATGCTTCGACCCGTTCGGCGTCGTGGCCGCCCCATTCGATGGGACCGCTCAAAAATCGTCCATTAGGAGAAGTTTCAGCCACAGATAGGGCTTCCGCGCACTGCGGCTCCAACAAAGCCTTCCAATCAGGTAAGCCCGGGCAAACATCCTTTACATAGAGCGGATACCACCAATCTTCGTTAACGGCGATGCCGATGTTTCCCATGTTCAAGACATTGCCGGAATCCCAGGCGTCGGCCATCGCCGCTTTGGCTGTCGTATCCCAACCGGGAGATCCAATGTGCAGATCGCCGGATTTTAGCCCGGCAAACTGCCCCAAATAATCGGCCGGGGTGTATTCCACATTGTAGTTTAGCTTCTCCAGGAGATCGCCTAAGATGTACATGATAATGTTGTCGCCGGAATAGCCCATAATCACGAGCTTGATCGGCTCATCGGATTCCGGCGCATCCGCTGCCATGGTCGGTAAGGAAACCGCACCCAAAGCGAGCGCCCCAGCGATCGGGCCAGCGATAGATTTTCCAAGTTTGCTTAGCATTTTTAGTTCTCCCTGGTCGTTGATGCCTATGTGGGACTGTCGATTTGGCGGTGCCAAAGAAGGCACATAGGCAGGCGAGCCACACCCAAAAGGCTACCGAAATTCAAAATAGCGTGAGAAATGAACAAAAACAATCAAAATTGTTTTCGAAATTGACCGAATTTGTGGGATGCTCGATCAATTATGATGTGTTACAGACTCTTTTATGGTGTCCAAGATTCGAAATTCGGCGGCCCGACGTCTAACAATCCAGCGTCAATTATTGGTGGACGGTGCTGTCACGGTTGAAGCCCTAGCGCGGGACCTGGGGGTCTCGGAAGCCACCATTCGCCGGGACCTTTCGGTGATTGAGCAAGAGGGTGCTATTCGCCGGACCCATGGAGGTGCCATAGCTGAGGCGCCGCGGGGAGCCGATCAGGCATTTGCGATACGCGAGCAGCAAGACGGCGAGGCGAAGCGTGCCATAGCCCGCTCCGCAATGACACTAATTGCGCCTGACCAAACCCTGCTTATGAACGACGGCTCCACTAACTTGGCGTTAGCCCGAGAACTTGTGGCATCACGTATGAGGCTGACGGTTATCACGCCTGGTGTGAATATCGCGGCCTACCTTTCAGAGAGCCCGGATATCACGGTTTATTTACTGGGCGGGCAGTTGCGTCATCAGACGCTCAGTACCTCGGGGGGATTTGCCGAATCCATGTTGTCTTCCTTTAATGCAGATATTGCGTTTATTGCAGCAGAGGGCCTAACCGCTACGTCTGGCCTGACCTATTCTTATGAAAAAGATGCCGTTCTTGCCGCTGCAATGAACTCCAAGGCGAAAACTACCATTATCCTTGCTACATCACGCAAGATTGGTCAACGAGATCGTATCACCGCTTTTTCCACCGACGCCATTGATCTGTTGGTGACTGATTGCCATGACACTAAGCATCTGCAGGACTTAAAAGAGGCGGGCATGGATGTGGAGACTTGTGCCACCGACGCTGGCACGGTGGCATCACTTCCGACGAATCAAGCCAAATCCCGTTAGCGACCTCAAAGAACGATCCCATGACTTCTGGCGCCTTAGAGTCCCCAAGTATCCTTTCCTGCCAAAACCTTTGGAAACTGTTTGGCACCGATTCATTAACCTTTCTCAAGGCTCATGATTTTGACCCACCAGAAGAAGCACTTACCGCCAACGGCATAATCACCGCCGTGAAGAAAGCAACGATCGATGTGAAAGAAGGGGAGATATTCATCATCATGGGCCTTTCCGGCTCGGGCAAGTCCACGTTGGTGCGCTGCTTGTCCCGGCTCGTCGAGGCCACAGCCGGGAAGGTCGTTTTTGGCGGGCAGGATCTTCAAGCCTTGGGCGAAAAAGACCTCATGGAAATTCGCCGGCACAGAATGGGCATGGTGTTTCAGCATTTCGCCTTGCTGCCCCACCTCACCATTTTAGGAAACGTTGCTTTTCCCTTGGAGATTCAAGGGATGGAGCGCGGGAAGAGGGAAGTGCGCGCATTGGAAATGATTGACCTTGTCGGATTGGGCGGCCGGGAAAACTACTATCCCAGGGAACTTTCAGGCGGACAACAGCAGCGCGTTGGAATTGCCCGCTCCTTGGCTGTTGAGCCTGAAATTTGGTTCCTTGATGAGCCGTTCTCGGCGCTTGATCCTCTAATCCGTAGAGAAATGCAGGATGAGTTTTTGCGGCTGCAGAGCGTTTTACGGAAAACGATTGTTTTTATCACCCACGATTTTGACGAAGCTGTGCGCTTGGCTGACCGCATTGCCATCATGAAAGACGGTGAAATCATTCAAATCGGCACAGCGGAAGAACTGTTGTTGACCCCGGCCACAGATTATGTGCGCGAATTCACCAAGGACATACCGAGATCCAAGGTTTTGACTGCGCGCGCCGTGATGGATCCAATCGACAGCACAGCCAGCGATCTGAGTGTGGTGCTGGCTCAAGTGCCAGCCACCTCCAAACTTGAAGATCTTGCAGATTTTCTCATGCAGAAAAACAGCGAAGCCCTGGTTGTTGACGAACGTAAGAATCCGATCGGCCGGCTGCATAAGCAAGTTGTTATGGAGGCGCTATTAAAAAAAGACGGCTGATGGCAAAAACATGGAAGGGAATGGCAGCTTTTGGCTAAAACTCGCCAGAACTCTTAGGCTATTCCAACCTCCGCAATTGGATCTCAACGCGGACATTGAGATGGGGCAAAAGAACATGGCAAGCATTAAAAATCGACGTCAAAGAAAACCTCTCGGGTCCTTCCCAGCCCTCGATTGCAATGCGGGGCGGCTCCGCGCTGGCATTAGCTAGTGAGTAGGAAATTGCCGAGGGTTAACTTCCCCCGCATTAGGTAGCTCACCAGGTAATCGAACAGCCAAAACTTCACTTAATATAGGCATTTGCATTTTGGAGAAGATAGGCTCGATTTCTGGGACTGAGGCTGGGCCCGCAGTTCATTCAGAACCGGACATTTGTCTGCAACCTCGAAAATGCCGGCTTTTGACCCAAAGCGGAACTGCTGCGCGAATACCTCAATGTCGGCTATGAGGACAAAGTGACCAAGTTCATGCACCTGCCCAATGTCTGCTCACTTCGGAGGTGAGAACAGTAGCTTCAAGTAAGTTCTGAACAACATGATTTGCTCAGAGGCATTGTTATGTTCACGCAATGCCCTTTGAAGAACCAGTCCGCCTTCTACTACCCCAGATACCATGTCGCCCAGGGCATCCATGTTAACGGGTTCTCTGGGTTCATATACTGCAGCAATTTCCTCAAACATACCTCTAAACCGTTTTCGCCAGGCAAGTATTGCTTTTCGGTTCAAATCGCGCACACCTTTGTCGAACAGCCGGTCCTGATAAGCTGTCGACGCAATCACACAGCCAGGATGTCCGGTCGGCATTTCTTCCAGCATTTCAGCGAGAAGCTTCAAGCCAATCAACATACAATGTAGTGGGTCGTCATTCAGTTCGCGCGCACGCGCAAACAGATCGTCATACAATGCGTTCTCGACTTCGATGTATCGCTCCAGCATGGCCCGGGCGAGCGCGTTCTTGTCTTTGAAGTGGTAGAAAAATCCTCCGCGAGAAATTTCTGCTCCCGCTACGATCTCTTCGATCGATGTCGCCTCAAAGCCCTTCTCCAATACGGCAGCTTCAGCGATATCGAGTATGCGTGTCCTCGTATCCGCTTTCTGATCCATCATCAGTCTCCTTACTGTACTGCGAGTCCAGTTGCTGCCGGTTTGCGGTAATGTCGCAAGAGGGGAAGTCATCTTAGGTGCTGAAAATACAATGAAAAATGATTTTGAACAACCTGACCACGCGGCGACTTTCGTTGATTGGGTATTTAACCCAATTTGATCGGCATCAACCAAAAAGGATACTTTCAATGCGGATTCAACACCTAAAAAACACTCATCGTTTCTTTCTGACCGATGGCGGATTAGAAACGTATTTGATTTTCGACAAGGGATATGAACTCCCCTGTTTCTCAGCCGCAGTCTTGCTTGAAAGTGAACAAGGTCGTCAAGATCTCACGGAATACTTCGAGCGATTCATCGAGATCGCCCGCCAATCCAATCGCGGTTTTGTTTTGGATGCACCGACCTGGCGCGCGGGCATGGCTTGGGCAGGCCCATTGGGTCAGACAATTTCACATGTCATGGACACAAACGCAAATGCAGTCGAGTTTGTTTTGGGAATACGTGACCAGCATGAAAGCGACGAATTCCCAGTCTTGATAAATGGTCTGGTGGGGCCCGCTGGCGACGCTTATGCACCAGATAAACCGCTTGATACTAAAGATGCTCTGCTGATCCATTCCCCGCAGATCCACGCTTTGGGACGTGCGGGTGTCGATATGATCAGCGCCATGACACTGACGCATTCAAGCGAAGCTATTGGAATTGCCCAAAGTGCCAAGGAAATTGATATCCCTGTTACCATAGCATTCACACTTGAAACTGACGGATGCTTGCCGTCAGGACAATCGCTCGGTGAGGCAATAACTGAAGTGGATGCAGCGACAGGTAGGGGGCCGATTTACTACATGATCAACTGCGCTCATCCTGATCATTTCCGTGGCGTGCTGGACACCAAAGAAGGCTGGATCTTGAGAATAGGCGGCATTCGTTCAAACGCTTCGCGCATGAGCCACGCAGAACTGGACGAAGCTGATACATTGGATGATGGCAATCCGAAAGAACTGGGGCACCTAAACGCGGAGCTTCTGAGCCTGCTGCCCAATGTCCGGGTTATTGGCGGTTGCTGCGGAACTGATCACCGTCATGTCAGCTGTATTGCTGAGCACGAACATGCTCGTTCGGTTGCATAATCCAATACACCCTTACATCTGCGATCAAGCAGCCATTGTACGATCACACGTCAATTTAGTTCCAAAAAATCACCGGAAGAAACAAATGACAACGAACCCGAGCACAAAAATTCGCAAAGCCACGGCTGAGGATGTTGAGCAACTGGCAAAACTGATAGACATCGCTGGAGAAGGGATTCCCACTTGGCTATGGGCAAAGACCACCAATGGCACACAAACGCCATTGGATGTGGGCAAAGAAAGGGCACGGCGAACCGCCGGCGGGTTTTCCTACACAAATGCCTTAGTTATCGAAAATAATGAACGGCCTGGCGGAATGGTGTTGAGCTATGCCATCGATGAGGCACCCGATGATAATCCAGATGATTTACCTGGCCCAATCGCACCATTCGTCGAACTGGAAAAACGCTCCATCGGTACTTGGTACATCAACGCATTAGCGGTTTTTGCCGAACATCGAGGACTTGGCCTTGGGACACAGCTGATGAAACGGGTTGAGCGCCTTGCGTTAGATTCTGGTTATGAAAAGATGAGTATCCAGGTATATGCCCAAAACCATGGAGCCGTAAAACTCTATAAACGCCTGGGTTACACTCCATGCGCATCCTCGCCCGTACGCCAGCACCCATGCCAGCCTTATTACACTGGAGATGTGCTGCTTCTCATTAAAGAACTTGACGCCTCTCATCGTTCCCGAAGGCTGCCGTTCCCACAGCCAATTTGAAATAGTAAAAAGGGCTCAAAGCCGACTCTCTTATTGGATCGGCCGGAGACTGCTAGTGGCTATTTTCTGCGTCAGCGGCGGATTGGATTTATGACCGCTTTAGTCACACTTCGGAAGTTGGTCAATTAATCCAATTTTTGCTCTTTCAATGATCTTTGGCTGCGAGCGCGAGCCGTATAGCGAGGTGCAAAAAAAGCCGTGAATGTTTTTACCTCAGGACGTCGATAGGCTTGCGGACTTATCAGCAGCATTGTCACATATGAGGCGCTTTCAGGCAGATCGAAGCAGCGTATCAACCCGTCCTTGTCATCACCTGTAGCAGTGGCTATTGGTCCGATGCCGATGCCTGATTGAATAGCCGCCAGAAGAGATGGCCAGTCGGAGCAAATCATCGTTCGTTGAGCGGGTTGTAGCCGTGTGTATAGCCAGTCAAATAGCTGGCGGGGCATGTTGTCTCCTTCAGGCACGATGAACCGGTGGTCGCTAATGTCTTGTTCAGAGGTTGGGATGCCATATTTTTCGTGGTAACTGTGTGACGCATAAAGCGCAAACTTACCCACACCGAGCTTCCGGCAAATTAATTTGTCTTCTTCAAATTTCTGGCTATGGCGGATCGCCACGTCTGCTTCACCGGCCAAGAGATCAAGCGCTCTGTCTGAAGCGATAAACTCAAAGCGCACATTGGGGTTCTCTGAAACAAACTCGGTAATAATACTTTCGAAAGTCTCCGCGAAATTTAGCCCGGCAGCTGTAATTCGAATCGGAAGGTCACCAGACCATTGTTTGCGGGCCTGCCCTACAAACTCATTGGCGGACGATTCAGTTGCTTCTGCAAATTTAATGAGTGCTTGGGCTTCTGCGGTCGGCCGGAAACCGCGTGTGTCTTTCTCAAAAAGCGACAAGTGCAGGCTCTGCTCCAGCGCCTGAATCCGGCGCGCTACAGTCGGTTGAGCCATTCCCAGCTCCTTCGACGCACCGAGTGTTGAACCCTTCCGGATCACTGCCAGAAATATCCTGATGTCAGACCAATTGTGGAAATCGCTCTTCATTTATGAAGAACAGCACAACACCGGGCCGGATACCAGAAAAATGGCTACCCAATTACAGTACAGAGCAGGAGCGCATACACCTCAACAACGATACCCACGGACAGAGAGGAACACATACATGGATTCGCTTTTAGTATTTGCCCATCCCCGGCGAAATTCACTGACCGGGCGAATCGTAGACATTTTCGAGAATGCATTGACTGCCAGTGGCCACAATGTCGAGATTGCAGACTTGTATAGCGAAGGCTTTGATCCGAGGCTCGGATCTGCTGATGAGCCAGACTGGGACGATTCGAAAAAAATCTACTCACCTGAGGTCCAAGCCGAGATGGCAAGGGTTGAACGCAATGAGGCGACGGTTTTGGTGTTTCCCGTGTTTTGGTGGTCAATGCCAGCGTTGCTAAAAGGCTGGATCGATCGCGTTTGGAACAACGGCTGGGCCTATGGTGATGCGAAATACCCCCATCGTCACGTGTGGATGATAGCAATAGCAGGCAACGAACATCCGAGTTACGTGAAGCGTGGCTACGATACGGCCATGAAAACCCAGCTCAAGGTAGGAATTCTTGACTATTGCGGAGTACAGGAGCCACGGCTTGAGATTCTTTGTGGTTCTATAGAGGGCCAGGAATATGTCGACCAAATCTTGCGTGATGCGACGCGTCTTGGCGGCGAGTACAAGGACACCATCACCAATGCGCGAGAAAAGTGATGGGAATTAATTGGGTATACATTTTGAACCGTGGCTGCAGACCTGCCGGTGTTTGGCGATGTAAAACTCCCTCCAAAATTCCAATTTACTCTCTCAAGTGATCCGCATTGAAGGGACGAGGTAAGGCCGACTTGTGGCTAAAACTCGCCGCGCCGTTAGAGCTGTTCCAATGTCCGCAACTGGATCTCAAAGCGGACGTTGAGATCGGGTAAAAGAACAAGGCGAGCATCAAAAATCGACGCTCCAGAAAATGTCGCGGGTCCTTCCTGGACCTCGTTTGCAATGCGGGGCGGCTCCGCGCTGTAGTTCGCTAGTGGATGGAAAGATATTGAGGGCTAACGACAGTAGTCAGTGAGATACTCAGATTTGCGCGATCGTCCTTTGCTTAGATCACCTGTCCCGGAACACCCGATTGAATTGATCGTTCATGGGTCTTGTGAGGTAGGAGATGAATAGATTTCCCCAAGCGGCGAATCGACACCACACCATTCCAGCTCAGCATGTCAGGGCAGTCGCACCCCTGTTCCTTTTGAAAGGCTCCCCTTAAGCGTGGGATTGAGCCTTTCCAGTTCAGCCAAATCCGTACTCGTCACCCGCGCCACATCTGCCAAAGTACCGCCGCTTTTGATCGTGTAAAATTGAAAATCGAGGGGTAAGCCCTCCGCCACTGGCCGATTGGGCTCATCGCGCAACCAGTACCAACCATCGATTACCCAACAAGCAGCATCTCCGACACGGACGGTTTCGCCACGAAAATTTAGCTCATCGAAAAAATAGCGGCAAACAAACTCCTCGTCGTTGTTCAGGCCCCGTGTCTCGGTGATAACGATGCTCCCTTCAAGGCCCGGTTCGGAGCCCGACCAAACATGAGGTGGATCGTGTTCAGCCCGCTCCAGGGCTGCTAAAACGGTCTGTCCATGGGTAGCTATATCTTGAGGGGCCAGACGTTCATAGAGGGCGCGATCCGGTGGGAATGACTGTTGCACCGGGCTCGCCTCGGGTTCGCTTGTGCCTGCCCAATCTTCCAATGCTGACGGCACATCACAGCCCGGTAACATGCTCAGCATAGCCATGCCGACCAACAGGCCAAAGCAACGGCGCCAGTAGATTCGACAAGTATCTGTGGCAAGAGAAAAACTCATTGCTGGCTTTACCCGATGACCATGCTCCAAAAGTCCGGTTTCGACTATACCTAAACGGATTTGCGGTGACCCTTGTTCAGTATGGACCACTTATCTGACCTTCGAAACTGGCTTGCCTGGGCACATCAGGAATGTTTCCAAAAGCGAGAAATTTAACAATATCTACTGAGGCATTCCTGAAGCCCAATTAAAGGCATCCTGCCAGTCTTGCATGTCTTTTGCTATTTCCTCACGTTTCAATCTATCTCTTTGCCAGTCTTTGAGTTTATCTTCGTAGTCAGGGTCATTGGGATCACCATCAGGGGGCGGAGTAGCATCCACGATGCCGTCTTCAATAAGGTCGATAGGATCTTTACCGCCGCCGCCATCTCCGGCCATCGCCAATGTAGAAAATGAAATCAATGCTGTCAGGAAGCCACCAATGACAAAATGAAGAAAATTCATGAATCTATTCCTAGAAATTAGATTTTAAATGGTATTTTAGCAAAAAGCGACCTTTTGTAATAGTCCCATTTGGGATGTCTTAATTTTGGTGCGATCGCCTCAGCTTTAACGGCCTAGGAGACCAACCACTAACATCAAATACAGCATCAGTTGTTGCAGTGCCCATATTGCCATTCATGTCCTGCTTGTTTGCAAGCATCCGGTGAAAAAAATATGATGGGTGGGGAGTAGAGATCCTCTTCCGGCTTAGCAGAGAATTGTTCTATAATGTTCCGCCAGAGCTCGCTGGCCTTTGCCCAGTCGGCTTCATAGTCTGCGATGTAGCCGGTGATATCTCCTTGAATGATCTCTCCTGTGTTGGCGGAGAATTGAAACCCCTGGCGGCCTGCGAAATTTCCAGTCCACACCGGCCCAAAATTGTCATAGGTGACAATCCTTGCGCGTTTCAAAGGCCCAAGCGGACTGTCTTGGAAAGCTGCTTCTAGAAGGTCTGGCAAATCCAAGAAAGTTGCTGCAAGCGGGCTCTGCACTGCCCGTGAGCCGTCGGCAATTAAGGTGCTGGTTTGATATGGAGTGATCTGAAAAATTAAAACTTCATCACGTGATGGTGAATAGAATCTCAAAGCCAATTCATAAAACCCGTCTTGTACCTCTTCGATTTCCATTACTGTTGGCACCGCATCAGGCTGCCACATTTGCGCAGTGCCTGCGTAAACGGCTTTCATGAGATCAGGCAGTTTTGCCGGTAGACTGCCAAAGTCCGTTTTTTGCAGAGCATAATTGGGTAAGCGCTCTGATCTTACCCAATCTTCCTTTAGCCCGAACGGTTGTATCACAAGCTGCATCTGGTCATCGCCACTGAAATGGGCGTCGGTCTTGCGTGAGTATCGCTCTTGAAGTCCGCTGACAAAATCAATTGAGTCTCCCCGTACTGAATACTGACCCCGGTCATTGAACCCCCCAGACCCATGCTTGACGTAAGTTCCGTCCTCGTCAATTTGGAGAACTTCGAGGTATTTTTGCCCGACATCATCTTCGTAAAGGCGTTCCCATTGGCCGATC
>JBCCHN010000056.1:0-29694 GCA_039028695.1 Pseudomonadota bacterium
ATAGTAAATAATGATTGTGCCTAGGAAGGCGCCAGGTGCCAGAGTTAATTTTGCGGCTGACTTCCCCGTTCTGGTAAGGGAATCTCAAGGATCATCCTGCTAGGATTTCGTTAACGGAGCGCCACGGTAGCGGCTGCTCACGGCACGCCTTTTCCCATTGGCTACGGGCTAAACAAGATGGTCGCACTGGAAAGAAAGCTCATTTATTCCACCGATGAAGTGAAACTGGCTATGAAACTCTTGCTGGGTCATCGGGCGGAGGCGGAGACCGTGCGCCGTAACTTCTTTAGCGGCGAAGATAAAAAAAAGCACACCAACAAATTTATCCCGGTCAATGAAGACACCCTGGACTGGGCCTATCACGTTTGTGACCGCATGGCTTTTGAGCCGAACTGGCGGATTCACATTGGATAGAGAGTTTCGCCGCACAATTTTCTGATAGAATTCCGGCCTGGAAACAATGCCGATCCGGAAATTTATCCCATCAGGTCTCAGAGGATTGATTAATTGTCGTCCTTCCGATCGGCGATGTTCTTCAAGACCTGCCGTTTGTCATCCGCAGACATGATTGGCCATTCGCGTATTTCGTTCGGATTGCGGAAACAGCCCAGACAATAGCCGGTCTTGGGGTCAAGTTGGCAGACTGCAATACAGGGAGACGGTACGGTTGTGTCAGGCTCAAACCGCCTAACGGGCCGCCGTCTGGGGCGATTTCTTCGTCTATCCAAGGCGCTATCGCTGGTCATGGCGTTCCTATGCCAATTAAATGGCTCCTATACAAGCAATTCGCACTTCCGAGTGGCCTTTGTAGATTTTTGGATAAAAGGGTCTAACAAAGGCTTTAGGGTTTTGAAATGTGGACGACAAGTCCCTGTTTTCAAGCCTATAAAGTTGTCCTGAGCACCAGGGCGTTAAGGAACCCTTTCCCGATGATCCGGCGGATAAGACTCGTTTCAGGCATAATTCTGATGGCCTTCGTAGCCAGCCATCTGTTGAATCACGCCCTTGGCTTGGTCTCCTTGGAGGCCATGGAGTCCGGCCGTGGCGTTTTTTTGCAAGTTTGGCGCCCCTGGCCGGGCACAATTTTGTTGTATGGCGCGCTTTTTATCCATCTGGGCCTGGCCTTCTGGTCAATTTACCAACGCCAGAGCTGGCGCTTGCCGCCCCAAGATTGGTGGATGCTGCTCCTTGGTGTAGCTATCCCGCCTCTTTTGATCATTCATATCCTGGGCAATCGGGTGGCCCATGAGGTCTATGGTCTCGAAGACAACTATCATTTCGACCTGTTGGTCTATTTTGTGCTGGACCCGTCTTTAGGCTGGCGCCAGGTGGCTTTGCTGTTGATCACCTGGCTGCACGGTTGCATCGGCCTGCATTTTTGGTTCCGCCTCAAGCCGGGCTATCTCACGTGGCGGTGGCCATTGTTTGCCTTTGCCCTATTGATCCCGGTTTTTTCCTTAGTGGGCATATGGGTTGCTGGCCAAAAAGTTGTGCAGATGGCCAGCGATCCGGCTTGGATTAGCAGTGTGTTACAGACGGTCAATGCACCCCCGGCTGCGCAAATAGCGTCCATATATCGCCTGGCGGACTGGATTTTGTATGGCTTGGTGGCAATCCTGTTGGCCACCTTCCTAGCGCGCATCGGGCGGCGCCTTTGGCGCGCGCGCCGGGGGGTGCTTCGGGTCACCTATCCGGACGGGCGCCGCGTGGCGGTCTCCCGGGGTACCACCATATTGGAAGCAAGCCGCAGCGCTTCCATTCCCCATACGTCTATCTGCGGCGGCAAGGGACGCTGCTCGACCTGTCGGGTTCGGATCGCCAAAGGACCAGAGCTGGAGCCGCCCAGCCCCTCGGAATCCAAAGTTTTGGCGCGTATCGGGGCTGCACCAAATGTGCGCCTGGCCTGTCAAACGCCGGTGACCGACAATTTGCAGGTCATTCCCCTTTTACCGCCCACCGCGAGCCCGCGGGACGGGCACAAACAATCCGACTATCTGCGCGGTGACGAGCGTGAGATTGCAGTACTTTTCGCCGACCTGCGGGGTTTCACCAGCCTATCTGAGCACAAGCTTCCCTATGACGTGGTTTTTATTCTCAATCGCTATTTCGCCGGCATGGGTAAGGCGGTTGAAGAGGCCGGGGGCCGCTTGGACAAGTTTATCGGTGACGGGGTGATGGCCTTATTTGGGGTCGACAAGGGTCCCAATGAGGGGGGGCGCCAGGCGCTTGCAGCGGCCCGCCTGATGTCGCTGCAGCTGGCCGAGCTCAATCGGTCCCTGGAAGGGGACTTAGAGGCCCCCTTACGCATTGGGATCGGGATCCACATCGGCCCCGCAATTGTCGGGGAAATGGGCTACGGCCAGTCCGTCGGTGTCACAGCGATCGGTGATACGGTCAACACCGCCAGCCGTTTAGAAGCCCTGACCAAGGATTTTGGCGCCCAATTGGTTGTGTCGGAAACCCTCATGTCCCAAGCGGGTGTCAATCAGGCGGGTGTCAATCAGTCGGGTGTTAATCAGCCGGTATTTGAGCGTCGCGACATCGAAGTGCGGGGCCGCAGGGGAAAATTGGGTATTTTTGTCATCCCCGACGCCCAGGACCTCGCCTTATAGAGCACCAAATCGAGCACCAATAAGGAAAATCAGGATCCCTGCGCTGCTTTATAGTCGGCTACCTGATCGCGCAGGTCGTAATACTCTTCACAGCCAAAAAAACACGCCTCGTCAAGGACCTTTAATCGTTCTTCGGCTTTCGCCAAATCGCCCATTTCGAGATAGAGTTCGCCCAGGTATTCGTTGGCCCCCAAATGATCAGGGTCAAGATCCAATGCCTTTTGGTAATGAACAAATGCTAGATCTCGGTTGCCCAGTTTACGGTGACTGAATCCTAAGTAATTCTCTGCGTTTGCGTTCTTGGCGTCGGCTTCAAGGACCTTTCCCAAGAGGGGAAGCGCCTTGGCATAGTCGCCTTTCTCAATAAACTCCACTGCGGCGACATAGTTGGGGTCAGCCTTTGGGCTGCTGGAGTCATCGCTGCCAGCCGCCATGGCGCCGGCTGTTGAAAAAAATAGTGCGAGGACTCCAAATGCCCCCATTCGCAAAACAGATTTCATTACAGGTCTCCTCCTTGCCCACGAACTTGATAACACTATGGGTCTTTATGTTGGTCGAAACAGGGCTATTTCCATAAAAGAGATCAAAAAAGAGTGAGCCGATTAGAAGTCCTGCTCGTCACGATGGCCACCGGCGTCAAAATCAATCACCTTTTTTGCCGTGTCGTAGGTGAAGCCACGTCGGCCAAGCGCCGCCAAATCCCGAGCGCGCCACTCATCCCGACGGTCTGTTGGACGGAAGGGGCCAAGCCGGCGTTTTCGGGCGTAGCCAAAGGCCGATTCTAAATCCAAGTCGTCAGGTGAATCACCAAGATCGGCAATCACCTGATCAATGATTTCGCTCTCAATTCCTTTTCCTGTCAGCTGAGCGCGGATGCCACGGATGGACAGGCCCTTGCGCAGGTAGGATCGGCCCTTGGCACGGGCGTAGGTCCTATCATCCAGAAGGCCTTTCTCGGTTAATTTGGCAATGATTGCCTTGATCGCTTGTTCCCCGGATTGGGGGTCGGTTCCGTGCGCACGGGCAGAGCGCATGACCCTGTTCATCAAAATACGCCGAAGGTTTGCGGCAGATGAGGCATAGCGGTCCAGGTAATGCAGAGCGGCGCGCTCTAGGTAGACTGCTGTCGCCTTTCGGGGCTGGCGCCGCCGCTTTTCCCGAGGAGGCGATTTGCCTTTATTATCATCCGCCATGGCCTACCCGGTTCTAAAGTAGAGCGTCGAGACGGTCTTGCTTGAAGACCGCGGCGAGTTTATGTCATGGGCCATGGAGCCGTCATCCCTCAAAACAGAACCAGCCGCACCGTCATCTGCTGAAAGGCCCCCATCGGCCGATTGGGCTGAGAGCCCATCCGTGCGTCAAATGGGCCGCCTCAATGGCAGGGGCTTGTGGACACTCTATTTGAAAGAGGTACGCCGCTTTTTGAATGTCTTTACCCAGACACTCATTGCCCCAGTCGTGACCACATTGCTGTTTCTGGCGATTTTCTCTTTGGCCCTGGGCGGCGGGGACCGGCAGTTGGGAAATGTTCCCTTTGCTGTCTTTCTTGCGCCCGGGTTGATCATGATGGCCATGGTGCAGAACGCCTTCGCAAACACCTCCTCTACCCTGGTGATTTCAAAGGTTCAGGGCAATATCGTGGACCTGCTGATGCCGCCCTTGAGTGCCTTTGAGGTCACCTTGGGCATGGCTGGCGGCGGTCTTACCCGCGGTTTGTTAGTGGGCCTAAGCGTTTCCTTCGGCATGTGGCTTTTTGTGCCGCTTCAGCTTCACGCTCCGGCTTTTGTTTTATTCCACGCCGTCATGGCCACGATGATGTTGTCGCTCTTGGGTATGATCGGCGGCATTTGGGCGGAGAAGTTCGACCATATCGCGGCGGTCACGAACTTTGTCATCACACCCTTTTCCTTTTTGTCGGGAACATTTTATTCCATCGAGCGATTGCCCAGTGAGTGGCAGCTGATCGCCCAATTTAATCCCTTCTTCTACATGATTGACGGATTTCGTTACGGATTTATCGGTTATGCCGACGGTTCCTTAGCGGTTGGGATTGCCGTCATGCTGCTCGTGAACCTGATTTTGTGGTGGGGGGCCTATCGCATGCTCGCAACGGGATACCGATTGAAACCTTAGCGACAAAATCTTGTGGTCTACGAGATTTGCTGTGGGTTGCGCTGGTGAGAGGAACCTGCGTTAAGATGGACAAAATCCGATATTCCCAGCCGGTTCTTCGCCAATTTGGCTTGGTGAATGGCCGCGGCCTTTGGACTTTGTTTTGTCGCGGGTTGCGCCGCTGTTGGCGGGCCGGTTGGTATTCCATTAGTGGGCCGTGCATATCCAGCATTCTGTTCTTGGTGGTTTTTGTCTTGGCCAGCGACCCCGATCAGACAATGGTGCAAGGGGTAACAGTCGCCCAATTTGTCGCTGCCGGAGTTGTGGTGCTCAGCCTTAGTCAATCGGCCTTCGAGGCGGGTGGTATATGGCTTATGGAAGACAAGATGGAAGGGGTCATTTGGGACCTTTTTTCAGCGCCCTTAACACCGGCTGAGATTTTTGCCGGTTACCTCTTGCCGGCGGTGACCTTTGCGCTACTGGTGGGAGGTGTCGTGACAGGCCTTATCGCGCTTCTGGTCGGCCTTTCGATCACTTTCCCTTTGATTTGCCTTTTGTTTGCGAT
The DNA here is from genome assembly GCA_039028695.1 of Pseudomonadota bacterium. Taxonomy (GTDB): domain Bacteria; phylum Pseudomonadota; class Alphaproteobacteria; order Kiloniellales; family Kiloniellaceae; genus JANQKX01. Next base: position 5,290 of record JBCCHN010000056.1, read on the forward strand.
GCTTGCGGCCTTATTTTTTGCCCAAATTGGTGTTCTTGCAGGCATCTTGGCGCAGCGTTGGGAATCCTACAGTTTTTTTGAGTTTTTTCTGGTTCTGCCCCTGGCATTTTTATCCGGCGGTTTTTTTGCGGCCGCGGCTTTGCCTGTGTCATTGAAGCCGGTGTTGGCCATTAATCCGGTCTTTTACCTGATGGATGGATTTCGCTTTGGACTAACCGGGTTTGCGCAAGGCCCCATCCTCGCGGGGTTCCTTGGGTTGGTGGTCTTGAACGGCGCAATGGCGTGGGGCATCTGGCGCCTCTTGCGGTCCGGGTTCCATATAAAAGCTTGACGAATTGTTAACGCCCCTTATCCAAGATGCGCCCCTACCCCGCAAATTATTGGGATCGCCGCCATGCTTGCTCGTCGCTTTGCTTTCCTACCCTTGACCAAAAAGCCCCTATTCGCCGGCATTTTTCTCCTTGCTCTAACCTTCGTCGGCCTTGGCCCGGTTGATCTTAAGGCCTCGGAAGACTCGATTCTCAATGAACAAGGTCTGCTGTGGCGTGTCGAAAAGGAGGGACTGCCAATCGGCCACCTCTTTGGCACCATTCATATTACCGACGATCGGGTGCGCCAACTCGCTGAGCCGGTACAAGATGCCTTTGATCAGGCCGATGTGGCGGTCTTTGAAGTGCTGTTGGACGAAGCGAGCCAAATCCGTGTGGCCCAAACCATGATGATGCATGATGGCCGTACCTTGGACCAGATCATGGATCCGGATGATTATAATAAGGCGGTCATCGCTGCATCCGAACTGGGGGTACCTGAACAGGCGGTCCGTCTTTTTAAACCTTGGGCTTTGATGTCATTGCTAATTTTTCCAAAAGAAGAGTTCCTGCGAAAAGCCCAAGGTCACCTGCCCCTGGATCAGGATCTGACGGAACGGGCGAAAACGGCGGGCAAGGAAGTGGTCGCCCTTGAAACCGTGGACGAGCAGCTGGGGCTGTTCGATAGCATGTTGCAGGGCGATCAGGTCGCCATGCTGTCCAGTGTTGTAAACGATCTGGATGCCGCGCAAGCCCTCTATTCGAGCATGGTGGACGCTTACCTGGCCGGCAATGTGGGGGGCATTTACCAGCAAACACTGGAACGTTCTGCCCAGTCGGATCCTCGTTTGACGCGGGAGTTTGAAGAAAAGATCGTTATCGATCGAAATCACCGCATGGCCCAGCGCCTGGAGCCTTTGCTGGCTACCGGCAAGGTTTTTGCCGCTGTGGGTGCGGCCCATCTTCCTGGCGAGGAAGGTCTCGTGGAACTTCTCAAAAATCGGGGCTACACGGTCACCAAAGTACAGTGATGATCCCTTTTAAGGGAGTTGCGGGATCGGTTGACTTCCCGCGCAAGACCTAGTCTATTCACGCCTTTTGCGCGGACGTGTGGGATGGAGCCTACGCTCGGGTGCGCCACGTCCACCTGCCAACGGGAGAACCGCCGTGAGTGACGCTGTTATGCCGACCTACGCCCGTTTCGACCTTGCTTTTGAGCGGGGTGAGGGGGCCTATCTTTTTACGGCCGATGGCGAGCGTTATTTGGATTTCGCCGCCGGGATTGCCGTCAATGCGCTGGGTCATGCCCATCCGCGCCTGGTGGCGGCCCTGAAGGCGCAATCGGAAAAGCTCTGGCATTGCTCCAACCTTTATCAAATTCCCGAAGGCGCTCGCTTGGCCGACAGTCTGGTGGAGGTGAGTTTCGCCGATCAGGCGTTTTTTTGTAACTCCGGTGCCGAGGCAGTGGAGGGAGCCATGAAGTTGGTTCGCCGCTTTCATTTTGCCAATGGTCAGCCCGAGCGGACACGTATCATCGCCTGCAAGAACGCTTTCCATGGCCGCACCATGACGGCGCTGTCGGCGGCGGATAATCCCAAGCACTTGGAAGGTCTAGGGGCTGTATCGCCCGGATTTGACCACGTTCCCTTCGGCAACATGAACGAGCTGCGCGCGGCCATTACCGCAGAAACCGGCGCGATCATGGTGGAGCCCATTCAGGGGGAGGGCGGTATCATCCCCGGCCAAATGGACTATTTGCGGGCGCTGCGCCAGGTCTGCGATGAGTACGGCCTATTGCTCATTTTCGACGAGGTGCAGTGCGGAATGGGCCGCACGGGAAAGCTCTTTGCCTATGAATGGGCTGAGGTTGTGCCCGATGTTATGACCTTGGCAAAGGGATTGGGCGGCGGTTTTCCCGTAGGGGCCTTTTTGGCCACGGAGGCAGCCGCCAAAGGCATGACGGCGGGCTCCCACGGCTCGACCTTTGGCGGCAATCCCTTGGCCATGGCGGTCGGAAACGCTGTGCTGGAAGTGCTGCGGGACAAGGCCTTTTTGGATAACGTCAAGACGACTTCAAAATATCTTTGGAATGCCTTGTCGAGACTTGTGGACGACCACCCGACGATCTTGACCGAGGTGCGCGGCAGCGGCCTAATGATCGGTCTAAAATGTGTCGTGCCCAATGGGGAGATGGTGGCCCGTCTTAACGGGAACCGTCTATTGACGGTGGGCGCCGCGGACAACGTTGTGCGCTTGTTGCCTCCCTTGATCATCGGCACGAACCATGTTGACGAGGCGGTCGCCATTTTGGATAAGACCTGCCGTAGCTGGCCTGGTGGGGCGTGAAAGTGAGCGGCCGAATATGAGCAAGACCCTAAGCGGCGATCCAAGACATTTTCTGGATCTTGACAAGGTGTCCCCGAGTGAGCTTCGTCGGATCCTCAGCGATGCTGCGCAAATGAAAGCCAAGGGACGCGATCCTCAAGAAAATCTCCCCCTGGATGGCAAGGCGGTCGCTATGATTTTCGAGAAGCCGTCCACCAGAACGCGGGTGTCCTTTGAAATCGGCATTCATCAATTGGGGGGCAAGGCCGTCGTGCTCGAGCCCAGCGGCACGCAACTCGGGCGTGGCGAGACAGTGGCGGACACGGCGCGGGTTCTGTCACGCTATGTGGATTGCATCATGATCCGCACCACGCGAGAAGATAAGCTCTTGGAGATGGCAGACTACGCCAGTGTCCCGGTCATCAACGGGCTGACAGACCGGACCCATCCCTGCCAGTTGATGGCCGATGTCATGACTTTCGAGGAACACCGCGGCTCGATTGCGGGCAAGGTGGTGACTTGGCTGGGCGACGGCAACAATATGGCAACGTCATGGCTTCACGCGGCGGTTCAATTCGATTTTGAGCTGCGCCTGGCCTGCCCAGCGCAGCTGGTGCCGCCTCAAGATGTGCTCGATTGGGCCCGTGCGAATGGGGCAAAAGTGATGGTCACCACGTCGGTTGAAGAGGCGGCGGTTGGTGCGGATTGCATCGTAACTGATACCTGGGTTTCCATGGGGGATGATGATGGGATCAGCCGCCACAATCTCTTGCGCCCCTATCAGGTGGATCAAAGGGTTATGGACATGGCCAACCCGGGTGCAATCTTTATGCACTGTCTGCCGGCTCACCGTGGCGAGGAAGTTACCGCGGCGGTGATAGACGGTTCCCAATCCGTTGTATGGGACGAGGCGGAAAACCGCTTGCATGCGCAAAAAGGAATCTTGTGTTGGTGTCTGGCTTGACGGAGCCGGGGGCGGGAGCCTCAAGCGATGGGCAAATCGCCGGCCGAAACGGGGACGATCGGGTTCAGCCCTTTTTGCTCGAAAGCTCGGGCATTCGCGGACGGCTCCTGCGTCTTGGAGGTTTGGCGGACCTTATTTTGGGCCGACAGGATTATCCCGATCCCTTAGCGGTGCATCTCGGGGAAATGTTGGCTCTGACGGGCGCTCTTTCCAGCTTGATCAAGTATGATGGGGTTTTCACGCTTCAAGCCCGTGGCAACGGTCCGGTCAATATGATGATCGCCGATGTGACCGACAACGGCGACTTACGGGGTTACGCAGGATTTGACCGGGAGGCAGTGGCTAAATTGCTGAGCATAGCGGGGCAAGACAATCCCGGTTCCGGCTTGCGGGCCTTCATGGGTAAGGGTCAAATCGCTTACACCGTGGACCTCGGTGACACCAATGAGCGCTATCAGGGGATCGTAGAGCTGAGTGGGGACAGCTTGGCGGACTGTCTGCAGCATTATTTCTTGGCGTCGGAGCAGATCCGCAGCGGCATTCTCTGCGCTGCCGGTCGGGTGTCAGGGCAGTGGCGCGCCTCGGCTTTGGTGTTGCAGCGCTTGCCCGAAGAAGAGGGGCAGCTTGAGGTGCCGGATGAAGATGCCTGGCGCCGCAGCATGATCTTGCAAGCCAGCTGCACGAATGAAGAGTTGTTGGACCCGAAGCTTTCTGCCCACGATCTGCTCTATCGACTGTTCCACGAAGAGGGGGTTCGCGTCTTTGAGCCGCGGGTGCTCACGGGCGGATGCCGTTGCTCACGCGAAAAACTTGCCGGGGTGTTGGTGACCTTGCCTCAGGCCGAGGTTATGGATTTGCGGATTGACGGAAGAGTTTCGGTTACCTGTGAGTTTTGCAATAGCCAATATGATTTCGACGATCAGGCCTTAAAGGCGTTGTTTGCGGCCAGCCCCGCAAGTGCCGGGTAGGTCCGACTAACAAGCCGTCATCGAAAAATTGCATGACGTTGAGAACAGGCGCGGCTGTTTTTCTTGATCGGGTTTTTTGTACGGCAAAGGCCCAGCCTCGATCCGGGAACAGTAAAGTGAAGCGTCACTCGGGGATCGGGGCCGGGCCTTTTTGGTGGCGCCACGAAAGCGAATTCTCGCGATCTCTGACCACCGGAGAATGCTAGGCCCCGCGTGGTTAATGATTCGTTAAACGCGATGTAAATTTTCATTGGACTCAACCCTTGGGTTTTAGGACTAACCTCGGTCCTCTATCGTATTGTCGGCTGTTCCGTTTATTGACGCTTCGTTAACGCTTTGTTGACGGGCCTTTCTGTAAACCATTTGGAAAGACTTCCTTTACGAAAAGCGGTTCATACTGGTGAATGGCAACCGAAACGGTTGATCCGTTGGGGAAAAGTGAGATCTGTCTAATGCGCTTTTGGCGTTTGCCATTGCTGAGCCCGCTTCATTTGGCCCTGACTATTTTGGTTGGGCTCACGGTAGCGGCCTGCGAAACGCCCAATCCTCAACAATCTTTTGCCGATATTACCTTCGAGCATTTGCCGGACATCAAATTGGATGTGGAGGAAATATTGGTCGAGCAGGCCTATGGACCGACATACAACGATCCTTATGTGGATCACCTCTTTCCCGTTCAGCCGCTGGATGCAGCCATTCGTTGGGCTGGGGATCGCCTGATCGCCGCCGGCAACGGCCGCATGGCGCGCTTCATTGTCCATGAGGCCTCAGTTATCGAAACTCCTTTGGACACGGACCAAGGGCTGACCGGCGCCTTAACCATAGAGCCCTCGGAGCGTTACGAAGCAAAAATCGTCGTTGAGCTGCAAATTTTGCGCGACGGTCGTTTGGAAGGCACCACGCGAGCCGAGGCCTTGCGGACTGTAACCGTTACCGAGGGCATTAGCCTGCATGAGCGCGAGGGGGTCTGGTACCTCATGACCGAACAGATCATGGGAGACTTGAACAGTGAGCTCGAACAGGTGATCAGCTCCAACTACGCTTCTTATCTCGTTTTATAACAAACCATGATTGGCGTGTTTGATTCAGGGCATGGGGGATTGACCGTGCTAATGGCCCTGCAACGTCGTCTGCCGGGTCAGAGATTTTTGTATCTGGGGGATCACGCCTCGGCGCCTTACGGGGAGCGTCATCCACGGGAGATTTACGATCTTACTCAAGCCGGTGTCGAAAGCCTTTTTGTGCGAGGATGCCGTTTGGTGGTCCTGGCCTGCAATACCGCGTCGGCCCTAAGTTTACGGGCGCTTCAGCAACAATGGCTGCCAGGACGGGCCCCGGAATGCCGAATCTTGGGCGTTTTCGCGCCAGCGGTTGAAGCGATCACCCATCGGCCCTGGCAGCTTGACGGCCGACCGGCCGAGGAATGTCCTACGGCTCGAAAAGTTGCTGTTTTTGCGACCCGCCGCACAGTCGAGAGTGGGGCTTTTCCCCGGGAGATTGCTGCCCGAAGCTTGGCCGTTTCCGTTTTTCAGCAAGCCTGCCCAGGTCTGGCGGGTCGGATCGAAGCCGGTGCGTCGCGAAGAGAACTTTACGATATGATCCGCGACGATGTATCGCGGCTCCTCCACAATATGGATGGTCAAGTACCCGATTTAGCGGTTCTTGCTTGTACCCACTATCCCTTGGTGTCCGAGGCTTTTGAGGCGGCCCTGCCGGCTGCAACGCAACTGTTGAGTCAGCCGGATTTGGTCGGCAAAAGCTTACAAGCCTATTTGCAGCGCCATCCTGAATTCAGGGAAAGTTGTGGCCCCGGGGTGACGAGCTGTCTGACCACGGGTGATCCTTTGGCGGTGAGCGAAAGGGCCAGCAGCTTTACCGGGCAAGATTGGACCTTCGAAGCCTTGACCAATCAAGACAGGGCCAAGGCCACCGCCTAGATCTGGCTACTTTTCGCAAGCCCATTGGGCCAGTTTGCGCAAAAAGTCCTCACAAGCCGCGATTTGTTCCAGGGCGATGAATTCATCCGGCTGATGAGCCTGTTCAATGGATCCTGGCCCGAACACCACGGTTGAAAAGCCAGCCTCTTGAAACAGGCCCCCTTCAGTGCAAAAGGAGACGACGCTGCTGGCGTTGGCGCCGCTCAAGTGGCGAATCAAAGCCTCCGCGGCACCATCGGTCTCCGGCGCCAGGCCGGGTACATCCGCCATAACCTGCGTCTCTATCGTCGCTTCGGGGGCGTTGGCGCGAAGGTCAGGCAGGATTTCATCAGTTAAGAAGCTAAAGATTTTTTCCTTGAGAGCGGCCACGTTCGTATCTGGTGTTGGACGAAATTCCCACTCTATCAGGCAATCCTGGGCAATGATGTTGATGGCTTTTCCGCCATCGAAACGACCAATGTTGAAGGTCGTATAGGGCGGATGAAACGGCGAGTCCGGTCGGGCCGAGGCCTCGAATTCTCGGGCTAGCTTATTCAAAAAGCCCACCAATCGGGCGCCCGCCACAATGGCATTGGCGCCTGCATCCGGAAGGCTCGAATGCGCCGCTTTGCCAGTGATTTGGGTCCGGCAGGTCACAATCCCCTTGTTTCCGTTGACAATTTGCATGGACGACGGCTCGCCGATGATGACCATCTCAGGCAGCGGCAAATGGGCGGTGACATGCTTGATCATGGGCCCGACGCCCATGCAGCCCACTTCCTCGTCATAGGACATGGCAATGTGCAAAGGCCGTTTCAGGGGCAAACTTTTGAAGTGCGGAACCAGAGCCAAGGCGATGGCCAGGAAAGACTTCATATCCGCGGTTCCGCGACCATAGAGGCGGTCCTGTTTCTCTACGACCGTAAAGGGGTCGCTCGACCAGGGCTGACCGGTGACCGGGACCACGTCGCTATGCCCGGAGAGGACAACGCCGCCGGGGATGGCGGGCCCAACAGTGGCAAAAAGGTTGGCATGGGTCCCGGCAGGGGACACGATCCGCTGACAAGGAATCTGCCATTCTTTCAGGTAATCCTCGGTAAAATCAATGAGGGGCAGGTTGGAATAGGCCGATGTCGTATCAAAGGCGACCAGTCGGTCAATCATCTCGCGAATGGAAAAAGATGGTCCTGTCAAGATGTCCTCACTTTATGAAGTAGCGCGGTAAGCGACAATCTTATCCGCGCCAGAACGAGGGTGAGAGGAGGATCAGCACGGTAAAGAGTTCGAGGCGGCCCAATAGCATTCCCAAACACAAAAGAAGCTTGGAGGAATCCGGCAAGGGGGCAAAGGTGCCGTTTGGCCCAATGGTGTCGCCAAATCCCGGCCCCACATTGGCGATGGCGGTGGCCGCTCCGGACACGGCCGTGACGAAATCGGCGCCTGTCAACCCCAGGCCAATGGCCAGCACGGAAAAACTGGTGACGAATAGAAAGAAAAATCCCATGACCGAATTTGAAACCGATTCCGCGATGGGCCTTTTGTTATAGTAGGCAAAGAATACACCATGAGGCTGGGTCAGGCGCCGCATTTGTGCCCGTGCCGTGGCGTAAAGCACCTGGAGGCGGAAAATTTTGATGCCGCAGGTGGTAGAGCCCGCACAGCCGCCCACAAACATCAGCATGAACAATAGAGCTAATACGAATCCTCCCCACTGCCCGAAATCGGCGGTGGTAAAGCCGCTGCCGGTCATCAATGACACCACGTTAAAGGTGGCAAAGCGGAAGGAGTCGTGTAGATCCATCAAGCCGTTGTGCCAGATCCAAAAGGTGGTGGCGATCACCGAGGCCGCGACGATCATGAAAAACCACTGGACCTGACTGTCTCGGAACAAGGATCCCACATCGCCGCGCACGGCGCGCAAATAGAGCACAAAGGGCAGGCTGCCCAGGATCATGAAAAAGCTCATGGCCCAGTCGATGCCGGCGGACTGAAAATAGCCGACCGAGGCGTCATGGGTGGAAAAGCCGCCCGTTGCAATGGATGTCATGGCATGAGTCAGGGCATCAAATCCGGACATGCCCAGCGCCCAAAGGATGATCGCCGCAACGCCAGTCAGGCAGACGTAGATGATAGAAATGCCGCCGGCAATCTGCGCTGCTCGCGGCAGAACCTTGTCCGCTTCAAAGGCCTCGACGCGAAACATCTGCATGCCGCCCACCTGCAAGATAGGCAGCACGGCAATGGCCATGACGATTATGCCAATACCTCCCAGCCACTGCAGGATGGCCCGCCAGAGCAGAATACCCGGTGGTGCATGGTCTAGGCCGATGATGATGGTGGATCCGGTCGTGGTTACGCCGGACATGGACTCGAAAAAGGAGTCTACAAAACTCAACTCGAGTTCGGAAAAATGAAACGGCAGGGCGCCGCAGGTGGCCGTGACCAGCCAGGCCAGATTGGTCATTAAAAAGGCCTGGCGTAAAGAAAAACTGCGCAGGCTTGAGCGGGTTGTCAGCGCCATGGCGACGCCGATGAAGAGGGTGACGCCGGAAGCTGCCGCAAAAACCAGCCAATCGGGATGGCCGATGGCCGCATCCAATACGGCGGGGATGAACATGGCCACCGCGAGGATGGACATTAAAATCCCGGTAATGAAGACGACGGGCCTTAGTTCAATCATCTGAGTTCAATCATGTTACAATGATCGTACTATGGTGCCGCGCGACGCGCAAAAGGATGCCTGTCTTGCCGTGGCCTAGCACCACCGCTTAGCTGCCGGCAGCGCCCAGGTGGCCTTGGCTGCCGATCAGCGCTAAAAATTCCCGTCGGGTCGAAGCATCGCTGCGGAAGCGCCCCAGCATGCGGCTGGTTACCATGGAGGTGCCCGGTTTGTGGACGCCGCGCGTGGTCATGCATTGGTGCGAGGCCTCGACGACCACGGCTACGCCCTTGGGCTGCAGCACGTCTTGGATCGAGGAGGCGATCTGCACCGTCATTTTTTCTTGGATTTGAAGGCGCCGGGCATAAGCATCTACCACTCGGGCCAACTTAGAAATGCCGACCACCCGATTTTGCGGCAGATAAGCCACGTGGGCGCGGCCGATGATGGGCACCATGTGGTGCTCGCAGTGGGATTCGAAGCGTATGTCTCGCAGCAAGACCATCTCGTCGTAGCCCTCGACCTCCTCGAAGGTGCGGCTCAAAAGGTCCACGGGATCAATGTCATAGCCGCCGAAAAACTGTTCGTAGGATCGCACGACCCGATCCGGCGTACCAATTAGGCCCTCGCGTTCAGGATCATCGCCCGCCCAACGCAATAGTGTGACAACAGCCTCCATGGCTTCCTCGCGGCTGGGGCGCTCGGAAAAGCGAACAGCGGTGGCTGTGGATTTTTTAAGGGTCATGCCAGTCTCCCCAAAGGCGGCTGCTGATGCAGAGGCGAAAAAGGACGCCGTTGGCCGCTGATCTTATGCCTGTTGATCTTATGGTTACGTATTCTTGCGCCGGCGGTTTCAAAGGTTAGTTGAGCTGCTTGGGCTGATAGGGGCTATCCAGGGAAAAGGCCGGAACTGCCACATCAAAACGCCGCCCGCTCGCGCTCTCCATCTCATAGGTGCCGACCATAATGCCGGAAGGCGTCGCAAGGGGTGTGCCGCTGGTGTACTCAAAAGACTCACCGGGACCCAATCGGGGCTGCTCGCCCACCACGCCAGGGCCGCGCACTTCCTGCACCCGACCCATGGAGTCGGTGATTTGCCAATAGCGGTTCAGCAATTGGACCTCTTCCTCGCCCATGTTGCGAATTTCCACCTCGTAGGCCCAGACATAGTGATTGTCCGCGGGCGCCGACTGATCGTCTAGGTAAGTGGGCTTAACCGTTACCTTTATGGCCTGGGTTGTCTCGCTGTACATCTTACTTAGATCCTTACCTTACCGCGTGCCCGACCTTTTTTTGACATGCCGCCACTCAACACCGTTTTCCGTTCCATCCGGTAATACCCGCAAGATGTCGCCGGAAAAGTAAACCGCCGCCTAGGCTACCTTTTAGTCTACGACTCGTTTACCAGATTTCAATGCCAGGCATCGGCAGTCGCCAATCGGTTATCCCACCCGATGAATGTAATCCGCTCAGCCACCATGGGAGCACAACGGCCCTATCTAGCTATTTTGGGCTGGGAATGCAAAGATTTGCTGCTCATAACTTCATCTCGTCGCAGGCTCGATATCAGTGAGGAAAGGCTCGTGATTCCAAGGAAAATTATCCTCCAGAGTTACTTTTTTGTCTTGAGGGTCCGATACCGGTACGAAAGCGGCTGGCCGATGTGGGGTTTTTTATGACGGCGGTGGCACTTTTCGGCCGTCAGCAGGGTCAGGGGCCGCCAATCGTCATTCTCCATGGCCTATTCGGTGCCAGCCGGAACTGGTCCCAGGTCTTGGGGCGTTTGGCGCCGGATTGGACCGCAGCGGCTTTGGATTTGCGCAATCATGGGCAGTCCCCTTGGTCCAATGATATGAGCTATGGGGCCATGGCCGAGGATTTGCTGGCCTACATGGATGGGCAGGGCTGGAGCCAGGCGGTGTTGCTGGGTCATTCCATGGGCGGCAAGGCGGCCATGGCCCTAGCCTTGACCGCTCCCGAGCGGGTCCGGGCGCTGGTCGTCGTGGACATGGCACCGCGCGCCTACGAGTCAGGTCTGGATCGCTATATCCATGCCTTGACGGAACTGGATCTGACCGGCCTCACCCGGCGCGGTGAGGTCGATCAAGCGCTGGCCCCTACCGTTCCGGAAAAAGGCCTTCGAGATTTTTTGCTGCAAAACCTGTTGTGGGATCGGGATCACTTTACCTGGCGTCTAAACCTGGCCGTTTTGGAGCGGGCGATGGCCGACCTTGTGGACTTTCCCGAAGACCTTCAGGCTAGATGTTTCGCCGGGCCCGCTCATTTTATCTCCGGCGCTCGATCAGATTATGTACGCGAGGGCGACCGGCCTCACATCCGAAAACTCTTTCCGAAGGCCGGCTTCCAGGTTGTGCCGGAGGCGGGGCATTGGGTGCATGCGGAGGCCCCTGAGCCATTTTTTGCGGCCTTAAGCAGCTATTTGGCACGCCTTTAATCCGCCAGTGCCTTGCCAGCGGCGCCACCTTTTGCGAAAAAGGCTTTTAATTGTCCCCCACCATTTCTGTTTATTCGGTGGGATCGGCGCGGGCGTAGTTCAGAGGTAGAACGTCAGCTTCCCAAGCTGAATGTCGTGGGTTCGATTCCCATCGCCCGCTCCATTTAATCTGATCTAAAAATCAATATCTTGAAACCCTGCTGCGGGCGGCCTTAGCCCCACAGGTCATCCACCGAATTCCAGAGCCAACCATCTAATGGCGCCTCTCCCAATCGTCGGGGGATTTTCGAGTACGGGGCAAAATCCGATCGTGACATTTTTTTCTTCCGACTTAGCCGTCCGATGTCGCTGCTTGGAATCCATTCAATTGGGAGCAGGCGAGCGACTGGAGGAGGATTTAGTGCGCGGGTGATAAAGATTTTTATACGCTCGGGGATTGATTTTTTTACTTAACTAATGGTTTAGTGCTTTAGCCCGCATCAAACGGTGATAGTGCTTGATGTTGGGCAAATAAAAACCAAACAAGTGCGCGCATGAGACGGGAAGCGTTAATGAGAAAGCTTGCTTTATGGGCCATTGCGATTTTCATCGGATTGCCACAGGCTTCGGTCGCGGCCGACAGGACCATTGACTACAGCCATCGTGGAATGTTCGGAAATCCCGCGATTAGTGCCAACGGACGGTTCGTTGCGGTCATCCCCTTCAGAACACAATGCGATGATACCTTTGGCGAGCAGTGTTTGCTGGTACTGGACCGAAAAAAGGATTCCATCAAGAACATTGTGGACACTGATTTTGTGGATCCTCTTAATCGCGGCATCCAGGGCGAAGGTAGCAATTTCACGGCGTCCTTAAGCGCCGATGGTAGGTACATTGCTTTCGATTCAACAGCACCCGATCTCGTGAAAAAAGATTCGAACGGCTGGTCGGATGTATTTGTCTTTGATCAAAAGACGGGCGACACCAGCCGTGTCAGTGTTTCTAATAGTGGAAGACAAGGCAACGATTTCAGCGGATCTCCCAAAATTAGCGCCACTGGAAGATATGTGTTTTTCACTTCCAGGGCGAGCAATCTTGTAAAACGGGATACCAATCTAGCCGTTGATTTATTTGTTCGCGACAGGGTGAAGGAAACCACGGAAAGAGTGCTGAGTGATATCCGGTCCACCATCGATTACGAGATCAGCGCCGACGGAAGGTTCCTGGTTTACAGCGAGAATATCGGCGATGTTTGGCTGTTGGATCGACGAACGGGCAAAGAGACCGAGCTTACGGCGGACCTTGCCAACCGACGAAACGAAGCCCCTTCAATCAGTCAAAACGGCAGATTTATCGTATTTTCCAGTGGTTCTTCATCTGGAATTCGATTGCAGTCATATCGGTACGATCAAAAGAAAAACCAATTTCTCCAAGCCAGTAAATCCAATAGCGGCCTGGCGGCCGATAGAGCTACTCAGGATAATCTGGTGAGCAACAATGGCCGGTACATCTTTTTCTCCACTTTTGCTGACAATTTATTCCCTGGAGATGATTCCACATCCAGAGACATCTTTGTGCATGACGTCCGCCGAAGGACGACAGACATGTTAAGCAAGGATACGGATAGCATCAGATTTATGAGTGCCAATCGGCCTGCTGTAAGCGCCGATGGCAATGTTATCGTGTGGAATGCGACGGCTTCACCGTCAAATGGATTCACGCGTATCTTCGTCCATGATCGTGGTCTAAGGCCTGCGGCACCAGATACCTTGGCGCCGTCAAAAGCCACCAAGGATCGCACCCCCAAGTTCAGATGGGAAGCGATCGCGGGCTCGGATAAATATCATGTCGAAGTGATCGATTCTAAGGGACGCAAAATAAACTATAAAAACGTGACCCCAAGGCAGGCCAAATGTACCTCTGGTGTGGGAATGTGCTCACGAGCATGGGCGAGAGAGGTTCTTCCAAAAGGCCGAACGGCATGGCGCATCAGATCCTACAACATCTCCGGATGGAGTAAGTGGAGCAAGCGACAAAGGTTCACTATTCAATAGTTGCTGCGGAGCATTTCGCCCGCTGCGTTCTTAGCCCAATTCATAGGCATCCATGGCCAAAACGCCGTAAGCGCCGCTCTTATGCAACCTTCTGCTCAAGAGTGAGTCCGAGGCGCTGCCGCAGGCCACGAAAAGTGGTAGAAGATGTTCGTCAGTCGGATGATTTCGCACTGCAAAGGGCGCGAGTTCCCGGTAATTGGCCAAATCCTTGATACGGCCCTGCTCGAGTGCCTCGGCTATCCAATCGGAAAAAATGCTCACCCAGTCAGGCATTGCGGCGTCACGGCCAAACCCACCTTGAAAATAGGCCCGCAGGTTATGGGTGATCGACCCTGATGCCAGAATCAGAGTTCCTTCATCCCGCAATGATCGCAGCGCCTCACCGACTCTCATGTGATAGGCCGGGCTTTCATGGGGCTGGATCGAGAGCTGTGTCACCGGAATATCCGCTTTGGGGTAAATGAGTTTGAGGGGTACCCAGGCCCCATGATCCAGGCCACGGGACGGATCCCGTCTGACTGACAGGCCTGCCGCCTCTAAGAGGCAGGCTGTTTTCTTGCCCAGATCCTTTGCGCCTGGTGCGGGGTAACGCAGTTCGTGAAGCGCACGAGGGAAGCCGACAAAATCATGGATTGTTGGGGGCTCGACTGAAAGGGAAACGGCGGGTGTTTCAGTCTCCCAATGGGCCGAGACTACAAGGATATTTTTGGGCCGTGGCAGGTCTTGGGCGACAGTTTTTAGGAATTCATGGGCCTGGCTTCCATCGCCCACGAGTAGGGGCGACCCGTGCGAGACAAATAAAACCGGGAAAGCGTCCGTCATGGGCTCATCCTCAGAAAGGTGAGGCGCACCTAGGTGCGCCCCAGATTGAATTTAGGCGTTGGGTGCGGGACCTGCCACGCGCCGCCGCCCAACATGGCCTGGACTGCCAAGGTTACTGTCCAGAAGGCTGGAAACTCCCAGCCACCATTGGAATTGGAGAAGAGCCAGCCATTCCCGCCGTGGGTGATCGTCGCGCCGACCAAGACCGGAATAAGGGCCAACGACACCAGCCGAACCTGAATACCGGCGATCAGGGCAATGCCACCAAGGATCTCAGCGGCAATCACGGCGTAAGCCATAAACCCCGGATAGCCCAAGGACTCGAAAAAAGCCACGGTGCCAGGAACCGTAAAGACCAATACTTTCAACAGTCCATGAGCAAGCGCCAAGATGCCAAGGCTCACGCGCAATAGCAGTGCTGCATAGGGGGTAAGTGTGTCAGTAATCATCTCGATCTCCCAAAGGTCTAATGTTCAATCGTTCCCCGCCTCAATCGGCGTTGGAATTCATGTAATGCCTTCCAAGAGAAAGGATAATCCGTTATTTTTTTGAAAAATTATCCGGAAAATAGGGATAATGGTATATGGATCAATTCCTCGCCATGAAGGTTTTTGTCGCTGTGGTGGACGAAGAGAGCTTCGGTGCGGCGGCCAAAAAGTTGAACCTGTCCCGTACCGCGGTCTCCAAAAATGTCATGGACCTGGAGGCGCACCTTAAAGCTCGTTTGATGAACCGCACAACGCGGCGTCAGAGCCTCACCGGGACCGGGTACGCCTACTACCAGCGCGCAAAGTTCATTCTAAATGAGATTGAAGAGGCCGACGCGGAAGCGACCAACCAATCTCGCACGCCGCACGGGCTCTTGCGCGTAAACGCTCCCATGTCGTTTGGGATACTGCGCATCGCGCCGTACTTGAAAGCCTATCTTGATCGTTACCCCGGCGTGGACATTGAGCTTACCCTGAATGACCGTGTTGTGGATCTGGTGGACGAAGGATACGACCTAGCAATCAGAATCGGTGTGCTTGCAGATTCCAGTTTGATTGCTCGACGCATCGCCAGCAGTGAGCTGCTCGTTTGTGCCGCACCGGCGTACCTTGAAACGCAGGGGATACCGGAGTGGCCGTCAGATCTTGCGGCTCATCAGTGCCTCACCTACAGCTACCTGGATCGGCCGGATCGCTGGCGTTTCTCGCGCGGTTCGGAAGATTTGACCGTCCGCATCACGCCGCGATTGATCAGTAACAATGGCGATGCGCTGTTGACAGCCGCAGCATCCAGCCTTGGCATCATTCTACAGCCATCCTTTATTGTCGAGGCAGCGCTGGAAGATGGAAGGCTGCAAAGAATACTCGCTGAATTTGATGCTGGCGAGCTGGGTATCTATGCAGTTTATCCTTCGAACCGTCTCATATCAGCCCGCGTACGGACCTTTATAGACTATTTGCGGGGTTGTTTCGCAGGCAGGTGACTTGGGGTATTAAACTGGCACTGTCCCTGTCTCGAATCTCATTTAATGGCTATTCCCCCGATCTGGCCGGCTAAAGCATGTCGGATCTGCACTGATGATCAAACGTCGATCTGCTCATCGGGTACAAGGGCTTCGTCGATCTCAACACCGAGAAATATGACCCTATTCCGTCTCTTGATGTGACCCAGGGGCAACTGAACCGCTTAAAGATCGCGCGAGCCGTAACATGTCAGCGTTGCTTCGGTGCGGCAAAAGGATCGACTCACCCAAATAGTCAGAACGGCATGATAGGAGAGTTTTGACCTGCATCGGATCTTTTCGCCGCTGGGGAAATACCTTGGTTTATCCATGAAAATACGTCATCTCACGATGGTCGGTTCCATCTTTTTGATGCGAAAATCTCATTTTGCCGATTTGGCTTTTACGATTGCAGGCTTGTCTTTCCTTTGGCTTCCAATGATCATCAAAAAAACCTTGAAGCCAAAACAAGAAGCGGCGCCGTGAGGGCCGGAGGATACCTTGATTGACGAAGAAGTCCCAACAAGTCGCTTGAGCTTAGACACCTTTGGGAAAAACCTAAACGTGGCGGTTGTGGGCGCTTCGGGCGGCATCGGACGGGCGCTCACGCGAGAAGTGGCCAAATCGGGCGCTCCGTCCTCCATATTCGCCCTGTCACGCTCGAATGAACTGATAAAGGGACCGAGCGCCTCTTGGCTACCAATTGATTTTGAAGACGAGCAAAGCATCGCATCAGCCGCAAAAACGATCCAAGATGAAGTTGGGTGCTTGCACTTAGTTTTTGTGGCGACCGGCTTTCTTCACGATGTTGACGGCCTGCAGCCCGAGAAATCTCTGAAAAACCTCACTGAAACATCGCTACTTCAATCCTTTCGCGTGAACTGCATTGGCCCGGGGCTGGTGGCGAAACATTTTGTGCCTCTATTGGACCGGAATCGCAAAGCGGCTTTTGCGGCCCTTTCCGCTAGGGTTGGCAGCATATCCGATAACCAATTGGGCGGTTGGCATTCTTATAGGACTGCCAAAGCGGCTTTGAATATGCTCCTAAAGACGATCTCGATTGAGTTAAGACGCCAAAACACAAACGCCCTATGTGTGGCTCTCCATCCAGGGACCGTGGATACGGCCCTCTCAAAGCCATTTCAAAGGGCTGTGCCAAAAGAAAAGCTCTTCTCAACAGATAGGGCGGCCCGACAACTCCTTGCTGTTTTAAACGATTTAACCGCCGAAGATAATGGTGGCTTTTTCGCCTGGGATGGCGCTCCAATCCCATTTTGATAGGGGATCGATCCGATCGGCTAGGTTTTGCGTACAAACCGGTACGATTTAACAATTGGAACAGCAAAAAATGCTGGCAGCCTATCGAGTGGTCATGGATGTGACCGTGAATCCATTGAAAGCCTTGATGCCCGCTCAGCGATTTCAAGTGATGGTTTTGCTGAGTATCATGTGGACAGTCCTCTTTTGTGCCTCTCTCGGTGCCTGGGTATGGTATGGCGAGCTAGTAACGGCTCATCTGCTCGTGGCGCTTGGCGTTTTTTTGACCGACTTTACCTTTAAAACGGCGAAGATTGAAAAGGGCCATCGCGATCAACCTTTGGCAGACGGCACGGCGCGCTACGACGATGTGTGGGGGGCCTAGGTCCATGGCAGACAACCGGGCCTCACCAATGGCATCCTCTCCGGCGCGCCGCTTAAAGGTGTTTTATGACGGCGCGTGCCCCTTGTGTGCCCGCGAAGTGTCATTTTACCGAAAACTTGGCGGCGCTGAAGAGCTTTGCTGGGTGGATGTGAGTCAAAGTCCGACGGAACAGGTGGCCCCTGGTTTATCGCGGCAAGAGGCTCTGGCCCGATTTCATGTTGTCACGGCAGATGGGAATCTGAAGTCGGGAGGCGCCGCGTTTGCGGCCTTATGGAAGCAAATGGCAGGCTTTCGATTGATCGGAAAGGCATTTGAATGGCGTCCCTTGAGCTGGTGTCTCGAGGGTGCGTACCGGGGCTTTCTCAAAGTCAGGCCTCAGCTGCAACGTTTGCTTCGGCCCTAGTGCCCCTTGAGCGGTCGGCTGTCGAAAAGAAAGTTTTTCAGCAATTAACCGGCTCGTTGCTTTACGATTACCACGATGACCGAGAACTGGCTTTCAAGCATACCGGACCTGACCCAATTTGAGGAGGTACTGGACCCCAGCCGATTTGTGCCGCTGCCTGCAGACTGGTTCGTGGGTGTATCGGATGTTGTGGGATCAACGGCGGCAATCGAGGAGGGTCAATATAAGTCGGTAAATTTGGCCGGGGCGGCGACCATTGCCGCGGTAACCAACGCGCTGAGTGGGTCACCGCCGCTGTTTGCCTTTGGTGGGGACGGAGCACATTTTGCAGTCCCGCCAAAGGACCAAACCCGGGCACAGGAAGCCTTGGCGCAAACCGCCTTGTGGTCCGAGAAAGAACTGGGCCTTACATTGCGCGTCGGCATGATTTCCGTGGCGGCGATCCGAGCGGCCGGATTGGACTTGCGGGTCGCTAACTGGCCGGTTTCCAGTGACCTGCGCTATGCCATGTTCTCCGGCGGCGGTCTAGAGTGGGTGGATCAACAGCTCAAAGGCGGCCGCCTGCCCGCGCTTGAGGCGAGGCAAAACGGGCTACCGAATCTCACGGGCTTATCCTGTCAGTGGGGTCCGTTACCGTCCAAGCGGGGAAATATTATGTCCCTTATTGTGAAACCCGGTCCTGATGCCACGTCAGCGGAGTTTGCGGCCCTAACCAAACGCTTGCTGACCATGCTGGAGAAATTTGAGAGCGCAAACCCCGTGCCTGACGCCGGCCCTGATGTAAAATGGCCATCCAGCTCATTGCGATTGCAGTCCAAGGTGTCTGCAAACAATGACCGAGGGCTGAAGCGGACCATCAAAACGACATTTTTTTCCTTTGCCGCTTGGGCTATTTTCAAGATAGGTATCAGGCTTGGGTCTTTTGATCCGAAAAGCTATCGCCAAGAGATCGCTGTTAATACGGACTTTCGCAAGTTCGACGATGGCCTATACATGACCTTGGACTGTTTGCCTGAGTGTATCACCGAATTGAGATCGTTTTTGGAAGCCCAAAGAGAGACCGGAAAAATCTGTTTTGGCCTGCATGTTCAAGATGAGGCCCTCATGACATGTGTTGTTCCATCGATTCATAGCAAAAGCCACATTCACTTTGTGGACGGATCGAGCGGTGGTTATGCCTCCGCCGCGCGGCAATTGAGAGATTCGGCCGCCTCAACTTAAGCCAGACCAACTTAGGTCCCTCCTCCCTTAGTCCACTAAAATAGAAAAAACATTGAAATCTTCATGGATCTATTTTTTTAAAACCGATGATCATGGCCCCTCTGGGGGTCTCGATTGCCCACCTGGAAATTCAGACCAAATCACTCCCAATCGAGTTTGATTAAGTCGCCGAAATTGTCGGCAAACAAGCGTGTGTCTTCCTTGTCGAACTTAACCGACCGAATCTCCGCCATATTAATCGACGAGGTGCCAACGAAGAGCTTCATCACATCGACAGAAAAGGGAATCTCCTGGCCACCTTGCAATGGAAAGCCGCTTGGCAAAGCAAATTGCAAATCACGGCGGCTTTCGTCGAAACCAATGTGATAGACCAGAGGGCGCGTTTCGTCGCCGATGCGAATACCGCCTTCAAAGACTAGGAACTTGTAGCCAACCTCCCAGTTCCAAGCCATTTGGCTGTTGGGGTCCAAGTCACCAACTGATTCAATAGAGGTGTTTGCTTGCGGATCGATCCCGATTGAAAAGGAGACAGTGGTCACATCGCTCAAGTGAACGCCTTTAAGGGTAATGGCATAGGTACTTCTATCGTTATCGAATCGAGCGAGGTGATAACTGTCCTGTTCCCTGTAGTTGCCCTCTTCGCCAACCAGCGCGATGTTGCTGACAAAGAAGCGAAAGTCCCGGATCTTGAAAGGCTGGGATCCTTCAGGATTTTTGTAAGCATATTCATTAAAGACTAAAGGCTCTTCACCGACCGCGGCATGGAACAGCAGTGTGACGGCATTTTTCGGCGGGGTTCGTAATTCCACGATAAGCCATGCCACGGCAATCACGAAGGTGATTGCAGTCAGGGCAAATATCATCCTTTTTCGGCGCGACACTAGTTTTTCCCATCAAAGGGATTAGCGAGTTTCGGATCCGAAAGAAATGTCTTGTCAGTTAGAGTGTGCAGGAAGGCAATCACCGCCTGTACCTCGTCCTCGCTAAGATGCAACCCGACCGGCCGGTCTCCCTCCTCAATGGAATTGTCCGCTTCTGATATTAAGGGGCTGAGTGTCTCGCTGACCTTTATACCATGATTGTAGTGATCCATGACCTCTTCAAGGGTAGCAAAACGGCCGTCATGCATGTAAGGCGCCGTCACCGCGATGTTTCGCAAGGTGGGCACTTTGAAGAGACCTCGATGAGCTGGGTCACCGGTGACGGCCTGTAAACCTTCCGGCAGGCCGGCTTCATCATCCAGGCCGTTGTTGGAAAAGCCATCTAGCGCATCACGAAATCCCGATGTGAGAAACTGGCTGTGGCAGTCGATACAGTTAGCGCCGCGGAGTGACACTTTAACATCCGGGTGCGCCATGAAAAGCTTGCGGCCATGTTCCTCCAAAGCGCTTAACTTTACCTCGCCCCGTAAGAATTGGTCATACTTAGAGTCGGAGGAAATCAGCATGCGCATGAATGTGGCTAGGGCCTTCGCTATGTTCTCGGCTGACACTTCGCCATAGGCACGAGCAAAAAGTTCTCTGTATCTTGCCGATGCACTAAGCTCCTCTATGAGGCTGTCCAGGTCTTGGTTCATTTCCTCCGGATCTTGAATCGGCAAGAGCGCCTGTTCTTCCAACGAAGTGGATCGGCCATTCCAAAAAAAGCGGCGCTGGCCCCATAGAAGATTCACCAAGCTCATGCTGCTGAAGGCGAGCGGCTCGCCAGAAAGTCCAACCCGCCGGGCCTGACCGTCTGTGAATGCTAATTGTTGCTCGTGGCAAGTAGCGCAAGCCACTTGATCGGATCCAGATAGAATAGGGTCATAAAATAGGTGGCGACCCAACGCGAAAGACTCTTCGGTTAGGGCGTTATCTTCCGGAATGGTAAAGCGACCAAAAACAAATGGCGCCGAAAAGCCCGCAATCGGAGTTGCGGAGGGCTCGACAGTCTCTCTCCAAAGGCCATAGCAGAGAAGCCCGGTTGCAAGGACCGTTAGAGCGATGACCGAGATCAATAAACGTTGGGTCATTGTCCCAAAGGATCAATGGTGGTGGACAAACCCCGATCCGAACAAACCTTCGATGTTCTCCACTCCCTTGTCGTAGCGCTCCTTAAAATTTACAGAAGCCAGGCGTTCGCCCGTTTGAAGGTCGTGCACCGTGATGGTATGGGCATTCAGTTTGGCGATGAAGTCTACATCGGTAGGATCGTTATCAGCGCCATTGCCAAGATTGAGTAGGTTGTTCTGTACAGCAATGAGATCTCGACCTGATTTGGAAGTAAGGAATATCATATGATGGGCGCCTGGGTCGGCGATGATGTCCGGACCGGAAGAAACCAAATCCGGAAGTTCCGACAGCTTATAGCGCTTAACCACGCCCGGTAGCGCATGGCTGATGAAAAGTTCGGTTTCATTGCCGTAAAATTCCAGCGGCACGCCAGTCTCGTTCTCGACTCCGCTGTAGATAACCTCGGGCGACCCGAAGGTTTTGGTTTCCTGATCATAAGGAATTTTCCATGTCTCGAAGCCTAGCATGGTGTTCACCATCACCGCCGGTTCAATGTTTGGATCAATGCTGGGACGGGCAAACAGCACCTCCACGGGCGAGGACGGTAAATCTATCGGGTTTTCCTTTTCGGTCACAATGTTCTCAATCGGCTCCAGGCTGTTGAGATCGATAACCGTAATCGCATTGCCCACACCGCTTGCCAGATCAGGATGAATGGTTGAAGAAACAACCATGCGATCCTGGTACGCCGAAATCCCGTGCGGATACATGATGTAAGGCATGCCTTCCCCGACCTGGCTACGCCGCGCTTCGATCACCTTAATCACACCATTGCTTTGAGGATCAAAAACACCGACCGAGCCTCCATCCGTGCCGCCAAGCCCTCCCATGAAGGTGACAAACATGTAGTCATTGCCGTTAGCCGCGTGCCACATGATGTCCTCGCCGACCATCTGGCCTTGGGTATCCAGGCAGTTGACCCCTGTCACGGTGGGGGCGCCCGAGGCATCGCGCGCCAACCCGATTTCGGCCAAACTGCAGACGGGATCCAAACCCGTGGCGTACAAGCGCCCAGTCGGACTGTAATAGAGGTGATGCAGTGGATGCTCCATGTCCGGTTGCTCGAACTCGCTGATAATTGTGCCAAAGTCCGGAGATTCGGGGTCTAGCTCAACAATTGCGACACTATGTGACGTATCCAGAGTCGGCAGCCCGCGCAGCAAGACCATGGCATGGCTTTCCTCGCGGACATCTTGAGATTGTGCGTTGTTCTGAAGCGGGAGGATGGCAATGACGAGCGCCAAAACCACTGTCAGGATATTCGCCTGCTTTTCTTTGAGTTTTTGCATTTTTGCTCCCCGTTTTTTTATGCTTAGGATTATAAGAAAAGTTATGTCTCTGTCTATTTGGCATTTTTACTGGGCATTCAGCGCCGCAGCGCTTCCTCTGGTTTGGAAGCTTGGACTAAGCCCTGAACGGCGGTTCGAGGCTTGGAAACCGAGGCTTGTAATACGATGGAAAGCTGGCATGCTTGCCGGACCTGTCCACTCGGGAGGTGCCGGATGGTATCGGAACAGCAGATACGAGAATTCGCTGAAATGTACCAGGGCGAGGTTTACGGAGAAGCTTTCTATTGCGCCCTGTTACACCATTTCAACAGCCCGGTTCAGAAACATCTCATCGGTTCGCTGCTCCAACTCGAAACCGAGAACAAGGCGCGTCTGCGCTGTATCGTCTTTGAGCACGGTGGCGATATCGTTGAGAGCGACACCAGCCGAAACGAAGCCCGGGACTTCATTCGAAGCGTCGAACACATGGGCTGGACTGAGGCCACCGCTTATATGGTGGCGGCTAGCGTGGAGTTTCAGGATCGCTACCGCGAGATTGTCAAAACGATGCCCGAGGCGCTGAAGCCCGTCGTCCAGTCCATGATCGAGCACGAGGACTTGATCATGGCCGCTATGAAGCTTGCTTCCGAGGGCGAGGACGAAAAGGCGATCGAGCTCGTGTCCGGCCAGTTGACGTTTCCTCTCCCCAGGCCAGCGGTCGCCTAAGCCTGGAGTTGGCGGCAAAGCGGCTGGCAATCAGTAAAAGCAAATTTCACCGGACCAAACTTCTGCTAACGGAGTTAAAGCGGTCATGGCTGATGCCGGCCTTCGACGCAAGCCGAACTCATGACAGTCGTAAAAAAACCACCGGCGCTAGGGACGATTGTTTGGTTTTAGGACAGCTCTTCTGCCAAGACTTCCGCTGCTGCTCGCATGGTATCGGCAATTCCTTCAGCATAAACGTGGTTTGGTCTGCGCTTGCCCCAGCCCCAGCAACAACTATGGGCGATCCTTTAGAGAACCTTCGCCAAGGGTAATCGTCCATGCCCGCGCGCACGAATTTAGATAGCAACGAACTCAAATACAAAAAAAGAACTCGGCATCTTCAAAAATTTGCTTGATTAAAATTGGATTTTGCCTCTATTTCGGCTCTAGGATTATCCAAGATTATCCTAAGCCATTGATTTCATTGGTGCGGGCGCATAGCTCAGTTGGCAGAGCAGCTGACTCTTAATCAGCGGGTCCAAGGTTCGAGTCCTTGTGCGCCCACCAAGGAAATCAAATGCTTAGCGGAAAACCGAACTTCTCAAAAAAAGCTGTGTACGGCTCATTTCCGCCACCAATCGGATTTTTTGTTTTTAGTGTCTGAACTGGCCCGCTAGGCGGCCTGGCAACCGTTGCTGCCTGCTAGCGGCTAACCCCTGGCCAGATAACTGTGCGGCAGCTGCTTGCCTCCAAACTTCCACCCTACTCCCTGAGGATGTCTTACAGGGGGTGTCTTACTGGGGCTGAGTTACTTCTCGCGCAAAAAAGCCGGCGGGTCCGCTCGACCAAAAGGGGATTTCTGGACATCTTTGGGGCGAAACATTCGAAACCACTGTCCATTCTAATAAGCCGGGAAAGCCTATCAATCTGCTTTCGTGGATAGGTTCGCAAGAGCGGACAAGAAAGGAATTGGTATGCTCTGGATGCGCAGCGATTACATGTCGCCAAAATGGCATTTCCCGTGGAAGCGTAACGGGCTTGAAAACCGTAAAGAAACACTCAAATCTATAGTTAACCCCTAAATACTTATAGCCCACGGGACAAAGCCAATGTCGCAAGGTAAGCCTTCAATCGGACGATTTTTCGCACCGGTCACATTTGTCGCCATTCTGACGA
>JBCCHN010000057.1:0-29608 GCA_039028695.1 Pseudomonadota bacterium
CCGGACATTGACGGTGACAATTCACCGAGCACGCGATTGGCCAAGTGCGTCATGTCGTTATGATTGATGAGCTCGGCCAATGCCTGCTCATAGCGCTCAATGCCGCTGGCGCTTACCAATCGCGAATTCTTGCGCGCCCGTCTCAACGGTGCGGGCGAGGCAGAAGTCTTTGGACCCGTGATCGCCTCCAAAGAAGAAAAAGCCTAGGTCGGACGCTCTCGGGCGTGATCCCAGCAGATCCCTATCACTCAAAATGCTAACCAATTCGGTTGGTCAGGCCTTTGTGAACAGTTCCTGAATTCTTCGCCACGGTCCTTTTTCGACAGGTGCAGCAGGACCGTATTTTCCAAGATGGCGCGCTGACCAACAGGTACAGCACACCTCTTAGCGAAGAAGAAAACATCTTCCAGAGGCTCTTTTGCATGCCAGGATGTCATCACAAAAAAATCGCTTTTTTGGGTCATCGTAAAATAGTCGATGCTGGCCCAGTCGATTGCATCATGCCACGCCTCGCATTGTTCCCCCCACGTCAGCGCGTAATGGCAACCGGATGCCACGAGCCAAGCGCTCACCTTTGACTGCCACGCCTGGTCAGACTTTTCGTCAATTACGACAATCGCCGCGAAGGGACGCAGGTCCGAAAGATCCGGCAAGTTCTCGCCGATCTTTAATCGAAGATAGTGGAACATCTTGAGCCCTCAAAGCTTATCTGGATCCAGCGACTGCAGCACCTCTTCGGTCCATTTCAGCGTCTCCATAGAAGCCTCACCGAACGGCACATCATGCTTTTCGTAGAATTCAACTTCCTGCCTTGCGGCAAGACGGAGGGCCCTCAGCGCAGCGACCTGTTGATCGGCCGGCCATTCCTCAAATGATCCGTATTGGAGTTTACTGCGCACCAGCCACGGCTCCGACACCCAGCCCTTTAGAGGTTCCGCAAAGTAGGCGGCAAAAACCGGGGCAGAACAAATTTTAGGGTATCCACACCGCCCATGGTCGTCATTGCCTTGAACAATAATTGATCCAAGGACACGATATCCAAATCATCAAGACCGGTCTTCTTGAGCTCGCTCAAAAATTCAACACGAGTATAGGCGACGTTATCTCCCTCATCCGTCCAGAGATCGTGCCGCACGGCCCCGAAAGCCGCCCACAAATCCAAGACACAGGCTTTTTCCTCGTCCGTCAGCGCTTGGAGGTCCCTTGTAAATCGGCCAGACGGCACCGTCAGCTCCTTCACTCTGCAAGCTCCTCGTCGAAGGGAGCGATCCAGGCAGGTCTGTCTCTCTCCTCACCGGTCCAGCCCCAATCGGACAAAATTTTGATGTAGGTGTCCCGGTCGTACTGCGTGCCGTCGGCATAGTCGCCAAACGTTGAGTAACCATAGCCCAGCGCTACGATATCTCTAACGAACGGCGCGATTGCACGGTAATCGGTGACAATGATCATGCCGTTCCGGGCGCCAAAGTTCGGCACCAAAAAATGGGCGGCAATCGACCTGTTTGGCGAAAATTGCAGCAAAAAGGGAGCTTGGATCTCAAATCCCAGATCCTCCGACGCCTCTTTCCAAACTCTAATCAGATTGCTGTCCATTTTTAGGGCTGAGAAAATAGCGTGTTGTTGAGTGGACACTTCATCTCTATTCCTTGTTGTGCCCTTTTAACAAGAAATAGTAATTCATTTCCTAAACATTCCAAACAGCTCACGCTGCGCTTGATTGATCGAGGAGTCATCCCAATCGAACTCGCGTTTGCTCGCTGGGAAGAAATCTTTCTGATCATGGAATTCATAAAACAACGACCCATGGATTCCCATCGCATCTCTTTTCAAAATTGGTCGGTCCCATATCGGGCCCAAAACCTCAGCGGCAATACGATCTCCAACCCGCTCAAAAAAGTCTTCCGCAAACTCTATATCTTGCCCTTGCTCGGGAAAAATGGCGAAAAATTCCTCTTCCGTTGCCTGAAAAATGCTGAAAGTCGCGTTCAAAGCACGATCAAATACCTGGATATTTTTCAAATCTTTCGACCCCGATTACCTCTGACGAGATGAGGCGAGAGCATATGTTTGCCTTAAAGGCATGGCGCCTCATATGCAAATTCGCACCCTTAACCATACCTCAAAAATGAAGTGTGATATTTTGCTGAAACTCCGTATGATTTTCAATCGGAAATGGCCGAGTTCTGCATTTCAAAAAAGAATGATCCGTTATGAAAAAGCAGGGACCAAAGCTGCGTAAAAGGCGATACTTTTTTGCAATCTTGATCCTAACCATTTTTATGGGATTGGGTTTTTTCGGATATCGCCTTGGGTATATCTCAACGCATGAAGAAGTGCGCCAGCTGCAGTGGATTAATCTTGCCAATGCAGATGAGCAATACCATAAAGATATCGAAGCAGGCAGGCTTCGGTTTTACAAATTTTTCGGATTTGGAGCCACTATTCCGGAAGTCGATTACGACTTTGTCAGGCCGGGTTGTTACATCAGGGTCGAAATAACCCCCTTGCGGGGGACCAGCGATTCTTGGATCAATGACGTCCACCTGCGTCTAATCTTTATGGCAAGGGAATTTGCTGAAAGGTACAATCGCCTAATGAAATGGCACATCGACAGAACGTATCCCCTTCGTGCTTGTCGAAAGTTCTATGCAAGACCGCCTCCCGAGGTGTCTCAAATTGAAAGACTTGATGATTTGATGGAAGACATGGAAAGCCTCAGGGATTAATGTAATAATCGCCTCCCCCTACTTCCCCAACGTTACCGGTTTCCCATGGGGCGTCCGCCGATAGGCGTCTTCCCAGGCTTCTTTCTTAGCGGTAAGTTCGCCCGCCGGCACCAAATCCTTTTCGGTCAAGAGGTATTCCAGAGCCGCCAGGACGTGGTGGTAGTAGGTGCTGCCGTCGTCCGGGTCGCCATCTGCTTGGGCGGCTTTGATGGCGGCACCCAGGGCATCGGACCATTCCGTAGCCGTGATGAGTCCGGCCTCTTGCAGACTAAAAGCCGTCGCCAGGGCTTCAGCCTGCCACGGCTCTTTCAGCGGCTCCTCAAGGGAAATTTTCTCGGGCTTACTTTCAAGGGACACTTTACCTACCTCTTCTCCTTGGTATGGACCTGCGTCAGGCCGCTGTCAGGTGGCACTCCCAGATATCCAAAAAGACCTTATCGCGGGCCGAGGCCCCCTCTCCCCACAGCTCTTGCGCCGTAAAAGCAACCGTATAGAGATGGGTCGGGGCCTCGCCCAGGTTAGCCGCGTTGCTATCGGGCAAGACATGGGCACCGTGGTGTAGGTGGATCTGCCCAGACTTCCTTCGGGCATAGCGGGGCAGCCGCGTGTGTCCGCTCTGTCCGGGACTGCCGGTCATGACGCCGTCCCCAATTTTGAACTGCGCCTCGGCAGAGACATCTCGGCGATAGACTTCATGGGCGAAGGGGTCCGCGCTTTCCGGCCCGGCCGCATCGTCCCGTCGGCCGTTTTCCTGGGCACTCCCCTGCACCCCAGCGAGCGCGGCCTTGCCTTTTTCCACCTCTTCAAGGGATACGAAATCGCCCGCCAACAGCATGGTGGTCAAGTTATAGAGCCAGCGCTCGAAATAGCTCTGAGACAGGTAGTGCGCCGGCGGCATACGCTCCAGATTGTGCCGGTCATAGTCAAGGTTCACGAAATCCGGCAGGCTGGTGCTCTGGCAAAGGCCCCACACCCGGCGCTCCCAGTCGTGATGAAAGGCGGGATCATCCTTCTCGTAGGGCACCGCGCCGAAGCCGTGCATCCCGCCCATGTCATGGACTCCGTCCATCTCTTATTCCTTCCTCTGTCTTCAAACCGCTAGCGTGGCGGCCCCGATCATGGAATCCCGGGTGACCAGCTTGGCCAGGTCACCCTCGCCCAAATCCTCGGACCCAGCGGGGCGCTCGGGGATCACCAGATAGCGGATCTCGGCCGTGGAGTCCCACACCCGGACCTCCGCGTCTTCTGCCAAACTCACCCCGAATTCCGCCAGGACGGTCCGGGGCTCGCGCACCACCCGTGCGCGATAGGCAAAGGATTTGTACCAGCCCGGCGGCAGCCCCAACAGGGTCCAGGGATAACAAGAGCACAGGGTGCAGACCACCATGTTATGGACCTGGTCGGTGTTTTCCACCGCCACCACATCGGTGGTCTGATTGCCGATCAGCCCCATCTCGGCAATGGCAGCGGTCCCGTCGGCCAGCAAGCGGGCTCGGAAGTCTTCATCGACCCAGGCCCGCGCCACCACCTTGGCGCCGTTGTGGGGGCCGACCCCATGCTCGAATTTATCGATAAAGGCCTCGATGGTCTCGGGCCGCACCAGGCCCTTTTCCACCAAGAGACTCTCCATCGCCTTCACTCTCAACGCCGGATCCGCCGGAAGATGAGATAAATCCGGGCCATGATCTGGGCCATGATCTGGGCCGTGATCTGGGCCGTGGCCAGGCTCTTGGCGATGCGACTCCGCCGGTTGGTTCTTTTGATCGTTACTCATGCCCGTCATTTTTTGTTTCTTCGATCTCTGTTCACAAACCCATGTTAGACATCAAGCGCCAAATGCCAACACCCTCGGTACCTTTTAGCCGGATCGCGGTCTCGTGTAAGCTTTGTGTGTTGCCATTTACGGTGAAAATCTGACTTATGCATGGGCATTCTTGCCTATCGAATCGCTGCAAGTAGCGTTGGGGTCCGATCAGGCGGCCAATAGCGGATCATCAACGAGGAGTTCGGAATGCCCTTTAAGCCCTTGTTTTCCCTCTGTCTATCTACGGCCTTGTGGGTGGCCGTGGTGGTCGGCGGCGCCAGCCAGGCCCAAGCCGGCGACGCCACAGCCGGGCAATCGGTCTTTAAAAAGTGCAGAGCCTGTCATGTGTTGGATAGCGACAAAAACCGGGTCGGACCCAGCCTGAAGGATGTGGTCGGCCGCACCGCCGGGGCCGCCGACGGTTACAAGTTTTCCAAGGCCATGGTCGCCTCCGGCGAGGACGGCCTGGTCTGGACCGAAGAGACACTGATCCAGTTCCTCGAATCCCCCCGCAAGGTCGTCAAAGGAACCAAGATGGCCTTTCCCGGCCTCAGAAAGCCCGAGGACCGGGCCAACGTGGTCGCCTATATCTCCCAATTCAGCACGCAATAAAAACACGCCGGGCTCAATACCACCCGTAACGCCTTGCCGCCGTGACGGCCGGGCACGCCTTAGGGCGGCCCGGGATCGTTCGGGTGGTGAGTGGTCCAATCCGGCCCGTGATCTCGCATGATCCGCTGGACCGCTGGACGCTGCTCCACCCGTTCAGCGCAATGCCCCACATGGGGATACCGGACGCGCATGGCCTGGGGGCTCCGATGCCAGAGGGTCAACATCTGCAAATGCAGATCACAAGCGCTGAAAGTCTCGCCCAGCAGGTAAGGACCGCCAGAGGCGAGGACTCCATCCAGGTATCGCCAGCTTTCATCGAGTCTTTCCATTCCCTTGGCCGAGATCTCTTGGTGTCCACTGTTCGCAACAGTGTGTCTGTATGGCATGAAGTAGATCTGCATGGCGATCTGAAGCGTGTTGGTCATATAGGCCATCCACTTCAAAAAGTCCCCTCGCTTCGGGTCGCCGACGACGGGGCCAAGGCGGGCTTCAGGGAAACGATCGGCCAGGTAAATTAAAATGGCCGTCCCTTCAAAAATCACCGTGCCGTCATCGTCTACCAGCACCGGCACCGCACCATGAGGTGACAGTTCCTGAAAGCTCGGGTCCCGCTGTGCTAAGGGAAGGTCGATGTCCACCCAGCAGCTCTCGTAAGGACAGCCAATTTCTTCCAGCGCGGCATGGGCCGACATGGCGGTTGACGCTGGGCTGTTATAGAGTTTGATCATGGCCGATTGGTCTCACCTTGAAGCCTGTGTATGGACTGAACCGCTGTTGTAGGGTAAGTCCAACTTCTTTGCCAAATCCAATCAATGCCTGGCGAAACCCAAGGATCCCAACAGCCTTTCGCCGGAAATTGCAAAGGTTGCCTTCCAGGCCGCCCAAATAACCTTCTCAATCACGCCCGAGGAATCTCATGCTCAACAGCATTTGCCCCATATTTCCCAGCCTAGATTTCAGCGAAACAATAGATTTCTATGGACTGCTCGGATTTCGCAAATCGGCGCAATACGATGCGGAGGGCTATCTGATCCTGATCCGTGATCAGGTCGAGGTACACTTCTTTCGTACCTCCGATCATGTTCCCGAGACCTCAAATCATGGCGCCTTTGTGCGGGTCGAAAACGCTAATCAGCTCTCCGACGAATTCGGTCGCCTCGGGTTACCAATGCAAGGCATTCCCTGGGTCGGCAAAGCCCAAGATAAGCCTTGGGGTATCTGCGAACTCGCACTCGTTGATCCGGACGGCAACCTGCTCCGCTTCGGCCATGTGATCGAATAGACTCAGCAAAGCCATCGCAACTCTCCGAGCGCGCGTCCGAAACCGCGACCAAGATAAGACTTGTCCACGCAAGCACTGGATTGCCAGGCTGAAACTCCGCATACCATGGGGCTCTTGCGCATGCCCGATCTACTGCCCGGCCTTAGCATCCAGGTAGCTGACGATCTCGTGATGCCCCGCATGCTCTGCCCAATCACACGCCGTTCCCTTGTGGTGGATATCGCCGATGTCCCCGCGCGCGCCTTTTTCGACTAGCACTTTGACGGTCTCCAAGTGGCCCGCAAAGGCCGCGGAATGGAGAGCGGTACAGTGGGAATGGCCGCCGGGCGGATTGTAGCGATTGGGGTCCGCTCCCTGATTGAGCAAGAGCCCTACAATGCGATGACGCCCGTGCAGGGCGGCCAGAGCCAAGGCCAATTGCAGTTGATCCTGCGAAGCCTCCGCCAACAGCACGCCGACCTGATTTTCATCGTTTAAAGCCGCTGCTACCGTCAGGTCCAGGGGCGCCCCCCGCGCCACCAGTTTGCGTGCCGCATCGAACTCCCCATGAGCCGCCGCGCCCTGTAAGGCATGCCCCGGATCGGCGCCGTAATCACAGAGCAGATCCAACAGCGGACCTTGTGCAGCCGCTTCCCGCACTATCCTTCCCGAAGCCACCAATCCGAGGGTCTCATTCAAGGCCTCAAGGTTATTCTTAGCGCCGGCCTCAAGAAGCAAGCGCGCGATTTGACAGATGTTCTCCGGCAAATGCCCCTGCCGAATGGGGTTCTCCGCGATGAATTCAAGAAGGGTCGGATCGGTGAAGTAGTTGTCTCCCTCAAAGTGAACCTTTTGATGAACCAAGTCCGGGTGAGCCCGAAGATGTGCGCTCAGCGCCGCCTCGTTTCCCTCGTCCACGAAGTCTAAAGCTTGCCGAAAGGGCCCGTCTTCAAGGCGCTCGTTATGGGTTAAAGGAGCGGCACCACCGCCATCCGACGCCACGACGTGCTTCAGGCGCGGCCAACTCACATAGCCATACTCTCGGGCAAGCGACAAAAGTGCATCGCTCAATGCAAAACTTCGTCCCGCAAGTTCGGTGTCACTTAATCCCTTTAGGCGGGGATGGAATTCGCGCACCCGCTGACGGGCCTGCATCTCGCCGGCGCGAAAGGCCCTAAGCAAGTCTTTGGCCTGATGTTTCAGATGGTCAATATCCGTTGAGGGCGGAAGCCGTTTTGTCGGCATGGGAACCTTCCTTTCTCACGGCTCAGACCCTGCATCAATGAGCGAAAGGTCAGTTCGACTGACATCCTTGTTTCAGAGTGAACTTCTGTCCTTTCCGCAGGGTGGGGGCCGCTCTGCCGACAACACAAACTCTAGCAGAGCCAGCATACTTTGCAAAGCGGCGCCCATTATGAAGGAACATTTATTTGGGCTTGGTGGTCACCGCCGGCCCGAAACGCATGGGCTCGCTGCCCACCACAAATCCAGCGTGGCGAGGCAGCTCGTCCGCGATATCGAACCAGGAAAGACGTTCGGAATAAAAAGAGTGCCCGGTCGCCGGCAGTGCCTCGGGGTCATCGAAGCCGCTAATGTGCAGGGCACACAAACGACCCTCCTGCTCAAAGTCCCTCTCCCAGGTCAGCGAGGTGCCGCAGTCGGGACAAAAGGCCCGTCCCACGTTCGGCGCAGAATCATAGACTTTGCGATCCGCACCACTGAAAGCGACCTGCTCGGCGCGGAAAACCGCCAAGGTCGCCGCCGGCGCGCCGGTATGGCGCCGGCAGCTTTCGCAATGGCAGTGCAGCACTCGGCTTGGTGCACCGATGACCTCGTAGCGTACCGCCCCGCACATGCATCCGCCCGTCAAGGTCTCTGCGCCTTTTTCCATCGCTGGATCCTTCTCTCCAAGGCCTTTAAAGCCGCGCGTCAGCCACGTAAGCTGTTCAACAGCATCCTTGATGGGGACTCCGCCCGGCATGTCTCGAAACGGTGGCTTTTTGCCAAATTGAACCAATCTTTATTGCTATGAGGTCCGCCATGATCGTCCGCACCATCGAAGATTTGGAAAAGCTCGGCCGCATCAAGTTCCCTGCCGATGCCTCCTTTCGCTCCGCACGCTTTTTCACCGCCAACGATGGCCTCGGCTTTTCCTATAACGAAAATCGGGTCAAAAAGGGCACGGATCTTACGGTCTGGCTCAAGCACCATTGGGAGGCTAACTATATCGTCTCCGGCCGGGGCGAGGTGACGGACCTGACCAGCGGCGAAAGTTGGCCCTTGGCGGCTGGCGTACTCTACGTGGTTGGCCCCAACGATCGCCATCGCCTTTGCTTCTCCGAAGACGAATGCCACATCAGCATTTTTCATCCGCCCCTTACCGGTAACGAGCGTTTCGACAGCGACGGCGCCTACGAGCCCAGCGGCCCTATCCCGGTTACCGACCGGCGCATCTTTCATAAAACCATTGAAGGTCTGCGCAAGGCCGGTCAAGAGGAAGTCAGCAACGAGGCCTACCTGCGCAAGATCGCTCTCCTGACCCAAAATGACGACATCGGCTTCGGCCTGTCGCATCAGCACATCAAAGCCAATGCCCAAATCACCTTGGACAAAGAGACCTGCTGGAGAGCCTTCCATATCCTCGCTGGTACGGGCCATGTGAGCGACCTGACCAGCGGAAAAACAGCAAGCATTGCCCCCAGCACCGCCTTTACCATGGGGCCCGACGACCAACATCGCCTCAGCGCCGCAAGCGACTTGCATCTGCTTTGCGTGACCTCGTTTGTGCCAGACAGCGGCCTTTAAGTCTGCTCGAAGCGCCGGCCCAACAGGAAATAGGTGCGCATGGCGCCCTTGCCCTTCACTTCGATCTCACCAACCTCTTCGAAGGCATAAACATCGGCCAGACGGACCTTAAAGGCTTCGGTGACATGAATGCGCCTGGGCTGGCCCGTGGTTTCCATGCGGCTGGCCACGTTAACCACATCCCCCCAGAGGTCATAGGCGAACTTCTTCTCGCCGACGATGCCGGCAACCGCCGTACCAGAATGAATACCGACGCGAAGCTCGATATCGATCCCATGGGTGGCCGTGTGGCGGGCAAAATCCTCCTGCATGATCAAGGCAAAATCGGCGATGCGTCGCGCGTGATCGGCGCGCGGCTCCGGCACGCCGCTGACCGCCATATAGCAATCGCCCATGGTCTTGATCTTCTCCAGACCATAGTCCTCGATGCGCCGGTCGAAGAGAGCAAAGATATCATTCAGCAATTTGACGATTTCATAAGGCCCCATCTCGTCGGTCATCTCGGTAAAGCCGACCAGGTCCGCAAACAGCACACTCACCTCGGGGAACTCGTCCGCGATAGAGGTCTCACCGCCCTTTAAGCGCTTGGCGATGACCGAGGGCAGAATGTTCAAGAGCAGGGAATCCGAAGCCTGTTTTTCCCGTTCTAATTCGGACTGCTTGTCCTGCAAATCCGCATTGGATTTGGAAAGCTTCTCCAAGGAGTCTTTGGTGCTGGCCACCATGTTGTTAAAGGCGGTGATCATTTGCCCCATCTCATCACCTGAATCATGGGCCACACGCTGACTGAAATCTCCAGTGCTCACCTTTTGCGCGGCGACCGAAACATGGGAGAGGGGCTGGATCAGCTTTTTTCGCAAGACAAAAAACGAGGCGATGATGACCAAAAGCGTGGCAAAGCAAATACCCAGCGCGGCCGCCGTCAACCAGGTGGCTTGCTGGCGGAGCTCCGACACCTCGCTGGCCGTGCGCGCATTCAAGATGACAAAAAACTCGTTGATCGGCAGCATGATCGCCGCCTTGGCCTCGAAATAGTCCTGCCCGAACATAATGTCGCGGGCCTTGTCCGGATCCGGCTCTCCGGTCTGGGTATAGGCGCCAAAGCCATCTTGGTAGCGTCCCCGCACCGCGTGCATGGCGGCCTCCTCCAGTTCCGCCAAGGCATCCGACTCGGACTGAGCCTCCCAGAGTTTGCGCAGCTCCTCGACCGTGAAGCCCTGCTCGACCATCATATCCTCCAAAGCGATGAGCTGGCCGTCGGACTGGGGACGCTCACCCGTCGGCAGCACCAGGTCCCAATAGACCAGCTCGTAGCCCTCCGGGCGCGGAGAGGCCCCGTGGCGAATATGCAGGATCTCATCGAAATAATCCGCGAAGCGCTGATCACCCGTGATCACGTAAAGCCGCGCCATGTGAGTCAAATCGTCGGAACTTTGTCGCAGCTGATCGGCAAGGCGGAAGGACTCGAAGCGCTTGCGCTCGCTGGCCGCGATATCCTCTTGGGTATGAGCCAAAAATGCCAGGGACGTAAATAGAGACCCGAGCAACAGGGCCAATGTCACAAAAAGCAGGATAAGAAAACGGCTTATGGTCATATCCGCGGCGAAGACCCGATCAAGGAGCTTGCCGAGAGCCTATTGATTAATCTCCAGTCGGTCCAGAGTCTCTTTGGCAATCGGCAAGGCCTGTTTAGCGCTCCACCAACATCAACTTCGCCGCCAAGGCAATCAACAGCGCACCCAATGCCTGATCAAGACGCTTTTTAGCCTTCTTAGATTCCCGAAGCCACGTCGTGAGTTTGCCACCCAAGAAAACCAATGGAATTTCGACAAGGGCGGCTACCACGATGATCAGCATACCATGAAGCAGCAATTGCAAGGGAACCGGTCCTGCTTCCGGCTGCACAAACTGGGGCAGGAACGCAAGGAAGAACACGGCGACTTTTGGATTGAGGAGATCAATCAAAACACCCTGCTGAAAGATCGGCCACAGCCCGACGGGGGGAGCCGTCCTGTCAACCGCAAAGGATCCACCGGCCTGTCGCAGAGTCTGAATGCCCAACCACACCAGATAGGCGATGCCCGCCCATTTCACCACGGAAAATGCGATGGCTGACGTGGCAACGATGGCCGAAACGCCTAAGACGGCGAGCAGAACATGAAAAAGAGCGCCCGCCCAAATACCAAGCATGGCGGCAAAACCCTGGCGAGGGCCGCCCTTGACCGTATGCCCCAGGATAAAGGCGAAGTCCGGACCAGGAGACAGGTTCAAAAGAACCGCCGCTGAAAAAAAGGTTATCCAGTGAGCTAAATCGTAAGCCAAAGCGCGCTCCTTGCGTTTCTCGAGGTAACCATATAAACTCTTTTAATGGTGTCAAGAACAACATCGCTTGGCGAAACTGTTTGGCAGGACCGCTACTTTGTCGGGAATCATCCTGCATTTGATTTTGTGAATACGATTGCTCATCGATTTGATGAGGATCAAAACGAAGACAGATTTCAGGGTCCGGCGGACCTGCAGCATTGGTCAAGGCACGTCAGCCTTATCACCGAAGAAACCTTGCCAGCGGAGCCGGAACAGGCGCTGGACGAGGTCGCTTTTTCGGAAACCTTGGAACTCAGGGAAAAGGCACATGCCGTCTTTATGGCGAGACTCGATAATAGAGTGCCTCAAGCGGCTGACCTGGCATTCATCGTTCAGCGCCTCGACGATCCCCAGACCTTGATCCAATTCAACTCGCCGAAGACCTTTTCAAGCTCTTTTTCCTATCGCGCGGACACGAAATCAATTAACGCGGCCTTGGCTCTGCAAATTTTGGATGCCCTCTTTAGATTGCCAGTCGATCGAGTGCGCGCCTGCCCCGCATGCGGCTGGATGTTTTACGATACCACGCGTGGCGGACGCCGCCGCTGGTGCAACATGAAGACCTGCGGCAATCGGGCTAAGGTGCAGGAATACAGGATGCGAACCCGAACCAAAAACCGGCACAAAGGAAAAGGACCTGGTGCTCCCTAAGCGGAAAAGCCTTACAGCCCTTCCAAAATCTCCTCAGCCGCGGCAAGATCGTCCGGCCGGTTGGCGTTGAAAAAGGGATCGATAGCCCCTTGGTTAGTGGGCATGTCGGGAAAGTTGACCAATACCAGGTCGTGACGGGCGGTCCAAACATCAACTTTGCGCACCCCGTCCTCGACGGCACGCCGCAAGTCGTCGCGCAGATCCACCCGCCACAGGCCGAAGACCGGATGACTGCGTCCCCGGCTGCAGGCCGCGGCCAGACTAGCCTTTTCCGCTAGGGCCACCGAATGCAAGCGCGCCACCAAGTCGGTGGGAAAAAAGGGCGCATCGCAGGCAAAGCTGGCCATCCAACCGCATTGGGGTGCCTTCTCCGCCGTCCACACCAAGCCTGTCAAAATCCCTGCCAAGGGTCCAGCGTGCCCAGCCACCACGTCCGCCGCGACCGGCGGCAAATTGGCAAGACCGGCATCGCAAAAGCGGGCCGGATCGCCGTTGGCATTGAGCAAAAGGGGACCGACCTGGCTTGCCGCCCGTTCGATAATGTGCGCCAGCAGCGGCCGTCCTCCGAGGGGCCGCAAGGCCTTGTCCCCGCCGCCCATGCGCCGGGATTGGCCGCCCGCTAAAATCAGGCCGGCAACCTCTTCCCGCTTGCCGCCGGGTGCCTCCCCCTCCGCTCCCCTATCCGTCACGGCTACCCTTTCGTTGATGGCGCGGGTCTTCCTCGCTCAAACCCTCCTCGCCGGCGTCAAAGACGATTCGCTCCTCCCCAGACAAAGCCAAAAAGCGTTTGCCTTTGGCCCGCCCGATCAGGGTCAAACCGGCCTGGCGGGCCAGCTCCACTCCCCAGGCGGTAAAGCCCGAGCGGGATATCAAGATCGGGATACCCATCTGCACCGTTTTGATCACCATCTCCGAGGTCAGGCGCCCGGTGGTATAGAAAATCTTCCCGACCGGCGAGATATCGTGCTGGAACATATAACCGGCGATCTTATCGATCGCGTTGTGGCGGCCCACGTCCTCCATGTAAATCAGCGGCTGGTCCGCCTCGCAGAGCACGCATCCATGGATCGCCCCCGCTGACAGGTAAAGGCTGGGCATGGCATTGATCTGTTGCGAGAGGCTTGCCAGCCAAGAGGTCCGCAGCTCTGCACCGTCGGGAAAAGTTATCTCGTCAAACTTTTCCATAAGGTCCCCAAAGGCCGTGCCTTGGGCGCAGCCCGAGGTACGGACCTTCTTCTTAAGCTTTTCCTCATAGTCGGTCTGGCGCCGGGTGCGCACCACCACAACATCCAATTCTTCATCAAAATCAACGCCTTCGACGGTATCATCCGGCTTGAGCATGTTTTGATTCAAGAGGAAGCCGATGGCCAGATAGTCGGGGTAATCCCCGATCGTCATCATGGTGACGATCTCCTGGCTGTTCAGGTAAAGGGTCAGAGGCCGCTCCACCACCACCGCGGTCTCGATGGGCTGACCGTCCTGATCCACACCGCCGACCCGCTGGGTCAGGCGGGCATCTTCCGGATCCGGGCGCAGCCAGACCTTATCAAGATCTCCTGCCCGCTCCGGCCGGGCCTGACCTTTGCGCCATTGCATCGCGGTTTTTCCCAAAACTTGTTCCGTCATGGCCCCTGCAAAGACCCTCGCACCTACCCTGCACCTTACCAATCGCACTATGCCGCGATCAAAGAAGGACAACAAGGATTCTAGCAATTTCGTCTTGATTTACGGAAAAATCGAATACTTTGTAAAAAAAACAAAAATATGCAGAATGAACTGACAGTCAGCAGCACGCGCCTTGCCATAATGAACGACATCGGACAAGCCTTCCTCACCGCCTTCAAGCTTATCGCCGGATGGGATCGGGACTTGGCCGAAATCATCGGCTTATCTTTACAGGTCAGCTTAATTGCTCTGGCTGTCGCCGCCGCCATCGGGCTACCCCTTGGTGCGGCTGTCGCACTGCTGCGCTTTCCCGGCCGGCGGGCCCTGGCGGTTTTGCTCAGCGCCCTGATGGGCCTGCCCCCAGTGGTGGTGGGGCTCATCGTCTATTTGATGCTCTCCCGCGCCGGCCCTCTGGGGGTCTTGGGCCTGCTCTTTACGCCCACCGCCATGATCATCGCCCAGTGCCTCCTGATCACACCCATCATCGCTGCCCTGACCCGGCAGATTGTCTTGGACCTTTGGTCCGACTACCGAGAGCAGCTTACCTCCCTGGGCTGCGGGCCGGCCCGGGCCATCCCGACCCTCTTGTGGGACGCCCGCACCGCCCTGGTGACCGTGATCCTGGCCGGCTTTGGCCGGGCCACCGCCGAAGTGGGGGCGGTTATGATTGTCGGCGGCAACATCGACCACGTGACCCGGGTGATGACCACGGCCATCGCGCTGGAGACTTCCCGCGGCGACCTGACCTTGGCCTTGGCTCTGGGGGTGGTGCTGATGGCCCTCTCCCTCACCATCAACGGCGCCGCCTTCCTCTGCCGGGACTGGGCCGACCGCGGCCAAGGCCGACTGGCCAGTTAATTATTCAATTATGTCAATGTTTTCAACCTCGATTCTCCCATGCCAAGTCAAGTCTCTGAGCTACCACGTTGAGGGGCGGACGCTGATTGATGACCTCACCTTCGACTTAGTCGCGGGAAGCCGTACCTTGGTCCTGGGACCCAACGGTGCGGGCAAGAGCTTGACCCTTCGCTTACTTCACGGATTGCTTCCGCCCAGCGGAGGCACCATCGACTGGGCAGATCCCAACAAGCCACAGCAACACCAAACTCCCCAAAAGCGTCGAGCCCCCCAAAATCATCAGCCGCCCCAGAATCATCAGGTCTCCCAGAAACATCAGATCCCCCAGAAATACCAAGCCATGGTCTTTCAGCGCCCGGTCATGCTGCGCCGCACGGCCGCCGCCAACC
This sequence comes from Pseudomonadota bacterium, assembly GCA_039028695.1. Lineage (GTDB taxonomy): Bacteria > Pseudomonadota > Alphaproteobacteria > Kiloniellales > Kiloniellaceae > JANQKX01. The sequence continues at coordinate 15,136 of JBCCHN010000057.1, forward strand.
TGGACTATGCCCTCAGCTTGACTCAAGAAGGGGACCGAGCCGGCCGCCGGCGGCGGCGGGATTGGGTTTTGGCGCAGACTGGCCTCACCCAGCTGGCCGAGCGCCCGGCCCGCCTCCTCTCCATCGGCGAACAGCAGCGCCTGGCGCTGGCACGGGCCTGGGCCTTGGAACCCCAGGTTCTGTTTCTGGACGAGCCCACGGCAAGCCTGGATCCTGGCGCCACCCGCCAGGTGGAAGCCATCATCCAAGCTATCCACGCGAGCGGCACCAAGATCGTCATGACCACCCACGATTTGGGCCAAGCCCATCGCCTGGCTGACGAGATCATCTTCCTGCATCAAGGGCATCTGGTTGAACGACAAAGCTGTGACGCCTTTTTCACGAATCCGCAAAGCGCCGCCGCGGCGGCCTTCCTAAAAGGAGAGCTATTGTGGTAAAAACATCCGGCTCCAAATATTCATTTCTACTGTTAAAATTATCGATCATAACTCTGTTTTTGTTATTTTTTTCTAGTACATCTTTATTCCTATCTGCCCAAGATCGATTCATCGTATTGGCGTCGACCACCTCCACCGATAACTCGGGGCTATTCGCCCATCTGCTGCCCCGCTTCACCGCCGATACGGGCATTGACGTGCGGATGGTGGCGCGGGGCACGGGTCAGGCCATTAAGATGGCTGAGGCCGGCGATGCGGATGTGTTGCTGGTGCATCACCGCCCCTCCGAGGAAGCCTTCGTGGCCGCCGGCTTCGGTGTGGCCCGCCACGACCTTATGTACAATGACTTTGTCCTGATCGGTCCCCGTAACGATCCCGCCGGAGTGCGCGCAATAGATAACGCGGGTCAGGCCTTTGCCCGCATTTTGGAAGATAACGCCCTTTTTGTTTCCAGGGGCGACGACAGCGGCACCCATAAAAAGGAACTGGCAATCTGGGCCGAGGCGGATTTGGATCCAGTCTCTCACTCAGGCACTTGGTATCGGGAAACCGGGTCCGGCATGGGGGCCAGCTTGAACGCGGCGGCGGCCATGGGCGCCTACATCCTAGCCGACCGGGCCACCTGGATGGCCTTCCGCAACAAAGGGGATTTAGAGCTTCTTTTTGAGGGCGACCCGTCCCTCTTCAACCCTTATGGGGTCATCCTGGTGTCGCCAGTTCGTCATCCGCATGTGAGGGCCAGCGACGGCCAAGCCTTCATCGACTGGCTGCTTTCTCCGACCGGCCAAGACACCATTGCTGACTTTGCCATCGACGGCCAGCAGCTCTTTTTTCCTTATGCTGATCAAAGCTAAACTAGAAATTTAATAAAAATCCCTAACTATATAAAAAAATTAATTTCCATTGAAACGAACTTTCCCTAGATCGGTAACATCATATCCCCCCATCTGCGCGGCACGGGCCTGAAAAGCAGCGCCTCGACCGAAGGTCAAAAGGCTTTGGAAGGGCGCTTCGAAATAGTCTCGCCGGCGCAGCAGTAAATCGTAGCGCTCCCAGGCGAGGGGCACGAAATCCAAGCCCAGGGTGCGAGCCACCGCCTCCACGGCAAAGCCCGCCTCGGCCCGCCCTTCAAGGATGGCCAGGCCCAAATCCGTTTCGCTTCGAGCCACCTCGTCCGCCAGCCGTAATTCATCGGATGCGCGCCCTGCGGCCTGGATCAGATGATGGAACAGACGCCGACTGCCGGCCGCTTCTTGGCGGGACATCACCAGCAATTTCTGCTCAAGAAGGTCATTTATCGAATTGATTTGATAGCCTTTTTTTAAAACCAATCCCTGCTGACGCCGTGCCCAGGCGATGAGCACCAGACCGGATCCCGCCTTGGCGGAGCGCAGGGCGGGTAAATTGTGTTCCCCGCTCTCCGGGTCAAAAAGGTGCAGCCCGGCCACCTGGGCCTCGCCTCGGGACAGACGCGCCAGCCCGTCCAAGCTACCGCCGGGCAGTAAAGCCAGGCCACAATCCGATTCCTTCACCGCCCAGTCTAGGAGGGGGTCCTGACTGCCGGCGATCACCGGCGGCGCCCCTAGATAACTTCCTGCCGGTGGCGCCTCTCCCTCCAAACTGCCCCGGAGCCAAAGATCGATTTGGACACGGGGGAAGATCCACTTGCCGGTGATACGGGTGCAGGGAATGGCCCTTTGGCGCACCAATTCATAGACCCGCCGCTCCTTCAAGCGCAGGTAAGCCGCCACTTCCTTGGTGGTCATGTGATCCGGGGGTGACACCTCTTCGAAAGTAGCTGTGACACCGGTCCCGTCGCCTGCGGTCCTACTCATAAAATACCAGTCAAACAAAGCCTTAGCTCATGCAGGCTACCCCAAAACTAGGTTGCGTGCAAAACCAGCTGGCCAAAACTCACATTTGGAATGCCACGGGTCCGGGGCCTTCTTTCGCAAAGTGGGCCAGTTGGCCCAAGGCCCGGCTCAGCCGGCTCTCATCTGGCTCGCTCAAACAGACCCGGGCGGCAGGCGCCACCTGGCGGGCTTCGATGGCAAAGGCCTCGCCTGGGGTGACAAGAATGCCCTGGCTGGCCGCCTTGGCGGCGAAATCACTCCCCGTCCAGGCTGGATCCAGCTTGAGCCAGAGATGAGTGTTATGGCGATCCCGCTGAACCTCCAAGCCCGCTAGGCAGCGCTCGGCCACCCCATGCAGGCGCTGTGTCGCCGCGTCCCGCTCGGCCGCCAATTGGTCGACCGTGCCCTCCTCGATCCAGCGACAGGCCAATTCGGTCATGAGCGGCGGCGCCATCCAGCTGGTCGACTGACTGGCCGCCAGAAGAGAGGGATACAGGGTCTTGGGCGCACAGAGGGCGCCGACCCGCAAGCCCGGCGCCACCGTCTTGGAAAGGCTTGAAATATAAATGGTATTTGCTGGATAGAGCTGTGCGATCGTGGGCCGGGTGCGCTCCCCATCCGGCGGGTCGGGACGCTGCGGATTCACATCGTCTTCGATCACCACCACCCCATGACGGGCCGCAATATCGGCGATTTCCACCCGGCGGCTCAAGGTCAGACTCGCGGTCGTGGGGTTATGGGCAGAGGGCATGCAGTAGAGGATCTTACCGTCCCGTTCCCGACAGGCCGCATCAAAGGCTTGTGGAATCAGGCCCTTGCCGTCCATGGCGATGGGAATGAGCTCCAGGCCGAACATGCGGGCCAGGTTTTTGATGCCCGGGTAGGTGAACTCCTCCACCATCAGGCCACCTCGGCTTTGCCCGAGGGCGCCAAGAGAAACGGTTAATGCTTGCTGAGCTCCCGAGGTGATAATCATATATTCTGAATCAGCTTCATATCCTCGTTTTTTAATCCAAGATGCGAAGATCTCACGATGTCGGGGCATGCCCTGGCTATCCCCGTAAGCCAACATACGCTCCAAGCCCCCGTCCCGTCCCAAGGCGATCAGACTGCGGGACAAAGTAGCAGCCACATCCAAAGCACCGGGCTCGTTGCGGCTTAGATCGACGACACCCGCCACCACAGCGTCCCTGTCCCCGCCGGCCGCGCCCCTGCCGGCGCCCCTAGAGAGGCCAGCGCCGCCACGCACGAATGTACCCCGACCGGTCTGTCTGGAGATTAGACCCCGCTTCTCGGCCAAGGCGTACGCACGATAGATGGTGCCCACCGTCACACCCATCTGCTCGGCCAAGGCCCGCATGGTGGGAAGCTGCCCGCCAGGCGGTAAAATCCCCTCCCGAATGTCGCTGGCCAGGCGGTCTACCAGCCCGCGATAGAGAGGCGACGTCAATTCATCAGCCTTTAGAGTCCAATTTGTTACCATAACAATAAATCGATTGACATGAATTGTTATTCAAACATACTCCATTTTAGTCAAATTGTCCAGATATTGTTTAAAAATTGTTTGGGTAACAATTGAGGCCCATTATGACACTGCTTTCCATCAACCTGAACAAGGTGGCCCTGCTCCGCAATCAGCGGGAAATGTCCTATCCCAGTGTTTTGGGCACCGCTGAGGCCGTGATCGCCGCCGGCGCCCGGGGAATCACCGTGCACCCGCGCCCCGACGAGCGCCATATCCGGCGCCAGGACGTGCGCGAGCTGTCCGCCCTGATCGAAAAAAACTACCGGAACGAGGTGGAGTTCAATGTGGAGGGCTATCCTACTGATGACTTCGTGGCGCTGGTGCTGGAAACACGCCCCCGCCAGGTGACCATGGTGCCCGACCCGCCCGAGGCTCACACCTCCGACCAAGGCTGGGACTTCGTCGCTCATAAAGATTTCCTTAAAGAGCGGGTTGCAACCTTCAAGGCGGCTGGGCTGAGAGTCGCCGCCTTCACCGATCCGGACCCGGAAGCAGTGGCCCAGGCGCAAGAGACCGGCACCGATCGGGTCGAGATTTACACCGGCCCCTATGGCGCGGCCTACGGCGGTCGCGATCAGCAAAAGACCTTCGAAGCCTGCTGCGCCGCCGGCCTAATGGCGCGGGAGGTCGGCCTGGGCCTCAACGCAGGGCATGATCTAAACCTTGAGAATCTCCCGCCTTTGCGTCAGGCTCTGCCCTGGCTGGACGAGGTTTCCATCGGCCACGCCTTTACCGCCGATGCCCTTATAATGGGTTATGATCTTGCGGTAAAATCTTATCTAAAGGCTCTAACTATATAAGATGCATATATTTATCCAATGAGTGCTCTGCAGAACACTGCTCCGGACACGGCCGCCGCCGTTCGCCTGGAGCCCTTCACCACCGGTGACATTGACCGCCTCATCTCCTGGATCGGCGACCGGGAAAGTCTGTTGCAATGGGCCGGCCCCAGTTTCACCTTTCCCTTAAGTCGGGATCAGCTCGTTGCTCACCTGGACAAAGCATCGCGCCCCGAGGCAGACCGCCTCGTCTTCAAGGTGGTCTCGTCCGGTGACGGCACCACGGTGGGGCATATCGAGCTCAGCGCCATCAATCGGGATCATCGCAACGCCCGCCTTAGCCGCGTATTGATCGGACCGGACTCCCGCCGCGGGCAGGGCCTGGCGGCGCAAGCCTTAAATCAAATTCTAAAGATCGCCTTTGATGATTATGATTTAAATAGAGTCGAACTCTACGTCTACGACTTTAATGCAGACGCCATTCACTGCTACGAACGAGCCGGTTTTCGACCGGAAGGCTTGCTGCGCGAAGTGGTGCGCCATGGCGACGACTTTTGGAACGTCCAGGTAATGGGCCTGCTGGCCCGGGATTGGCGCCGCAAAGCGGGATTATAAATCTTTCAGATCAGGGCGTCCGGGCTTTCCACCATTTCTTCCAGGCCGCCGGGTCATAGGCGAAGCGCTCTCCAGTGATAGCTGACAGGGCCCCAATCACATCTCCTTTGAGCCAAAGAGGCGCATCTGAATCGGCTAATTGGTCGATGAGCGCAGCGACAGTTTCCCCATCTTCCTGACCGCTGGCTGCCGCCCCGGCGATAGCGGCGAGCAAGGTCTCGAAGTATTTTTCGCTGGGATTTTCAGGGGCTTGCCACGGCTCCTGCAGCCAATAGGGATCAACTCTCCCCTCTCCAGCCTGTGCCTGTGCCCAAAAAATTACCCAGCGGCCTAAATGGGCCGAGGGCACTTCAACCGCCCCGCCGATCAGGGGCAGTGGGTCCTCTGGCAAAGGCAGTGCAGCCAGCGCGGCCCAGACCTCCGGCGCCGGCCCGGCCCGCACCAATCGCAATGCCTGATCCCGCAGCAGGCCCCCGTGGCCCCGATAGCTGGCCGGATCCATAAGCAGGGCCTCAAAGGCTTCCAATTCAGCACGCCAATCCTGATCCGAAGTCACTAGGTTCGCCCGCCAAGGGCCGCGCGGCGCCTCGTCCGGGCAAGGCTCGACGAAATCAAAGTCTTGCCCCCACAGAGCCCCCTCACCACCGACGCCGCTGCCCGCCAGATAAAGGCCACCGCAAGCAAAGAGCATTTCACTCGGCCGTCCGCCGGTTAGCGCCAACTCCTGACGCCAGTCGGCCCCATCCTGCGCATACTTTAAGGGCTGGGACCATACGCGACCATCCTCGACGCCGGCAGTCAACAGCCAGAGGCGGCCATCGGCCGCGGCCAGGTCCCGAACCCGCCCTGCCCCCTTCGGCAGGCCACCGGCCCCTTTGCCAGTCACGCCGTCGCTAACCCAAAGCGCCTGGCCCTCGCCCGAGCCCAGAACCGCGAAAATCTTCTCGCCATCCACCGCCCAGGCCGCCGTGACGGGATTCTCCGGCCAGCCCGGCAGGGGCCGGAGGGCACCCGTCGGGCTCAATAGGAAGAGACCCCGTTCCTGCCGGCTGGAAAGGCGAACCAACAGTTCATCACCGTGAGGCTGCAGCTCAACGATGCGCGACACCCGCCCCTCGGGGGTGGGATGATCATAGATCTGGCGCCAGCTTCGCCCGCCGTCGTCGGAAATTTGCACCTTGGCCCGCCAGGCCGAGGTGGCGGCATAGAGACGATCGCCCTCCCCAATGGTCGGTGACGCGGCCATGGCATGGGTATGAAAGGCGCGGGAGGTGTCGATTAAGCCCAGTGCCCACTGGGTCCCGTCGGTGACCTGAAAGGCGCCCCACCCCAGGGATACCCGAGCATCTTCATAGGGCCAAAAGAGCCACCCATCATGGATCGTCGGCCGACCCCCGTCCTGGCTGAAAAGGTGGCGCTCATAGGCCATTTCGCCCGTCACCGGGTCATAGCTATAGACATCCGCCGAATTGTGATTCCGGCCCTTGACCGAATTCACCCCCCAGATGCGACCCTGATAGGCGATCAGTCGGGAAAAGGCCGGCCAGGGCTCGATCTCCACCAATGGCGCCAAAGTCGTTTGCGCAGAACCACCTTGTGGAACGGACATAAAAATAAATAAAATTAATATCTTGATGATCTTATTTATCATAATGCATCAATATTCCTGTGGCCAATTTCTAACAGACTGACGTGTATCGCCTCCCTTTGTGAAATCACGTCTTCGACAGAAAAAGGCCCCAATCGGCCCCGATCCTCCTCTCGCTTTGTTAAGGCCTTGAGGATATGCTTTTTGCTCCCTTTATCGGAGTCGCCACCATTGACCAGTCCTACCGCATCCGCCTTTGCTGAGACTGCTTCTGCCGAGGCTGCCTCTCGGGCCCAGACATTGGACCGCCGCCTGCACGCCTATCGGCCCGATCTGGCGGCCGAGTCGCTGCGCGGCCGGGTCGAAGCGGCGCGTTTTGTCAGTGGTCGGCCCGCGGCCGTGGCCAGCGGTGTCGCCTCCCTCAAACAGGCCCCGGACCACCAAGCTTCCCAAGACAGCGAGCTGCTCTATGGAGAGGTCGTAACCCTTTTCGACGAACGGGACGGCTGGGCCTGGGTTCAGAACCAGGCCGACGGCTATGTGGGCTACCTGGAAGCCCACCATCTATCGTCCTCGGTGCCAGTCCCAACACACACGGTGGCGGCGCTCAGAACACTGATTTTTCCCCAAGCGGATATCAAAACCCCGCCCCTCGCGGCCCTGAGCATGACTAGCCCGGTCGCCGTTGCCGGGCGTGAGGACCGATTCGCCCGCCTGGACGGCGGTGGTTGGATATTTACCGATCATTTGGCCCCGTTGGGGGACTGGACACCGGATTACGTGGCCAGCGCCCTCAAGTTCCTAGGGGTGCCCTACCTTTGGGGCGGCAAAAACAGCTTGGGCTTGGATTGCTCGGGCTTGGTCCAGATCGTCCTCAACAGGGCCGGTATCGATTGCCCCCGTGACAGCGACCACCAAGAGGGGGCACCGCCCCAAGGATTCCAAAACCTGGCCACCGATACAGCCCCGCAACGGGGCGACCTGATCTATTTTCCGGGGCATGTCGCCATCGCTCTGGACGAGGCCACCGTTGTGCATGCCAATGCCCACGCCATGGCTGTCACCATCGAGCCTTTGGCCGAGTTGGTGACACGGGTGGAACGGCAAACCGTCGGCCGGGGAATTACCACCATTCTTCGGCGGCCTACCCGTTAGCCTTCGCCCCTGACATCCTGTAAAATTCCCTTGATATGCCGCGTGCCCGGTTGCCTTGGCCGCCCGGAATGTTATATTGATCAAAATGTTAACGGGCCTCTCAAAGGGATGATGCTCGGCGCAAAAGGCGGGCAAGCCCGCTAGGAGAGGGCAATGACAGATATGATCGATCCTTTTGGCAGGGCGATCACCTATTTGCGGGTGTCGGTCACGGACCGCTGCGATTTCCGCTGCGTTTATTGTATGGCCGAGGACATGACCTTTCTGCCCAAGGCGGAGATCCTAAGCCTGGAAGAGTTGGACCGCCTGTGCAGCGCCTTCGTGCGCAAGGGCGTCAAAAAATTGCGCCTGACCGGCGGCGAGCCCTTGGTGCGCCGAGACATCATGTCCTTGTTCCGCAACCTCTCGCGCCACCTGGACAGCTGGGCGCTCGAGGAACTGACGGTGACCACCAACGGCAGCCAACTTTCCCGCTTTGCCCACGAGCTGGCCGATTTAGGCGTCAAACGCATCAACGTCTCCCTCGACTCCATTAACCCGGACAAGTTCACCGCCATCACCCGCTGGGGCAAATTCGACAAGGTCATGGCCGGGCTGCAAGCCGCCAAGGACGCGGGACTGCAAATCAAGATCAATACCGTGGCGCTTAAGGGCGTCAACGACGACGAGCTGGATAACCTGGTCAATTGGTGCGGCGACGAGGGCTTTGACCTGACCTTTATCGAGGTCATGCCCATGGGCGACATCGGCGGAGAGGACCGGGTAGACCAGTTCTTCCCCCTCTCCTTGCTGCGCGCCAAGTTGGCGGAAAGTTGGACCCTGAACGAGATCGACTACCGCACCGGCGGCCCGGCCCGCTATGCGGAGGTGAAGGAAACCGGCGGGCGTATCGGCTTCATAACCCCCATGACCCATAACTTCTGCGAAAGCTGCAATCGGGTACGCATCACCTGCACCGGCACCCTTTATATGTGCCTGGGCCAGGACGATGCTGCCGACCTGCGCACGCCCCTGCGTCTCAGCGATGGGGATGAGCTTTTGGACGCGACCATTGACGAGGCTATTGCCCGCAAGCCTCGTGGCCACGACTTCATCATCGACCGGCGCCGCAACCGCCCCGCCGTCGCCCGCCACATGAGCGTCACCGGCGGTTAGTCGCTAGGACGACCTCGGCTACTGGCTACCCTTTTGACGGGGGCGATTTCCGTCTCAATAGACACATCGCAGTCCTCACAATAGGATTTCGGCTCGATAGAGGGTTGGCGCTGGGGAGGAAATGCCTTTGCGGAAATCGCGCCAAAGCGGCGAAACGGCCGGCCCGGCGACAAGCCGGCGCGCTCGCTTACAGGCCGCCTTTGCCAGGGAAGAACAGGCAGGGCTGACCTTTGTCCTCTATGCCCGTTTTCTTGTTTTAGCAATTTTGCTGGTCTGGGCCATAACCACGACGCGGATCGAATACGCCAAGGTTTATGCCGTCATCCTCTGCGCCTTTGCAGTGTTGGGCGCCTTGCCTTTGGTTTTGCGACACTTCGGTCTCTCCGGCCTTAAGGTGATGGCGGTCTTTTTTACCATCGACGTTATCTTGCTGACCTATATCTTGATGGTGCCCGGGTCCATGTTCCCCTCGACTCTCACGCCCCAGTTCAATCTTCAGCTCCCCAATTTCCTTTACCTCTGCTTGTTCGTCGTGGGCATGGCGATCAGTTATTCGCCTATGCTGGTGTTATGGACCGGGATGGTCGCCATCATCGCTTGGAGCCTGGGCATGCTTTGGATCATTTCCCTGCCCGACTCTCTCGCATTCAGTTATGCTCAGCTGTTGGATCCGGAACGATTTTCCGCTGAGGAGCGTGTGACGATCACCTCCTCCCGCCTCTTCGTTTCCATGAGCCACTGGTATAACCGGGTGCTCTTCCTCGCCCTCTTGACCGCGGTGATCGCGGTCGCGGTCTGGCGCTCACGACGGCTGCTGCAGGGCCAGATCGCATCCGAGGCGGCACGGATAAGCCTCACCCGCTATTTTTCCCCCAAAATGGCCGAGCGCCTGTCCGCGGGCGAGGCCACCCTAGAGGCGGTCGACCGCCGCCAGATCGCCGTCCTTTTTGTCGATATTGTCGGCTTTACCGATATTTCCGAACGGATCGGCGCGCAAAGGGTAATCGCCCTGCTGCGCAGCTATCACCGACGTCTAGCGAACGTGGTCTTCGCCCATAAAGGCACCATTGATAAGTACATCGGCGATGCCTTGATGGCCAATTTTGGAACGCCCGAGCAAGGCCCTCACGACGCCGGCAATGCGTTGCGCTGCGCCTTTGCCATGATGAAAGAAATGGCGGCTTGGAACCATAAACGAGCAGAACGCGGAGCCGAGCAAATCAAAATCGGTATCGGCCTTCACTACGGTGTGGTGGTAACCGGCAATATCGGCAGCGACAATCATCTGGAATACGCAGTTCTAGGGGACACGGTAAACGTCGCCAGCCGCCTTGAACGCTTGACAAGATCGCTCGATAGCCCACTGGTCGTAAGCGATGCATTGGTGTAACAGGCGCAATCCGAAAGGGACAAGCCGGACGCCCTATTGCGAGATCTCGCCGAAGAACCCAGCACCACCGTCAAGGGCCGCAAAGAGCCGGTGCGCGTATGGCGCCTGAGCCAGCACACTTGAAGTGGCATCCCCTTTGCCAATCGAGGCTCTGGGGCTTTATGCAACCCAGCAAAAAAAGAAATTCAATGATCAGCTCATCATGCGCCACCACATGAGCCTCACCGGCGGTTAGTCCCGTGGAGCCCCTTATCCTACTTTTCAGGAGTTTCGCTTAGCGAGACGAGCCAGTTTCTGAGCGCGCGGGTCAGCACCCTTTCCTCGTCGCCGTTGCGGCAAACAAAAAAGAGGGCCCGGTCCCGAGAAAGGCGTGTTGAGTCCAACCTCACCAGGCGCCCCGCCGCCAAATCGTCATGCACCAAAAGCTCTCTAACCAAGGCGACGCCCTGACCGTCGATAGCAGCGGCAATGAGGACCGCCGAATCTCTGTACTTTAAGTCCGCCGCCGCTACAGAGGATCGATCTAGACCCAAATCGTCGACCCATGCGCCCCAGGCCGGATCGAATTGATCGTGCAGCAGGGGCAGCCGCACAATGGCGGCCGGCGCCATCGGGAGGTTTTCCTTTGCCACGAGGGCCGGCGAAGCCACGACCACAAGCACCTCATCCACCAGGCATTCGTGGTACAGTCCTGGCCAATCGGGGACACCATAACGCAGTGCCACATCCACATCGCTATCCTCGAAGTCTATAATGTCGTCATTGGTGTCTAGGAAAAGGGCAATGCCGGGGCGCGCTGCTCGAAAGGCCGGCAGCCGCGGGACCAGCCACTTGGTGGCAAGGGATGAAGACAATGAGATCGTGACGGCCTGCCGATTTGAGGCTCGTTTGACGCCACTGACCCCCGTTTGCAGCACGGCGAATGCTTGGCGAGTCGACCGATAGAGCTGCGCGCCTGCATCGGTCAACTCGACACCCTTGGAGCGTCGGCGCAGCAAATGGACCCCTAGGTAGACCTCCAACTGCTTGATCTGCCGGCTAACCGCGCCATGGGTCACGCCTAGGTCTTGGGCCGCCTTGCTTAAATTGGAGTGGCTCGCAGCCCGATCAAAAGCCTGCAGCGCGCGAAGGTACCGCAGATCACTCATTGTTGTGAGTTTTTCTAACAAAATGGTTTAATAAAGTCATTTTGACTAGGCTCATTCTAAGTTCATTTTAGAAGTGATGATAAATTTTCTCACAGTATATCCGGTCAAGACAAGGGGCCGGCGAACAAAGTCGGAATAACAGGAGCTGAGACATGCCAGATCTCAAAGTCGCCCTCATGACCGGAACCGGCCAAGGCATTGGCCGGGGATGTGCCATCGAAATGGCCAAGGCCGGTTACAAGCTTTCCCTCATGTCACCCTCTCAAAGGAGCACTGACTTGGCCCAAGAGCTTGGCGGGATCGGTCGCCGCGGCTCGGTCCTCGAAACCGAGGATCTGCAGGCCATGGTCGACGAGACAATGGTTACCTACGGGCGGATCGATGCGGTTGTCAGCAACATGGGTCATGGCGGATCGGTGCCCGAGGCCATCAAGACCGTCGGCTTCGATCCTGATTTCGATGGGCCGCTGCTCGACCTGCCGGATTCCCTATGGCACGAAAGCCTTGATATGTACGTCCTGAACGTGGTGAAGCTGGCTCGGATCGTCACCCCGATCATGATCAAGCAGGGCGGTGGCGCTTTTGTGAACATCTCCTCCATGAACACCATCGAGCCGCGGGCGCCCTACCCCATGTCCATGCTTCGCGCCGCCTTGCATTCCTTTTCCAAACTCTACGGCGACCGTTACGCCCGGCACAACATTCGCATGAATAACCTTCTGCCAGGCTTTTGCGAGAACGTGAACCTCTCGGAGTTTGCCCGTACGTCCATTCCGGCCCAGCGCCCCGCCAGCTTCGAGGAGATCGGCCAGGCTTGCGTCTTCCTGGCCTCCCACGGCGCCAGATACATCAACGGTCAATCCATCCTCTCCGACGGGGGCATGAATCGCGCCGTCCGGTGAGCAAGCGTCACATCAATCTGTGAGCTCGGCTCGGCCGCCCAGGTGCCTTGCCAGGAACCGTTCCATGGCACGGGCCAGGGTCATGCGGTTTTTCCAATTGCGGATTGAATGACCCTCGTCATCGAAAACGATGTACTCCACCTCCAGGCCCTTTTCTTCCATGGCCGCCACGATACGGTCCGAGTGTTCCCGCACCACCCGCACGTCATTGGCGCCTTGGACCACCAGAAGGGGCTTGGTGATGTTGTCGATGAAGTTGATGGGCGAGCGGGCGTCCATATCGGCCCGGTCCTCCGGGTTCTCCACCCGACCCACGTATAGATACCAGCGCGCCAAGCCGTTTTTCCAATAAGCGGGAAAGGTCTCAAAGGCCGTTGCCAGGTCGGCGACCCCGACAATATCGACCCCCGCCGCGAAAACCTCAGGGGTGAAGGTCAAGCCGACCAAGGTCGCATAACCCCCATAGCTGCGGCCATAGATCGCGACTTTTTCGGGATCGGCAATGCCCTGTTCCACGGCCCAGTCGACCCCGTCGATCAGATCCGTGTGCATCTTGCCGGCAAACTCGCGCTTGGCGGCGCGCATGAAAGCCTTGCCATAGCCGGTGGAGCCCCGGTAGTTGACGCGCAGCACCGCATAGCCCCGATTGGCCAGAAACTGATCCGTGGCCGAATAGCCCCAGGAATCCCGCCAGAAGGGGCCGCCGTGCACCGCCAGAACCATGGGCAGGTTTTTGCCGTCGCTGCCATTGGGAATGGTCAAATAGCCGTTCAGTGTAAGGCCGTCCCGCGCCTTAAAACGCACGGGTTTGGTTTCCGACAAGGAGTCCGCATGGGCGGCGATCCGAGGCGCGGCCAATTCCGTCACCTCACCCGTTTGCTGGTTGACCAGGTAGGAGATGGCCCCACGGGTATCCCGTTCAACCGACAGAGTAAGCACGGTCTTATCCCGGTTCCAGCCGGTGAAGTTGAAATCGAAGGGCCCGTCCCCTTCAAATTTTTCCAGCACGGCGCCAATCGCCGGATCGAAAATGTGGACCTTCAAGTAGTCGGGCTGGGACCAAGCGAACAAGGGCTCATAGGTCACCTCATCCTGCCAAAGGCCCTGAACATCCGCATCGGGATCCTCGTAAAAGACGCTCTCCTCGCCAGTCTTCAGGTCCAGCTTGACCAATACCTGCCGATCTCTGTTGAGGTTTGAGATAGCCCAAGCCCAACCGGAGCCGGCGGGCGGATGCCCGTCGATCCAGAGGGTATCCTCGGCGGTTCCCGTCGCGATGGAGCGCCAATCATCCCCGTGCTTCACATCCAAGCTCCAGGTGGTATCGGGCAACCGCCGTTGTACGGCGATCACCTCACCTGACAAGTCCGTATAAAAAGAAAAGATGTCCCCCGGGTTTTCCGCGATCAGCCGTTCCTCGCCGGTCTTCACGTTGTGCCAATAAAGATCGAAGACAGATCGGTCGCGACGATTGTCCAGCAACAGGTATTCCAAGGGCCGGTCATGGAAATATTGCTTAAAACGGACCTTTACTCCCTCATGAGGCGTGACGTCGCGCAAGGGCTGGTCCGGATTTGCCGTATCCGCCAGCAAGAAGTGATAATTCTCATCCCCGTCGTCGTCCCACCAGGCGGTGATGTGGCGGCTGTCATAGGCCCAATAGGCCCAGCGCACCGGCCGTTCCGCTGGGATGGAGATCGCCTCGCCACCATCCAGGTCGCGAAAATGAAGCGTAGGCCGGTCATCCGCCAAGGCAATCCATAACAGCTTCTTGCCATCCGGCGAGACGCGATGACCCCAGCTTTCCTGGGCGGTGGAAAAAAAGGTCTCGACGGGAATCAAGTCGGGCAGATCCGCCTGGACCAGTGTGGGGTGGGTGGCGGGGCGAACGCCGGCATCTTGGGCGGGCGCATTGTCGACCAGGAA
>JBCCHN010000058.1:0-29596 GCA_039028695.1 Pseudomonadota bacterium
ATCCTCCAAAGCGGCGGGCGTGCCGTCATCGCAGCGAAAGAACACGATTTCCTCGCCGAGAATTTTCAAGGGCGTTAAAACCTGGCCGAAAGCTTTGCTCCAGCCCGCCACATACCAGGCGTTTTTGATGAATTCCGTTTCGTGCAATAGGTTAACGAGCCTTTTTGGCAGAGAGTCATGATCTGAAACCCAAGGACCCAGTTTATCCCCGGCGCTTTTATAACTATCCTACAAGTGAAGATTTTCAAAGGCAGAAGAAGAGGGCAAGACTTTGAACATCACAATGGCCAAAAGCCAGGCGGATCTGGAGGGGTTGGAAGAGATCGTCCGAGAGTACCTGACCTGGGACATTGATCAATTGTGCGCCCTCTCCGGCCAGCACGTGGATGTCGAGATCTATGTGCAGAACACCTTCGATGAAATTGACCTCTATCTCCCGCCAAATGGTCGACTTTTGTTGGTTCGCGACACTCATCGCCTGGCCGCCATGGGGTTTTTAAAGCCCATCCGGGATGGCATCTGCGAGGTAAAACGTATGTATGTGCGCCCCGATTACCGTGGGCAAGGACTGGGAACGATGATTTTGGGCGCCTTGATCGATGCCGCATTGTCCATGGGTTTTGAAAAGATCCTTTTGGATTCGGCGGTCTATATGGAAAGTGCCCACAGCCTATACCGCGCCCTGGGCTTTACCCCCGTCGACTACTACGAGGAGGGGGAAACCGACCCGAACTTCGCGCCCTATATGGTCTACATGGAGAAGAGGCTTTGAATCCCAGGCGTGATTGGCCCCTATCGAAGGCGCCGCGATAGTTCTGGATTTTATGCTACGACGGCCCCCGCGAGCTTGAAAATCTCCACTGGCTCGCGAATGCCTTTCAGGCTTACTTCGCCCCGGGATTCAATTTCAAAGTCATCCTCCACGGCGATACCTGCCCGCGGGCTGAGAAGGATTTCGCCATCCAGGGCCTCGTCGCAAAGCCGCGCGGCAAGATTGATCGCCGTGCCCGATGCGGTGTAATCGAAACGGCCCTCGAAGCCGACCATTCCAACGGTGGCATAGCCGAGCGAGACCCCCACGCCAAAACCAAGCCGATGGCCCAGGCGTTTCCACTTTTTGGACAGCTCGGCCATCCGCTCTCTCATGGCAATGGCCAATCGGACGGCTTCACCCGCCGGGTCGTCACAAGGCAAGGGATCATTAAACAACACCATGATTCCGTCGCCCATGCGGTGATCGACCCCCGCCCCGTGGGCATTGATGAGCTTGCCCATCTCCTCGTGGTAGGTCTGCAAGACTTCGATCGTCTCCTCCGGCTCAGCGGTTTCACAGAATGCCGTAAATCCGCGGATATCACAGAACAGGACGCCAAGCAGGGCACGGTGACTGGACAGCATCTTGTCCGAGCCCTGACTGATCACTGTGTCGGCGACGGCAGCGGGCAGAAACCGCTTCAACTTGCCCATGCGCTCAATCTCTCCGACCTGCGCTTCCACACGGTCGCCGAGTTCCGCATTCAGGCTTTCCAGCGCCTTGAATTGACGCACATTCTCGATGGCGATGACGGCTTGGGCGGCGAAAGTCTTTAGCAGCTCGATGTCGTCATCCGTGAACTCCGATACCTCAAGCCGGTAAAGTGCAAGCACGCCAATTGCCCGTTCTCCCTTTAAAAGAGGAACGTAGAGAAGGGTGCGCATCCGCTCCAGCTGCCACGTCACCCTCAATTGTTCGGAGGGACTTTGATAATCCCTAAGCGCCTCAATATCGCGATACTGCCGCACGTCCATGGACTTGACCGCCTGAACCGAAAGGGACGTGTCATCCGAAAGCGAATGGGGGTTGGCCCGCACCATTTTGACAACGCCGGAATTTTCCGTGTTGGCGGCGGCGATCACCAGATGCGTATCCTCAGAATTTCGAAGCAACAAGGCCCCATGAGGCGCATTGCAGAGTTTTGTCGCACTCTCCAAGATCGTATCAAAAACAGGTTGCTCGTCATCAGGATTGAGGCTGATGACGTCCAAAATCTTTCGGGTCGCCGCCTCGCGTGCCAGACGTGTTTGCAATTCGCGGAACTGCCGGACATTCTCGATGGCGATCACCGCCTGCTGGGCAAAGCTCTCGACGAGTGTCACATCGTCATCCTGAAAGGGTTCGACCTTACGCCGATAGAGCGTGATTGAACCGACCCCCAAGCCATTGCTGATCAAAGGCACCACCATCAGGCTGCGCGCGCCTTCGTCTTCGACCATAGAGACACGGTTCGGTTCGCCGCTTGTGTAGATCGCGCTATCAGAAATGTCGTCCTCGCAAAAAACACGGCACTCGTTGATCGCACGGGCTAGCGCAAGGGGAGAGTCAGCAAGCGGGACACGGAGCTTGTCGAGTGTTGCACCGAACTTAGCGAAAGCGCCACGGCGCGCAGGAGATATGACATGCGATCGGTCATCTGTTGTCATGGAGAGATAAGCAAGAGGCGCATCACACAGCCGGCAGGCGTTCTCTAAAATCGCCTCGAATACCGGCACCTCGTCGTCACGGGACTGGCTGATGACCTGGAGGATCTCCCGGGTCGCGGCCTCCCGCTCAAGCGCTTGTTCCAGGTTCAGATTGTTTCCAACCGATCCATCCGACTCAATACTCAAATTGGCACCCTCTAATCGTAAACCTTCCGGCTCCAAGAAACCCAAAGACTAGTGCGCGCCGCCGGACCTGTCACCCTTTCAAGGAAAGGAGCAAACCTTGACGGCCGCGCTACTCATACACGGGAAATTGTGACGCCAGCTAAAGAGCGGAAAGCGCCTTGTCGAGGGCCTCTATGAAAGGCGCCACATGTTGCTTTTGGAAGGCCAACGGCGGGCGTATCTTCAAGACGTTATAATGGGGTCCCTCGCGGCCCACCAAAACGCCGTTTTGGCGCATGTGATTGATAACCCGCTTTGCCTCATCACTCGCCGGCTCCCGGCCCTGGCGACTGCGAACCAAATCTAGGCCGATCAAGAGCCCCCAGCCCCGCACGTCGCCGATCCAAACATGCCGGTCCATCAGGCCGCGGATTTCGTCACGGAGGTGAGCCCCCGTAACGGCGGCGTTTTCCATCAAGCCTTCCCGTTCGATTACATCCAGGACCGCAAGACCTGCGGCGCATCCCACCGGATTACCACCGAAGGTGCTGAAGAGTTCCGTCACGTCGCCGAAATGCTCCAAGGTATCGCGCCGGGTAATGACCGCGCCGATGGGATAGCCGTTGCCGATGGGCTTGCCCAGGGTGACGATATCAGGCACCACACCGTGGGTCAGAATGCCCCAAAAGTGAGAACCGCTGCGGGCGAAGCCGACTTGAACCTCGTCGGCGATGACCACGCCGCCCGCGGCGCGGACCTTCTCGGCCACTGAAGCCAAGTAGCCCTCGGGCACCTCGGGGACGCCATTGCTGGTAAAGCCGCTGTCGATCATGAGGGCCGCTGGCTTTATCCCCGCCGCAGCCAATTCTGCAATGGCCCGATCCGCGTCGGCGGCATAACGGGCAGCCAGATCGCCGTCCCCCTCTCTGAATGGGCCACGATAAGGGTCCGGCGCCACCAGTCCGCGCACATAGGGCGGCGGCACCCAGTCGGGGCGACCATAGAGGTTCACCTCGTCCACCGAGGCGGTGATGCCGTGATATGCGTTTTCCACGACCAGAACCCCCTGGTTCCCGGTCACCAGTCTGGCCATGCGCAGGGCCACGTCGTTGGCCTCGCTGCCCGAGTTTACGAACTGACAGGCCTCAAAACCCTCGGGCAGCGTCGCGACCAGACGCTCGGCATAGTCCACCACCTTGTCAAAGAGGTAGCGGGTATTGGTGTTCAGAGCGGCCGCCTGGCGAGCAATGGCACGCACCACATGGGGATGGGCATGGCCGACTTGCGGCACATTGTTATAGGCATCCAAAAGGCGCGACCCGTCAGCGCAAAAAAGCCACGGCCCCTCGCCCCGCACCACATGTACGGGTTGATCATAGGAAAGGGATAAAGCCTTGCCCAGGGCATGGTGGCGACGCTCCAAAAGGCTGGCCGAGTCTTCGTTGAGCCCCCCGTCCCCCGGCTGAGGGCAAAAGGGCGCAAAGCGGCAAACCTTTCGGAAGTGGGCGCGCACCTTGGCCCGGCCCATGGTCAAGAGATGCTCCATGGCCGCTAGGGCCCGTGGCCCGTATCCTTCCAGGTAGCCGGGGCCGTCGGGCGCGGCGTTGCGCCAAGCCAGGATCACGATGCTGAGCGCACAGCGCGCCACCACCAGATCAAAGAGGCAATCGACCTCCTCCTCTTCCAGAGGCAGGACCGAATCAAATCCGGCGATGAGGTCGCCCATAGGCTCGAGCATATCCTCACCCATCAGAAGGTCGGCGGCGGATACTGCTGGATCGGCAATCATGAAGCTATGTATCATGTCACCAAAATCAATGACGCCGGCAATCTCGTTGGGTTCGTCGGGGGAGATCACCACATTGTTTCCATTGGCATCGTGGTGAATCACCTGACCTCGCAAACGGGCCAGCCCCGGCAACACATCGTCGATGAACCCGTCGAGCCACTTTTCCAAGGTGGCCCGCTCGGCCTTGTCGACAATGGAGGCCGTGTGAGGGCGCAATCGGGGCGCCTGCTGCAAATCCCACAAGAGCTCATGGCGCGCCGCAGGATGGGTAAAGCCCCGCAAGGCCTTGTCGAGCCGGGCCAGGCCGCCGCCCAGGTTCCGTAACAGCGCCGGTGTGAGCGAGGTTTCGCCAAGAGGGGTGCCCGGCAGATAGGTCAGCAGCCGAACCATGTGCATTGCGCCGTCCGGCCCCTCGACATGGGCCCAAGCCTGACCGCTTTTCGTGGTGACGACCCGAGGCACCGGCACAGTAGGGTCCACCCGTGCGACATGCTGCAGGCCCTTGGTCTGCAGATCGACCACCGCGGGGTCTTCATCCACGTTGGAGATCTTGAGAACAAAGCGACTGTCCCTGGCCGCCAGACGAAAATTTTGATCCCGTTCGCTGTTCAGGGACTTAAAATCTCCTTCAACACCAAACAGATGCTGGGCCATGGTTTGCACGCTATCCATGGCAAACGCCGGCGGGTTACGGTCCAAAAACTTCAAACCCTGCTGGGAAAAAGGTTCGGTCATGGCATTAAAGACTCATTCTATAGGCGGTTCGACACGGCATTCGACGAAGGTAAGGCTTGTCACGGTACTTGCACAAGGCCATTGGATTGTGGAAAGCTTCGGGTCCGCTTTCGGCCAGGCCAGGAATTTTCGACGGGGAGCATGACGATGCAGTTGGACGACATTATCTCTCACCCCAGCAAGGTCCTGACGCAGGATCAAAGGGAAGACTATTTCGCCCAAGGCTATCTTGCCTTTCCCGACCTGATCGACCGGGCCCAGCTCGATTGCCTGCGGGACGCCATGGCGCGGACGGTAGAGCGGAGCCGAGCCCTCACCGCCTCGACCGAGGCGTTCGACCTAGAGCCGGACCATTGCGCTGAGGCACCAAAGCTGCGCCGGGCCACCTATCTAGATGACCACGAAGCGGTCATCTGGGAACTTTGCGCGGACTCAATCATCCCCGACATCGCCACTGACCTATTGGGTCCCAATCTACGCTTTCGCGAGATCATGCTAAACTTCAAATGGGCCCGAGGCGGGGCGGAGGTGAAATGGCATCAAGACGCTCCCTTTTATCCCCACACCCATACGGGTACCTGCCAGTTCTTGGTGATGCTGGAGGACGTGGGGCCGGAGCAAGGCCCCCTGCAGCTCATCCCCGGCAGCCACAAAGGCCCTGCCTTTGCCCACTATGGTGACGACGGGGAATGGACCGGGGCCATTCGGCCCGTCGACTTAAAAGAATTTGACCTGGAAGACGCCGTGACCATCACCGGCGGTGCCGGGACCGTCACGGTCCATCACTCCTTGATGGTCCATGGCTCGGCGCAAAATGCCAGCACGCGGGGCCGGCCAGCCTTGGTTATCGGTTATAGCGCCGCCGATGCCATCCCCTATACGGCACCACCCTACCCCAGCTCTCACTACGGCAAACTGATCAGAGGCGTGGAGCCGGGCATCGCCCACCACGAGGCCATGACCATGCCCCTGCCGCCCGACTGGTCCGGCGGGTACACCTCGATATTTGAACATCAGGAAAAATGATGAAACGACTGTCGCGCCGGCGTTTCATCGCCCAGTCGGCGTCGCTCGTGGCCGCGGGGACACTTTCGAACTCTTGGCCGCTTCTTGCCGCCGGATCGCGACCCGACTTGCCAATCCCGGTGGAATTAAGACCCGATGCAGAGGGTAGAATTCACCTGGTGGGCCAGCCCGGCACCCGGGAGTTCCTGCCCGGCGTCCAAACGCCGACCTATGGCATCAACCGGCCTTATCTGGGGCCGGCAATGCGGGTGCGGCGCGGCGATAAGGTGTCGATCCGGGTTCATAATGGACTTGAGGAAGACCTAACCATGCATTGGCATGGCCTTAAAATTCCAGGCAAAATGGATGGCAGCCCCTACAGCCTCATCCAACCCGGCGATAGCTGGGAGCCCCAGCTTGAGATCGATCAGCCGGCGGCAACCTGCTGGTTCCATCCCCATGTCTATCCGACCACCGCCGAACTGGTGATCAAGGGGATGGCCGGCCTGTTCCTGATCGACGATGACGAGGCGGACAGCCTGGGCTTGCCCTCCCAATGGGGGGTAGACGACATCCCCCTCATCCTGCAGGACCGGCGCTTTAACCCGGACGGAACCTTTTTCCATCGCTTTAACCTGGTCGCTGTCACGACCGGTTACGTGGGCGATCGCATGCTGGTGAATGGTGCCCCCTACCCTATAGCGCGCACAGCCAAAGGCTGGTTGCGGTTGCGTCTTTTGAACGGCTCTAACGCACGCAGCTATCGGCTGGCTTTTTCGGACCAGCGCCCAATGTACGTCATTGCCAGCGACGGGGGACTGCTGGCCGAACCGGTTAAGCTTAGCGAACTTATGCTCTTTCCCGGTGAGCGCTATGAGGTCTTGGTGGATGGGCGCGATGGGACCCCCTTTGATTTGGTGACACGACCGGTCAAGCAAATGGCCATGAATCTGCCGCCCTTCCACGAGGAGTTAGCGCTGGTCACCCTTCAGCCAGATGGAGCGGATGGAAAAGGCATCCTGCCCGACACGCTGGTTGAGGTGCCGCCCCTAGTGGACAAGCTGCCACCGGCGAGCCAGAACCTGGTCATGGGCATGCGCCTGGATGACGAAGGCATGGGCCTTTTAAAGGCCACGGGCCTGATGAAAATGAACAAGGCGAAAAAGTTCGATCCCGCCGTCGCGGCGGCCGTTACCAAGGCTATTGTCGAGGGTCCGGCCCTGCCGCTGGACGAACAGTTGACCGCCAACACGGTCAGCGGCGCGCACTTTAAGATGGGCGTGGTGCCCTTTAACGCGCCCCGTCACAAAGACCTGCGCTGGATCCTCTCAGAAGGGTCGGACCGCATGTTGCATCCCATTCACATTCACGGCTGTCAATTCCGCATCCTGAGCCTCAGCGGCAAAGAGCCGCCACCCCATATGGCCGGTTGGAAGGACATCGCGCCGGTGGAGCAGGGCGGCACCGCCGAGATCCAAGTCCGCTTCGACCATCCCGCCGCCGAGCACACCCCCTTCATGGCCCACTGCCACATCCTGGAGCACGAAGACTCTGGCATGATGACCAATTTCACGGTCTCTTAGAGCGCCCCCTAGCGGACCGCGATTACCTAGTGAGAGGCTTGTATTTGATTCGGTGGGGCTGGTCGGCGCTGGCGCCCAGGCGGCGTTTGCGGTCGGCTTCGTAGTCTTCGTAATTGCCCTCGAACCAAACCGCTTGGCTGTTGCCTTCGAAGGCCAGAATGTGGGTTGCCACCCGGTCCAGGAACCAGCGATCGTGGCTGGTGATTAAGACGCAGCCGGGGAAATCAAGAATGGCTTCTTCCAAGGCCCGCAGGGTATCCACGTCCAAATCGTTGGTGGGCTCGTCAAGCAAGATCACGTTGGCGCCTTCTTTCAGCATCTTGGCCAGATGCACCCGGTTGCGCTCACCGCCAGAAAGCTGGCCCACTTTTTTCTGCTGATCCCCGCCCTTGAAGTTGAAGGCCCCCACATAGGCCCTGGACTGGGTTTGATGCTTGCCGATCTCGATCACGTCCAAGCCCCCGGAGATCTCCTCCCATACGGTTTTGTCACCCTGTAGGGACTCCCGGCTTTGATCGATGTATCCCAGCTTGACCGTGTCGCCGACCTTCAAATCGCCGCCGTCCGGTTGCTCTTGGCCGGTGATCATGCGGAACAGGGTTGTCTTGCCCGCGCCGTTGGGGCCGATAATGCCAACCACCGCGCCGCGAGGAATCTTGAAGCTCAGATTCTCGACCAGCAGCTTATCGCCAAAGGCTTTGCTGACCCCATCGGCCTCGACCACCAGATCACCCAGGCGGGGGCCGGCCGGGATGACCACACGACCCGGCTCAGGCGCTTTTTCCGATGCCTCGGCGAGCAGGGATTCATAGGCCTGCAAGCGGGCCTTGGATTTGGCCTGACGGGCCCGGGCGCCAGCGCGCACCCACTCCAGTTCGTGTTTGAGGGTACGCTGGCGGGCGGACTCGGCCTTTTCTTCTTGGGCCAGACGCTTTTGCTTCTGTTCCAGCCAGCTGGAGTAGTTGCCCTGGAAGGGCAGGCCGTGACCCCGGTCCAGCTCCAAAATCCAGCCGGCCACGTTGTCCAGGAAGTAGCGATCGTGGGTCACCGCCACCACGGTGCTGGGATATTCCTCCAAATAGCGCTCAAGCCAGGCCACGGATTCCGCATCCAGGTGGTTGGTGGGCTCGTCCAAGAGCAGCATGTCGGGACGGGACAGCAAGAGCCGGCAGAGGGCCACACGACGCCGTTCGCCGCCGGAAAGCTTGGTTACATCCGACGACCCCGGCGGGCACCGCAGAGCATCCATGGCGATTTCCACTTGGCGGTCCAGGTCCCAGGCACCGGCAGCGTCGATCTTCTCTTGCAACTCGGCCTGTTCCGCGATCAAAGCATCGAAGTCGGCGTTCTCGTCGGCGAAGGCGGCGCTGACCTCCTCGAAACGATCCATCAGGGCCTTGGTTTCGCCCACGCCCTCGAAAATGTTACCGGCCACATCCTTGTTGGGATCCAGTTCGGGCTCCTGGGGCAAATAGCCGACCTTGACCCCGTCGGCCGCCCAGGCCTCTCCATTAATCTCTTTATCGATGCCGGCCATCACCTTCATCAGAGTGGATTTACCGGCTCCGTTCAGGCCCAGAACACCGATCTTGGCGCCGGGCAGGAAGGACAGGCGAATGTCTTTGAGGACCTGCTTACCGCCGGGAAAGGTCTTGGACACCCGGTCCATGGTGTAGATGTATTGGTAAGCGGCCATGGGGCCTTCCTCCTGGGAAAAAATGGTGCGTGAGGGGTGGCGGTTCATACCGCCGGCGGGCTTTTAACCCATCGCCGCGCCCGGTGCAATTGGGATGGTGCAATTGGGTTGGCACAATTGCTTTGCTGCCAAAGTACCGATGAGTAGATCGAGGTCATTGGTTCCTCGACTTGTTCTTGTGGAAGCCTTTGATAGACTCACCCAGATTGTCATGACGCGTCTGGGATGGTGACCACTTTGCAAGGCCTTTTTACGCCAGAGTATCGGTATTTTTGGGCGTCCATTCTGGCGCTGGCCCTCTTCTGGCCGCTTTATCGGATGATCCTGACCCGTGCTCTTTTAAGGGCGGGTCTGCGGCGGGATGCCCCCGCTGTAACGCAGAAGCCCTTGAAGCGGCGCAGCGCTGTCATCGCCGCCGTGATATGCGTCGGCTTTTCCTTTGCCTACACCACGCTCGTTGTGCCCAGATAAGGCGGTAGGATAGACGAATGCCGACCAAACAGCTTCTCATCATCGGTCATGTGCCCTCACCCAACACCCAGCGCCTGCGCGATGCGGTCGAGGAAGGAGCCAGCGGACCGGATGTCGAAGGGGTGACGGTTCGCGCGCTAACCCCCTTCGAAACCCATCCCGACGATGTTCTGGCCGCCCAGGCCATTATTCTGGGAACGACGGAAAACCTGGGCTACATGAGCGGCGCCCTGAAAGACTTTTTCGATCGCTGCTACTATCCCTGTCTGGAGCAAACCGAGGGCTTGCCCTTTGCCGCCTATATCCGCGCCGGGATGGACGGAACGGGCACCAAACGCGCCATCCAAAGCATCACAACGGGCCTGCGCTGGCGGCCGGTGCAAGAGCCCTTGATCTGCCGGGGCGACTGGCAGGAGAGTTTCGTCGACGACTGCCGCGACCTGGGCGCGGCCATGGCCGCCGGGTTGGATATGGGTATTTTTTAGCAGCAGCGGTGGCGGCTTCCAGCACAAGCACGAAGCAGAGCCAGTCCCGTTTTGACGATTCTATCAAAACAAGTCCTTTTCTATTCCGTGAGCAGGATCGCGTCCTCGGCTTTCCAACAGCACCAGTAGTCATGTCCCTGGTTTATGGACTGGGCGGCGCCACGGCTGTCGTTTTGGGCGGCGACCGAGAGGCTGCGACCTTGCTCGTCCTCCAAGTAGACAAAGCTGACCTCGCCGAAATAGGCAATCTCCGTAACCCGCCCCTTGATCCCCACCTCGCCGTCACCCGGTCCGGCGTCCCGCAGGCGCATTTTTTCCGGCCGGATGGCCAATCCCACGTCGCCACTGGCAGTGCTGCCTTGGAGGGGCATCGGCCCGACACCGGGCACCTCAACCAGCACAGCACCGCCTTCCAAGCCGGTGACTTTCCCCTGCAAAAGGTTGGTCTTGCCGATGAAGTCGGCGACGAATTGACAGTTGGGGTTTTCATAAAGCTCAGACGGACTGGCTAGCTGGCGAACCCGGCCGCTATCCATCACGGCGATACGGTTGGCCATGGATAGAGCCTCCTTCTGATCGTGGGTGACCACAATGAAGGTGATGCCCACGGTATGCTGCAAACGAACCAACTCGAGCTGCATGGCCTCGCGCAACTTCGCGTCCAGGGCCGAGAGGGGTTCGTCGAGCAGCAAGACCTTGGGCCGTTTCACGAGAGCCCGGGCCAAGGCCACCCGCTGGCGTTGCCCGCCGGAGAGTTGATCAGGCTTGCGGGGGCCATAGCCGCCCAGCTTAACCAAATCCAAGGCTTCCTCAACACGGGGCTTGATCTCAGACGAGGGCACGCCGCCGACCTTTAGGCCGTAAGCCACATTGTCGGAGACCGTCATATGGGGAAAAACCGCGTAAGACTGAAAGACCATGTTGATAGGCCGATGATTGGGCGCGATGCCTTCCATATCCTGCCCATCAATGGTGATCTGCCCGGCGGTGGGCAACTCGAAACCAGCGATCATGCGCAGCAAGGTGGTCTTGCCGCAGCCCGACGGCCCCAACAAGGCAAAAAACTCGCCGGACTTAATATCGATGGACACGTTGTCGACCGCCGTGACCGCACTGCCGAAGCGCTTGGTCACTTCCTTAATGGAAATCATGACATCGTTACTGTCCATTACCGTCGCCTCACCCTAATTTACATCGCTCGCTAAAAGCGATCCCTCTTTTGCGTCCAAGCACCACGCAGGCTGCGCTCCCACTTGGTCGCTAGAACTAAGTTCGATTGCGCTTTCCAGCTCAATAAAATCCTCATCCACCAAGACATCATCCACACCTACTTTTTCTCCGCCCGGCCCTGGAGCCACATGGCGATGGCAGTCAAAACAATGGTGACCACGATCAAAACCGTAGAAGCCGCATTAACCTCCGGTGTAACGGAAAAGCGGACCATGGAATAGACCTTGACCGGGAAGGTCACCGTATCCGGCCCCGAGGTGAAGAAGGTGATCACGAAGTCGTCCAGGGACAGGGTGAAGGCCAGCAACCCACCCGCCACCAGGCCCGGGCGCATAAAGGGGATCAGTACATCGCGGAAAGTCTGCCACTCGTTAGCGCCCAGATCCTTGGCCGCCTCCTCAAGCTCTCGGTTAAAGTTGGCTAAGCGAGCCCGGATCACCATGGCGGCAAAGGGAAAGGAAAAGGAGACGTGGGCAATGGTGATGGCGCCTAAATTGAGGGGCCAAGGCAAATCCGTGGGCCAACCGATGCGGGCGAAAAAGGCCAGCATGGCCACGCCCATGCAAATCTCGGGTATCACGATGGGCAAAGACATGGCCCCTTCTAGGGGTGCCTTGCCGGGAAACCTGAAGCGCCACAACAAGATGGCTACCATGGCGCCCAGGATGACGCTGATGATGGTGGAAATAAAGGCGATGGTCAGGGAGTTGACGAAAGCCTCAATGAGGCTGTCGTTGCCTAAAGCCTTTTCATAGTACTTCAGGGTAAAGCCACGCCAGACAATGTTGCGGCGGCTGTCGTTAAAGGAAAAGGCCACCAGAGTTAGGATGGGGACATAAAGGAAGACCAGGCTGCCCAGGAATAGAAGCTGCAACGACCAGCGCTTGGAATAATCCAGGGGGCCGATACGGCGGCCGAACCGTTTCCTGCCTGGATTTTTATGGGCAGCCATCACGCCGCCTCCATGGCCGAGGTGCCCTTGGCCATCACCGCCCTAATCGCCAGGGCGAAAAATGTGATGTACATGAGAATGAAGGACAAGGCCGCGCCAAAGGGCCAATCGTTGGCGCTCTTAAACTGGCGCTCGATCACGTTGGCGATCATCTGACTGTCGGTGCCGCCCAGTAAGTCGGGCGTCAAGAACGAGCCCAGAGCCGGGATAAAAGTAATGATCAAGCCGGAGATAATGCCCGCCTTGGCCAGGGGAACGGTGATCTTTGCAAAGGTACGGATCTGCCCGGCGCCCAGGTCCAAGCTGGCCTCGATATAGGATTTGTCCATGCGGTCCAAAGCGGCATAGAGGGGCAAGACCATGAACGGCAGATGCACGTAGACCAACCCCACCACGACAGCGAAATTGTTATAGAGAATCTCGACCGGCTGGAAGCTCTCCCCCAAGAGATGGTAACCGCCCAGCCCAACCAGACTGAGGATCCAGTTGGCCTGCTCCCAAAACCACTCCAAAGTAAAGTTGACATAGCCGCGAATACGCAAGACCGCGATCAAAGCATAGGTGCGGATCAGCAAATTGGTCCAGAAGGGAAGGATGATCAGCAGCAACAGGATCGGACGCCAGCGGGCCGGCGCAAAGGTGATGAAAATCGCGATGGGAAAGCCGATCACCAGGCAGATAAAGGTGGTGACCGCGGCAAACCAGAAGGACTTGGTGAAAATTTCCAAATAAAGGGGATCAAAGGCACGGATGTAATTATCCAGTGTCCAGTTGATATCGATGCCCACAACACCGACTTTTTCCCCGAAGCTAAAGGCCCAGATGATGCTGAGGGGCACCAAGAAAAACACAATCAACCACAGGGTCGGCGGCAGATTGATCAGCCAAAAGACCAGCGGATGACGGCGCCAGCTTTCCATCAAGCTCCCCCAGGATTAGGTGACGGAAACCCCCTGGGACTGCAGACCAACGCTGCCCCAGGGGGTCCGTTAAGGCGATCAGCCGGCGAGGACCCGAGTCCAGGCCTCTTCCTTCATGCGTTCCACATCTTCACCTTGATAGAGCGCGGGCTCCAGCTTGGCGATGGTGGCATCGTCCGGGAAAATTGCCGGATTTTCATTGTAATCCGCCGACAGAAGATCCCGCGCCGCCTGGTTGGGTGTGGCGTAGTAGATGAAATCGGCGATATCAGCGCCGGCCTGAGCATCCAGAATATAATTCATGAAAGCATGGGCATTTTCAGGATGGGGCGCGCCCTTGGGAATGCAGAGGCAATCCTCCCAAACCAAGCTCCCTTCCTTGGGCACCACGTAGGATACGTCGTCATCTTCTTCCATGATTTGGACGATGTCCCCGTTCCATTCCATGGTCAGATCCACCTCGCCGGACAAGAGCAGGTCCTGGCCGTTGTCTTCGGCGAAGGTGCGGATGTGGGGCTTCTGCTTGATGAGCATCTCCTCCACTTCCTTGATGTGGGCCGGATCCTTGTCATTGTAGGAATAGCCCAAGTATTGCAGGCCCACCTCGAGCACGCCCTCGCTCAAAAGGGCGATGCGGCCGGAGTACTTGTCCGAATCGAACAGCCATTTCCAGCTATCGGGCACACCATCAACCTTGGAGATGCGATAACCGATGCCCTGGGTGCCCCACATGTAGGGAACCGAGTGCTGGCGGCCGGGATCATATTGAGCGTCTTGGAATGCCGGGTTGATGTTGGAAAAATTGGGAATTTTTCCGTGATCGATGGGCTCCAGCATGCCGGCAGCGATCATCCGCTCCACAAAATCATTGGTGGGAACGATCACATCATAACCGGGATTGCCTTCTTTCAGCTTGGCAAAGAGTTCTTCATTATCGGCAAAGAGGTCCATGCTGACATCGATGCCCGAAGCGTCGTTGAAATTATCCAAGGTGTTTTCGCCGATATAGGTGTCCCAGTTGTAGAAGTTCAACTTGGGCTCTTCCGCCGCGCGCGCTCCGCGAAAATTCGCAAAGGTCAGACCCGCGGCCACGGCGCCGGTGCCCGCCAGGAATTTCCGTCTGGATAGCCAGTTTCCATATTTCATTTTGGTTCTCCCTGATTCTTGGCCAGAGCTCTTTTCTCTGGTTTTTTGGGTTCCTTTTAAACGGATCTGCCTCAACTCGGTCAGGCAGACACAACTGTCGTTCACTCCCCATCCCGGCAACGCCACCTATAGCAAAATGCCAAGGATTTATTCTCGTTTAATGGGCCTCACGATGACACAATCGGCTCGATTGCACTCATTCTAAGCCGCCGCAGGCATTAATATCCCGTGTTTTGCCGGTGATCAATCACTGGCGCACCAACAGTCCGTGAGGGGTCGGAATCTTTAGTCTTTACCGAGTCAGTGGGATTGGCGGAAACTGACCGTAAGAGTCCCAAAAATGGCCCTTCCATAGGGGTAACCGGCACAGGAGGTCCGACCAGGTGAAAAAAGACGCAAAAGTCGTCATCGTCGGCGGCGGGATCTATGGCTGCAGCTTGCTCTACCACCTAACCAAGCGGGGCTGGCGGGATGTGGTGCTGGTGGAGAAGAACGAGCTGACGGCCGGCTCCACCTGGCATGCCGCTGGCCTTTGCACGAACTTTGCCCACCATTTGACCATTATGCGCATGCGCAATCATTCAGTGCGCCTGTACCGGGATGTCTTGGAAAAGGAAACGGGCCAGCCCACGGGCTTTACCACCAGCGGTGCCCTGCGCATGACCCGCTTGCCCGAGCGCATGGACGAATTTCGCCAAGTAGCTCAAATGGGCCGCTGGATCGACGTGGACTTCCAAATCATCAGCCCTCCCGAGCTCAAGGAGATCTATCCGCTGGTTGAGACCGAGGGCCTAATCGGGGCCATTTACGAACCTCAGGACGGCTATACCGATCCCACCCAGACCACCAACGCCCTGGCCCGCGGTGCCCGCAGCGGCGGTGCGGAGATATACCGCCACACAGCCGTGACCACCATTGCCGCAAAGCCCGACGGAAGATGGCGGGTCACCACGGAGAACGGTGATATAAACTGTGACATGGTGGTCAATGCGGCCGGCACCTGGGCGCGTGAGATCGGGGAAATGGTGGGGCTGGACCTGCCTATCGTGCCCATGCTGCACCAGTATATGGTGACCGATCGGATCGGGGCTTACGCGGAACTGGAGCGGACCCTGCCGATCATTCGGGACCCTGAGGAATCCTGGTACGTTCGCCCGGAACGGGATGGGGCAATTTTGGGGACCTATGAGAAGGAGGCCGTGCCCTGGTCCATCGACGGGGTGCCGCCCGAGTTCGGCATGGAACTCTTGCCAGGCGACCTGGAGCGCATGAGCGGTATCGCCGCTCAGGCCATGGATCGCATCCCGTCCCTCGCCGATGCGGGCATTAAGGAAATCGTCAACGGCCCCATCACCTTTACCCCCGACGCCAATGCCCTGATCGGGCCAGCGCCGGGCCTGCCCGGCTTTTGGATCATGGCCGGCACCAGCATGGGCGTGATGGAAGGGGGCGGTGCCGGCAAATTCCTGGCCGATTGGATGGTGGATGGGGAGCCCGGCGTCGACATGAGCATATTGGACCCGCGCCGCTTCGGCCCCTTTGCGGATTGGGCCTACCGGGTGGAGCGGGCCGAGGAAGCCTTCGGCAATCAATTCGCCATTCACTTCCCCGGCGAGGAACTGCCAGCGGGACGGCCCCGTAAAAAGACCCCGGTCTATGACCGACTGGCCGACCGTGGCGCCTTTTTTGGCGTGCGCTTTGGCTGGGAGCGGGCGAACTTTTTCGGCGCCGATGGAACGCAACCCGAGCAAGGCCTTTCCTTTCGCCGAACACACGTCTTTGAGCATGTCCGCCGCGAGGTAGCGGCCGTGACTGACCATGCCGGGGTGATCGACCTATCCGGCTTTGCCAAGTTTCAGGTTTGCGGCAAGGACGCTGAGGCTTTCTTGAACGCTTTGCTGGCCAACAGGGTGCCGGGAAAGAGCGGCCGTATCGCCCTGTGCCATGCCCTTAGCCAACGGGGTGGCATCGTGGCCGAATTCACCGTTACGCGAATGAGCGACGAGACCTTTTACCTCTGTTCCGCAGCGGCCCAACAGATCCATGATCGGGAGTGGCTGCTCGGTCATGTGAGCGGCGGTCAAGATTTGCACATAATGGATATCACCGAAGAGACGGCCATTCTGGGCCTGCAGGGACCCAGGGCTCGGGACATCCTAGCCAAGGTCACCGATGCAGATTTGGGGAATGAGGCTTTTCCTTGGCTCTCCCAACGGGACATTCAAATCGCAGGCCGAAACGTCCGCGCCCTGCGGGTTAGCTATGGGGGGGAACTGGGCTACGAGTTCCACATGCCCATGGACGCACAATTGGCCGTTTACGATGCGCTGAAAGAGGCTGATCCAGGGTTAGCGGATTTCGGCTTTTTTGCCTTGGACACGATGCGTTTGGAAAAGGGCTACCTGGGCTTCGGCGCCGATATTTCCATCGAGACCACACCCTGGGAAGCGGGATTGGATGCCTTTATCAAGCTGGATCGGGGTGACTTCATGGGCCGCGATGCCCTGATGGCGCAGGGGGAAAAGGGCCTGTCGACCAAGCTGGTGTGCCTGCGCATCGAAAGCAAAGACAGGGATGCCATGGGCAACGAAGCGGTCCTGGACGATGGGGGACGAACGGTGGGCATCGTCTCCTCCGGCGGTTATGGCCACCGGGTGCAGGCCTCCCTCGCGCTGGCTTATGTAGAGCCCGGCTGCGCCGCACACGGAACGGCCCTTGCGGTCTTGCTGTTGGGCCAGCCTCACCCCGCAAAGGTCATTCCCGCGCCGGCCTTTGATCCGGACGGCGCCCGAATGAGGGGATAGGTTTTTCGTGGAAATCCAGAACCGGAAAATCATCTCATGACCCTGCCAAGCCAAGCCCAGGTCGTGATCATTGGTGGCGGCATCGTTGGCTGCAGCAGCCTATATCATCTCGCCAAGATGGGGTGCCAGGACGCCATTTTACTTGAGCGAGACCGCCTGACCAGCGGTACGACCTGGCATGCAGCGGGTATCGTGGGCTCCCTTCGCGGCTCGGCTTTCTACACCCATGTCACCGCCTATGCGACCAAACTTTACCAATCCTTGGAAGCCGAAAGCGGACAGGCCACGGGCTATAAAACGACCGGCGGCCTGTCCCTGGCGACCACGCCGGCGTCCATGGAGGAGCTGAAGCGCATGCACAGCGTGGGCAAGGCTCTGGGCAATGAGTCCCATGTGATCGGCCCGCAGGAGATTGAGAGCTTCGCGCCCCTTTTGCGGGTGGACGACTTGGAGGGCGGCTTGTGGATCCCGGGCGACGGGCAGACCAATCCCACCGACACCACAATGGCTCTGGCCAAGGCCGCGCGACAGCTGGGCGGACGCATTTTTGAAGGGCAGGCAGTACGTCGCATCGTCACCAAAGACGGCGCTGTCTGCGGTGTGGAAACGGACCACGAGACCATCGCCTGCGAAAAGGTTATTCTGTGCGGCGGCATTTGGTCTCGACAGTTAGCGCGCAGCGTGGGCGTGACCGTGCCGGTGCAGGCGGCCGAGCACATGTATATCGTCACCGAGCCCATGGAGAACGTGCCCCTGGACCAACCCTTCATCCGAGATTTCGGTGCGCAGATCTATGCCAAGGGGGATGCGGGCAAGTTGGTTATGGGCGGCTTTGAGCCCGTCTCGCGCCCCTGGCAAGTCGGAGGCGTGCCCGACGATGCCTCTTTCACCATGCTTCCGGAGGATTGGGATCACTTTAGTTTTTTCATGGAAGGGGCGTTGCACCGTATCCCCAGCTTGGGGCAAGCGGGCATTCGCACCTTTATGAACGGCCCAGAGGGCTTTACGCCAGATAATGTCCCCGTTTTGGGTGAAGCGCCCGGACTGAAGAATTTTTTTGTGGCGGCGGGCTTTAACTCATCGGGGATCGCTGGGTCAGGCGGGGCCGGCAAGACTATCGCCGAGTGGGTTCTCACCGGCGAAACCGAATGGGACCCCTGGGAGGCGGACGTGCGCCGCTTCGAGGCCTGGCACGGCTCCGATGCCTTCATGGCCGAACGGGCCACGGAATTCGTGGGGACGGTTTTTGCCACACACTGGCCCTACAAACAGCTGAAGACCTGCCGCAATCTGCGCCACTCGCCCTTAAAAGCGCGCTATTGGGAAAACCGGCCCGAGATCGGCCAAGCCTGTTTCGGTGCCGCCGCCGGCTGGGAGCGGCCCTTGTGGTTTGCGCCCGAGGGGGCAGAGCCCGAACAGGCGTATAGCTTTGGCGACCAGGACTGGTGGCCCCACGCCGCCCGAGAGGTGAAGGCCACACGCGAGGCAGTGGCCCTCTATGACCTAAGCCCCTTCGGCAAGATCTGGCTGCAAGGCGCGGATGCCCTGCCTCTGCTCCAACGGTTGTGCGCCAACAACGTGGATGTGGCACCGGGCCGCGTGGTCTACACACAGATGCTCAACCCGCGTGGCGGCATAGAAGCGGATGTTACCATCAGC
Organism: Pseudomonadota bacterium; assembly: GCA_039028695.1. Taxonomy (GTDB): domain Bacteria; phylum Pseudomonadota; class Alphaproteobacteria; order Kiloniellales; family Kiloniellaceae; genus JANQKX01. The sequence goes on from JBCCHN010000058.1 coordinate 19,101, forward strand.
CGGCCCCGTGAGGACGGCTTTTGGATGACCACCGGAGCCGGCTTGCGGGTTCACAACATGGATTGGATCAAACGCCACCAAAGGCCAGATGAACATGTCACTGTTATAGATATGACCTCGACCTACGCGGTCTTGGGGGTTATGGGACCTCAGTCGCGCAGCCTTTTGAGCCGGGTGAGTAGCTGCGATCTTTCCAATGAAGCCTTTCCCTTTGCGACGGCACAAGAGATTGACCTGGGGCCGGTTCCGGCCAGGGCCCAGAGGGTAAGCTTTGTCGGAGAATTGGGCTGGGAAATTTTTGTACCGAGCGAGTTTGCAATCAAGGTCTTCGACGTGATTCAGGAGGCGGGCCTGGATCTGGGTTTGGCCCATGCTGGCTTTCATGCCCTGGACTGTTGCCGGATCGAGAAAAACTTCAAACACTGGGGACATGATCTTTCGGGTCACGTCACGCCCTTGGAGGCGGGACTGGGATTTGCCTTGGACTTGGACAAAGCCGGCGGTTTTATGGGCCGCGACGCCCTGCTGCGTCAAAAGGAACAAGGCCTGAAGCGGCTGCTGGCGCTATTTGAAATCATGGAAGAACGGCCCCTGCCCTTGCATGACGAACCGATCTATCGGGATAGCGTCCTCGTGGGCGCCACCACCTCCGGCGGCTATGGTCCCACCTTCGATCGTTGTTTTGCCATGGGGCTTGTCACACATCCGGAGGGGATCACAAAAGACTTCCTGCAGACCGGGCGCTGGGAAATCGAGATCGCGGCACGCCGCTACCCCCTACGCCCCCATCTAAGAGCCCCTTATGATCCCACCGGCGCACGCATGAAAATGTAGGCTCGAACCGCAGTGCGGTTAGCGCTTGAAGATGCCCATGGGGCGCTTGGGTTGGCGCAGCTCCTGGGGCGGCCAGACGGGTTTGTCGTCGTTGCTGGCCTCGAAGTCCTGATAGAGCACCGTTCGACTTTGCTCGGGGAATTCATCGAAGGTGAGATGCCAGCCACCGTCCGGCCAAAGGTAGCGCACCTCGCCCCGGGCGGGGCAATAGACCGACGTAAAGAGGGTACCATAGCCCATGCCATAGGTGGTGCGATAAAGCGGCACCTTGAGGAACAAGCCAAGCAAATCCTCCGGGTCCTTGGGGCCGGCTTCAAGCTGCTTGGTCAGGTAATCGAGCCGCTCGTCCGACTGGATCATATCGGTATACTTTTGCCAACGATCCCCGTCTTGGTGATTGGTGATGACCCGACGTTGGGTAATCTGAGCCGGGCGGTCGGGCGACAAGAGTACCGTGGCAAAATCCCCGTCACGGTCCAAAAGACCTACGTTGTAAGCCACCTGCAGGGGCAGGCGTTGCAGGGCCGCACAAGCCTCGGCCACCGTCGAGCAGGTTTCGAGGATATAGCGCTGGATCATGGTGATGGAAAAGCCTTGCCCCGTCACCCGGCGTCCCCCAAAAGTCAAGGAAATGGCCAGGCCGTCATCGTTCATGCCGTCCAACACGCCGGACATGCAATCGGTCATGGCGATCACGCCTCGCTTGAGCCAATGGGTCTTCATCACCAGGCCGTCGCACAGCAGGGGTGAATAGTCGTAATTGCGCACCAGCAACGGCGCCTGCCCCGCCGCCGGATCGCCGGGCAGGATCGCCTGGGAACAAGCGGCAAAAAAAGGCGGTGGCGAAAGTTGGCCCAAAAAGCGGGCGGCATAGTCGCCCCCGCCTGCCAGCTCGCTCATCTGCTCCCAGGCCGGCACCCATTCGGGCATGTGGGCCTTTAGGGCCCGCGCCACCTCACGATAAGTGGGTCGTGCTTCCTCACCTTGGCTCAGAAACCAGCCGCGATAGGCGGGCCAAATGGCCTCGAAAGCCCCTTGCCACTTGGGGCCTAGCTCGGCCTCATCAAGGGTCCGATATTCCATCGTCATGTCGAGTGTCATTTACCTAAAGGGGCTTGAGCCTCGAAAAAGCCCGGTGCTCGAAAAAGCCCGGTACTCAAAAAGGTTCGTCCTCAAAAAAGTTTGGTACTGAGGGGGTGCAATGGCATCTGCGGAATGTCCTTGGGGTCCGTGCCCTCGAACTCCGCGTTGATCGCTGCCGTCCACAGCTTGGCCCGCTCGCGCAGTTGGCGGTCGGCGGTCTGCATGCGCCCTCGCGTCACCACCACACCCAGGTCCGCGCCCTTATAGGTATAATCTCCTTCCTTATAAACTCTCAGGTAAAAGGCTTCGTTATTGTCAATAACGTTGGTCCAGTCTAATTCGTTCCGCTGGAAGGTAATCGCCCCGTTATTGTCCATGGTGTAGATCCCCGTGCGGGGCGCCTTGGTGAGGAGTTTTACCTTATCCTGCGTCTGCTTGAGGATAAGCTGGCTCCAGAAATCGAACTCGTTCCAACGGCGCTGAATTCTACGCAGGTCGATTTCGTAGTCCACGTCCAGGTATTCCAGCAAATGGAAAAGGAACATGGGCACGCCGCCGTAATGGGCGGTTGTCAAGTTGGTCAGAGGGCTGGCGCCGCTGATCCGCGGGTTGAGTTCGCCGAGATAGGGGGTGCCGTCGTCGGTGTCGATCAGGAAGTCCATGCAAAAGACACCCATGTAGCCCTCGTCCCGCAGACGGTCGCCCAAGGCCCGGGCCATATCCGCCAAGCCGCGGCGCACGGTCTGATTAAAGATCCGCGGATCCATGTCGTTGCCGCACCAGCCACCCTTATAGGGGGTGATTTCGGCAAAGCCCGTGATATCGGTTTGCACCGGCCCCACAAGGGTGCCATGGCGGGTCACACAAGCCTCAAGAGTACCCGGCATATGGTTGATATATTTCATTATTTTTAATTCTTCATCGACCATGTGCTCAGCGTTCTTGTCCCAGTCGTCCCGGGACTTAATGAAAAAGGTGGTACGCCCGGAATCTCCGTAGGGAGTCTGCACAACCAGGGAATTGCCCAGCTTGGCGCTGTCGGCCAAGGTCATAAGCTCCTCAAAGGTCTTGGCCCGGCCCATCACGTTGGGCGCAGAGGAGATGCCCGCTTCGTTGGCCAAGCGGGTGGTCTCGATCTTGGAGTCCAAGCGTTTGCGTAGCGCCGCGGAGGGATGGGCCACGACGGCCCCCATTTCGCCGGCCAGCTCCTCGGTCTCTTCGTCGAACATGACAAATACCAGGCGCGCCGGCCCCTTGCCCGCCTTGCGTATCCGGTCGGACACCTCCTTGTGAGAGAGCAGGTAGTTGCAAACCTCCTCCATGGACTGGAAGTCCCGGTAGCCCAGCTCCTTGGGCACGAAGACCCGAGGGTGCCATCCCTCGAAGGAGTCAAAATAGTTGCAGTGAAAAAAGCGATTCACGAACTTTTCCACGCCCAAAAGGTTGAAGGCCGTGGGCGATACAAAAAAGATAGGCGTCTCGTTTTTGCGGAAAAAAGTCAGTATTTCCGACAAGCCGCGCAGTTTTGGTTGTTTCGCCATCGCCTTCAAACCTCCCCGAAAAGTTTCATTCTTTTTGTGGCCTCGCAGGGGTGCGGGGCCAAAAGCCTCTTCATATAATGGGTTAGTTGGGCCAAGATCTAAAGGCTTTATCTCACCCATTGACCCCTGCGGCGGGAGAGATCGGATAAATCACAGGGTTTGTCCCTCGTGCATGCGTCAGCGGGACTGCGGAGCCGATATGACCTTTGAGCACCTTTTTTCGCCTCACCAGATAAGGGGCTTGGAGATCCACAATCGGATCTTTTCGACGGCACACCAGACCATTATGGCGGAAAAGGGCATTCCCAGCGAGGCCATGGCCGCTTATCACGAGGCCCGCGCGCGGGGCGGGGCGGGCTTGATCATCATGGAATCGTCCCGGCCCAATGATGACGAAGTCTCCGCCTCCTACTACATCAACTCAGGCACGGACGCCTGCATTCCCGGCTATCGGCGGGTGGCGGATGCGGTTCATCGGCACGGGGCCAAAATCTTTGGCCAAATCAACCATGGGGGCCGGATCACCTATAGCCATGACGGGCTGCTGCGGGTCGCCCACGCCCCCTCGGCGGTGCCCGATCACCGATTTCATTGCATGCCCCGAGCCATGTCCACGGACTATGTCTGGTTTATCATCGATGCTTTTGCCCAGGCAGCCGGGCGCATGGCCGAGGCGGGGCTGGACGGGGTCGAGCTGACCGCCAGCCACGGTATGTTGATCGCCCAATTCCTGAACCCCCTGACCAATCACCGCGAGGACGATTTCGGCGGTGACGATGACCGGCGCTTCCGCATCGTGGCGGAACTCCTCAAGGCGACTCGCCAAGCGGTCGGGCCAGACAAGGTCATCGGCATGCGCATCTCGGCCGAGGAAAAGGAGCCGGACGGCCTAGACGAGGCCGGTTGGCTCGCCATCTGCCGCCGCCTCAACGATGAGCCGGACCTGGACTATTTAAATGTCACCACCGGCTCCATGATGGGTCTCGCCGGCTCGATCCACGTGGTGCCGCCCATGGCCGTGGATCACGCCTATCTGGCCCCGCAAGCGGGCGCTATTAAGCAGCAGGTGCGCAAGTCCATCTTCGTGGCCGGGCGCATCAATCAGCCACAACAGGCTGAAGAGGTCCTCAAACAGGGACAGGCCGATCTCTGTGGTATGACCCGCGCCATGATCTCGGACCCGGAGATGCCCAACAAGGCGCGCAAGGGTCGCCTGGATGACATCCGCGCCTGTATCGGCTGCAATCAAGCCTGCATCGGCCACTATCACATGGGGGTGCGTATTTCCTGCATTCAAAACCCGCTCTCGGGGCGGGAGCTGGATTTTCCCAGCCTTCCGCCGCCGCAACAGGCCCGGGACATTCTCGTGGTGGGGGGCGGCCCGGCCGGCATGAAGGCCGCCGCGGTGGCGGGCGAGCGGGGCCATCGGGTAACGCTCTGCGAGGCCAGTGGCCAATTGGGTGGCCAGACCCTGCTGGCGCAGAATCTGCCGGGCCGGGCCGAGTTTGGGGTCATCGTGGACAACCTGAAAAGAGAGATGGAATTGGGCGGCGTGGCGGTACAGCTGAACAGTCCAGTCGACAGGCGCACCGTGGAGCAAGCAAAGCCCGATGGGGTCATCATCGCAACCGGCGCTCAGCCCTATCGGCCCGACGTGGAGGTCGATGAGGATGTGCACGCGGTAGACGTCTGGCAATTGCTGCGGGGCGAGGTTAATCCCGGCGCCTCGGTGGTGATCGCCGATTGGCGTTGCGACTGGGTGGGCTTGGGCGTGGCGGAAAAGTTGGCCCGCGAAGGCTGTCATGTGCGCCTTTGTGTGGACGGTGAAATGGCGGGACAAAACCTGCAAAAATACCTGCGCTGGCACTGGGCAGGCCAATTGCACAAGCTGGGCGTAGAGGTTCAGCCCTATGCCCGCTTCTTCGGCGCCCAGGGGGATACGGCCTTTTTCATGCACTCCCTCTCGGGCGAAGCGATCGAATGCGGAGATATGGATACCCTGGTGATTGCGCAAGGGCACCAAGCCGACACCACACTGGAAGACGCGTTGAACGGCGGTCCCTGGCAGATTCTATCCGTGGGGGATTGTCGCGCGCCCCGCTCTGCCGAGGAGGCGGTCTATGAGGGGATGATGGCCGGGCGAGAAATATAGGCGAACGTCACCTAAACTACAGCGGCGGGCATTAAAGTGGTGGGCGGTTTGCCAGGTCAAAATTCTTCGGGAACGACACAGCGCAAGCCATCCAAGTCATCGGACATGGTAATCTGACAGCCCAGCCGCGAGCGCTCCTCCCTCCCCAAGGCTAGATCCAGCATGTCTTCTTCGTCTTCATCCGGGGCGCCAACCTTTTCGTACCAGTCCGGCTCGAGGATCACGTGGCAGGTCGCACAGCTGATGCAGCCGCCGCAGGTGCCCTCGATGCCCACCAGCGCGTCGCGTCCGGCTTCCATCACCGTCTCGCCGTCCTTGGCGTCGACTTCAACGGTCTCTCCATCGGGTCGGATAAAGAAGATGCGGGGCATGGGGCCAGATCCTTATCACTAATCTATTGTTGTTAAAGCTCTTCGGGCTTTTTTGACACACTGAGGTGTTTCAAACCGTCGGCGACACCGCAAAGCACAAGCATTATCTGATCAAGCAAGACAAGTAAATCCTGATGATCCTTCGCGAAAGCCTAACCTTTCAACAGGGACTTCAAGGCAACGGACGGGTCGGCCACCTGCTCCTTGGTGGGATTCTTGCCCATTTCCATGAGCCGCTTGCCCACCATGAAGGCCTGCACCTGGTGAAAGGCCTCGACCATGACCAAGTGCTCACCATGAAAGGTCCAGGCGGAACCGGAAGACTCCTTTTCCTCGTCGCGCCAGACCACATCATCCCATTCGGTGGCAACGCCAGCGCTTTGCAGCCGATAGCCGAACTGCTCGGACCAGAACCATGGAACCTCTTCCTTACCCATGTCCAGGCCGAGAGCGTGCTCCGCCACTTTAACCGCCGTAAACTGAGCATTGTGGATGGACTCGATACGCAGGCCACCAGGGCTACCCTCGCGCCGAGCCACATCACCCAAGGCATAGATGTCCGGGTCGTTGGTCTGGCAGTAAGGATTAACCAGGATGCCGTTGTCCACGTCGAGTCCGGCTGCCTCGGCCAATTGGGTTTCGGGAATCACGCCGATACCGACCAAGACCAGATCACAGTCCAGCTCCCGCCCGGAGGTGGTGACGACCTGACGGACCCGGCCGTCACCCCGAAGTTCCTGGGTGCCCTCGCCGGTATATATGGTTACCCCATGATCCCGATGCAATTTTTCAAAAAAAGCCGACATGGGCGGGGTCGCAACCCGGGCCAAAAGGCGGGGCGCAAACTCAATCACCGAAACGTCCTTGTCCAGCTTGGCCAAACAGGCCGCCGCCTCGAGGCCAATGTAGCCGCCGCCGACGACAACAACTTTTTGCGCCGAACCCACTTCTTCCTGCAGGGAGGTCGCATCCAATACGGTGCGCAGATACAAAACACCGTCTAAATCAGCGCCCGGTCCCGGCAGGGGTCGGGGATAGGCGCCTGAGGCGATGGCCAATTGATCATAGGCGATAGTGTCGCCCCCCACCAATTGGACGGACTTGGTATCACGGTCGACGGCGACAACCTCGACCCCGTCCCGGAAGTCGATGTCATTCTCGGCAAACCACTCCCGCGCTTTCAGGAGATGGTTGTGCTGCTCCCAATCGGGATGGGGGGCAAGCTTGGAGAGGGGCGGACGCTCCACCGGCGGTCCCGGCAGGCGGTCAAGCAAGGTAATGCCACCCGGCCACCCTTTGCGCCTTAAAGTTTCCACCAAGTTGGTCCCGGCGTGACTGGCGCCAATCACAACAAAGTTTTTGCTCATGACCGATCCTAAAGATGTCGCAGCCTAATGAAGTCGCGGTTCCCATAGCAGATCGGGCGAAAGAAACAAAGTATGGAAAAGTCCCCCGCCGACACAAATGGCCGCGATCGCTAAGAATTACCGGATCGGCGAGACAAAGCAGCCGAAAAGGGCGCGCGAATTAAAAATTAGCTGCGTACCCGCTCCTTACTTTGATCAAAAAAGGACAGGGCCACCACCTTGGCCGGCAGGCGCTTTTGTTGCCCATCCAGCCGACCCACCTCAACCTCGGTTCCCGGTTCAGCGTACTGAACGGCCATTCGACACATGGCAATGTTTTTCTGCAGGATGGGCGAGCGGGTGGCGCTGGTGATCGTGCCCACCTGGAGGCGGCCCACCCGGACGCAGTCGCCGGAGGCCGGCACTTCGTCACCGACCAGTTCCAGCCCCACCAACTGACGCTGGGGCGAGTCCTTACGCTTTTGCAAGGCATCTCGGCCGATAAAATCCTCGTTTTTGGACTTCAGAGGTACGGTAAAGCCGATGCCCGCCTCGAAGGGATCCGTTTGATCGTCGAACTCCTGATCGGCGAAAATCAATCCAGCTTCGATGCGCAGCATATCCAAAGCCTCCAATCCCATGGGCAGCATGCCCAAAGGTTCGCCAACCGCCCAGATGGCGTCCCAAACCGCCGGGGCGTCCTTGGGATGGCACCAAACCTCGTAGCCCAGCTCGCCCGTGTAGCCGGTGCGCGAGACCACAACCGCTATGCCGTCATAGTCGCCGATGCGCCCCACGCTAAAGCGGAACCAACCCATCTCCTCAATGCTGGGTTGGGCGGGCGGGGTCCAGATCACCTCTTTGAGGATATCACGGCTGAGCGGGCCCTGGATAGAAAGGTTGCTGAGCTGATCCGTAGAGGACCTGACCCAAGCCTCCAACCCCATGGACGATGCCTGATCGCGCAGCCATTTACCGCCATAGTCATTGCCGCCGACCCAGCGGAAGTTATCGGCGCCGAGACGGAACAGGGTACCGTCATCGATCATGGTGCCCGTTTCGTAACACATGGCGGTATAGACCACCTGACCGACGGCGAGCTTGCGCACATTGCGAGTCAGGCAACGTTGCAAGAGAGTTTCCGCATCCGGGCCCGTGACCTCGAATTTGCGCAGAGCCGAAAGATCCAGGGCAACCGCCTTTTCCCGGCAAGCCCAATATTCCGCGATGGCGCCATGGTTGGTGAAGCTATTGGCCAGCCAGTAGCCATTGTATTCCACAAAATTCCGGGTCAATTGGGACGTACGCGGGTGAAACCCGGTTTCTTTTGTCATGTCGGCATTTGCCTCCGTTGATTTGCGAAAGCCGATCGATTTTTTGAAATCTTCACCCGCATCGTAGACCCGTACATGGATATCGGTAGGGTTCCAGCCGTTGGCCGCATCAATGTCACAAGGACAGGATGAGGACACACAGATCAGATCGGTCAGGGCCCGGAGCAACACATAGTCGCCGGGCCGCGACCAGGGCTCGTCCAGATAGAGCTGATTTTGATCGTCGATATTGGTGTTGTAGAAGAAGTTCATGGCAGCCCAGCCGCGGCGCGGCGCAACCTCGTAGGAGGCAAGCGCCCCGTTGAAGTTCTCCGAGCAGTTGACATGGCCGGGATACCCCATGTCCTCGTAATACTTGGCCGTACAGGCCAGACCGAAAGCATCGTGGCGCAGGCAGTTGTCTTGGACGATTTCCACCAGGGCCTGCATGTCCTGATCGTAGTACTTGGCCATCAGGCCGGGACCGGGATAGGCCTGGGCCATGAGCGTGCGAGTGGTGGTAACATCCAACGATCGCTCCATGCCCCGATCCAGCTTGGCCAGATCGAAAACCTGCAGGTCCGAGCACTGCCGCCCCTCCACATCAATAATCTGGATCCATTCACCGGCGCGCACTTCATAGGATTGAGCCGTGGCTTTGTCGATGCGTTGGTCCAAGCGCGGATCAGCCAAGGGATCGGGCAGCGGCGGCGCGCCCCCCGTTTCGGGCACATGCGCCCGCTGTACAAAAACTTCCAGATCCGTGGGCGTGTCTTGTTGATCCACGACCATGGGGCCACCGGGCGCGGCAATCACCGCCACACCATTGCCGTCAGCAAGCAATTCCGCTTGGGCGCCCGCCGGACTGTCGAGGCCAAAGAGGTCAATAGAGCGCCATGCCTCCAACCGAGCGCCGTGGCGCCGGAGCGCCGCCGCCAGCCCATGGGGGTCTGTCCTGAGAAGAGCCAAAGCTCCCGACGCCGTGCCGAGCGTCGGTGCGGCACCCTGCAACCGTAACAGGCCCGGCTCCGGATTGCCGTTTTCCATGAAGGGAACCACTTCGCAGGCTTGCCGCCCCTCAATATCGATTACCTCGAGCCGATCGCCAGCGGCCAAACGGACCACCAAGGCACCACCGCCAGCCACGCGATAGCGTTCCCGTCCCAGCGGCAGTATGGGCAGACCGGGCCGCAGGACGCGCGGGCTTGAATCCTGCCATCGCCCCGGCTGAGGCATCATTTGGTTCATGGCACAGGCCCCCTCAAGAAATGATCCAATTATCAGACCAATTTGAACCAATTTTAATCAAGAAAAACATACAAAAAGCACGATATACCCTACCAGTCCAGCCAACCTCTGTCAAAAACATAAGAAGATATCATTGAGTTTTGGTATGATTTGGTTTACCAATTTGTTCAAAATCTTAGAAGAGGCTGGCGAAAGAAACGTCGGCATCCAGCTCTCGCATCGGGGATTGGATCGACTACGCCACCAAAGCCTTAACTCATGCGAAGCCATTTTCGATTGAGCCACTTTCGACGGGAGACAGGTGACCAAGTTGTAATCTTTTGACAGAGGGAATTGCTGGAAACGGAACAATTTCCGCCGCATACTCCCCAAAATGAGCGGACTAAAAGTGGGGAGAACCAGAATTGATAAACCGCTAGCTCAACAAAATAGCTAGCCTGAACAATCAAAAACGAGGAGGAAGGCAGTGAATTTCACACGTCGAGATGTACTTAAGACCACGGCTGCGGGAGCTCTTGTTGCAGGAGTTGCACCTTTTAGCATCGCCAAGGCGGCTGATGATACGATCAAGGTTGGGATGAACATTCCCATGACGGGGGACTATGCGC
>JBCCHN010000059.1:0-29284 GCA_039028695.1 Pseudomonadota bacterium
CCGCTGCGCCGAGAGGCAGCAGGCGGATCATGCGCTTTGACTCGATCCCAAAGCAAGACCGCAAGGTGCTGCAAAGGCGCTCAATAGTTTCCCCAAAGAGGGAAGACATTACGGAAGGTCTCCTGGAGGGACATTTCATAGGGAATTCAATTCCTCGCCTGTTTATTACCCGATTCACCTGACCTGCTCATTTTCAGGGCAGATTTCGATTCCCGCAACCGGGTGATCGAACTCAATTTGCGGCCCTTAAGCATTCCTATGATAGACACGGCAATTTGTCGTGCCCTGCCCTTTAAAGACATAAACCACATTCTCTTTGGCGAGTTGCCGGCGGTCAATCAAGCTCGCGTGACCACCGACCGCAGCGCCGTAAACCGATTTCTGAAAGATACCGACCAAATGGTGCTGCACCGCTTGTCGAAAATGCCCCTGCGAACAGGCCTTACTGAGCGCAGGGTTTAAAATCCAACTCTGGTTTATCGGCGACTCACTGCGGACCACCACATTTGAACCGCTCGGCGCCGGTTTTGCTGGCTTCGGCGATTGGGTTATTGGTTTGGAAAAAATATCGTTGGGTTGGATGAAACGATTGGCAATCTGCCATTCCGACTTGATCGTCATTCCCGACTCAACGACCGCGTCCGACCCAATGGCTGGCCGCATCAATGCCCAGCAAATTACTGGTCCTAGGAGTACTATTACCCAAATCATTCGATAAGACATCCTGTCTTCCCCTTCTATCTCGCTCGTTCTTGAGCGCACTCATTTGCCCAGGAGAAAGATTAGTGGAACACTGCAAATGTCTGGTTAATGATAGAATTTTAGAAAAATTGAAAAAACCAAACCTAGCTGCAGGCAAGAGAGAATATGATAGTATTCTTACTTATATCAATAATTACAATTAGTTATATCTAAATTCTAACTTTTACCTTTAAAATTAGTATGTGAAGTCGGATGATGAAGTCATTACATTTTATGACCATAAGATAATGCAATAAGAACTTAAATTAAGAATCCCATTTAATATGTTCTAACTTCTCAGCAATTTCGTTTTTCTCCTCGACGAGACGTTGAATAGCCGCCTGTAGTCGGTAAATTTCAGATTTTTGCAGTTCGATAATTTCGAGGGTTGTGTGGTCTGCGTCGGCTATTTCCCGATCACGGTAGCGGAGAAGAATAGTCTCTTCTTGCTGAAGACCCTTAATTTCACCTTGTAAATAGCCGTCTTTTAAAAGATTTTCGGGAATACCAGTTCGGCGGGAGACCTCGGAGAGGGATAATAGCTGCTCGGGGTTGAGGCCGGGCTTCGCCGCCTGGTCATTGGCAGCGAGTGAATCTGGATTTGGGTCTATGGAAGACACCGTCCCGGTCGATTGATCCGGTCCTTGGTGGGTTGAAGGGGCATTTTTGCCCGCATAAGAAAAGTACTGCTTAAATCCCTTGCGGCCGGGGTAAAACGGCATGTTTTGGTGCTCCTCGCCTTAATTCATTCCTATTGGAATGATGGCCGTTAATGCTGCGGCTAAACCTGACGATCTTTTGGTCTGAAGGCCTGCCTTTTTTAGATGCGAATCGCTATTTCATTAACGAGTCTTTAGGGGAATGGTTAACAATCGGTAAAACGTTGTCTCTGCCGAAGCACAGGCCCGATTTTGGACGATAAAAAAAGGAGAAAACTATGACCGGCGGTCCTTGGCTACCGGCTGAAGATGCGGCTCATCGAAGAACCTGGATGTGCTGGCCCTCGACCGAAGCGATTTACGGTCGGACTCAGGCTTATTTTGAGGCTGTTCAGGAGAATTTGGGGCGGCTGGCCGGCACCATCGCGGAAAGAGAACCGGTCACCCTTTTGGCTGCGAAGGATCAGCATGAACTAGCCGCGCGCCTCTGTGGCCCGAAAGTCGAGCTCTTGGATGCAGCGACCGATGATATGTGGGCGCGGGATACGGGGCCGGTTTTCATCAAAACGGCTGAAGGTACATCTGCGGCCATTGACTTTAATTTCAATGGCTGGGGCGGCAAGGAACGCCACAGCCTGGATAAGGGCGTGGCTAAAGCCATCTGCGGCCATCTGGGATTCACGCCCGAGTCAACCCGGCTGGTTGGCGAAGGCGGCGGTCTGGAATATGACGGCGATGGCACCCTGCTTTTAGCGGAAAGCTGCTGGGTGAACGACAATAGAAACCCCGGCATGACGAGAGATGACATCGAAGCCGAACTCAAGCGCTTGCTAGGGGTTGAGGTTGTCATCTGGGTGCCGGGTGTGCGCGATCAAGACGATACGGATGGCCACATCGACGGCTCTTTCCGTTTTGTGCGGCCAGGCCTGGTTATCGCCTCCCAAATCTCGGATCGGCAGACCGACTGGGCGGAGGCGGAGGTGACCGCCAAGGCGATTCTGGCACGCGCCAAGGATGCTAGAGGTCGGTCTTTTGAGGTGGTGGACATTCCAGAAGCCGAAAACTTCCGCTCAAGCGACCCGAATTTTTTCCCCGGCTATGCAAATTATTATGTCGGCAATGGTGCCCTTTATACGCCCCAGTTTGGGGACGCAACGACCGATGCCTTCGCCCAAGAGACCTTTGCGAAGCTGTTTGCGGATCGGGAGATCGTGGCCCTAAACGTGGATCGGATTTATGAAAACGGCGGCGGCATGCATTGTGTCACTCAACAAGAGCCCGCATAAAAGCCTCTCCGGCCGGCGGTAGCTGGAGAGCTGGCATATAATTTTAACTGGCGGATAGGACACCTTATGGCCCTAGAGACTTTGCTGCTGATTTTTATCGCCCTTTTGGTGGGGGCGGGTTATCCCGTGCAGGCGGGCATCAATGCCACGATCTCCCAATTCCATGGCCATTCGCTCTTGGCGGCCTTGACCAATACCACGGTGGCCAGCATGGCTCTCCTGATCGTGGTTCTGGTCCTACGGATTCCCCTACCCGCCCTTGGTGAGGCGGCAAAGGCACCCTGGTGGGCCTGGACTGGCGGACTTTTGGGCGGCTTTTTTGTGCTCTCTTCCTTGGTCTTGGCGCCCAAACTGGGGGCGGCGGCTTTTGTCTCAACCACCATCGTGGGGACCATGGTCGCGTCGCTGGTGATCGACCATTATGGCTTTTTGGTCTTCAAGGTGCAGCCCATCACATGGTGGCGCCTGATTGGGGCGGCTTTGGTGATTTCGGGTATGATGATGATCCTTTGGAAGCGCTAATCGAGACTGTCGAGTTGGAGCCTCAGCCGTTTAATTTGGGCGCGATCCAACCATGGTAGATCCCTTCGGCCATACCCTTATGCCGGGACAGATTGGACCAATTGAACTGGCAATCCATCATGGCGAAGCGGCCGGATCCATCGACGCAGGTCTGTATCCCCTCGCGCTTTGTCTGGCCATTTTCCAGCACCATGGCGCGGCCGTGGGAGATCATGACCAGTTCCGACCCATCATCGAAAATCCAGGTCACGAAGCTCTGGCTGTCTTCTTGGTCTCCAGGGATCTCCAGATTTCCTTGGGAGGAGCCCTCAATGGCGTGGCGGAATACCTCGCCTTGATCACCCAGATGGAAACCTTGGATCTTATAGGAGCAAACCACCTCCTCCGCGGTACCTTGGCAGTCTAGATCGGCCGGCATGTTGTAGAAGCTGCCCGATAGGTTCTTGCGGTGATCCTCGCCGTTATCTTTCGCATGGGCGGCTGCGGCCATGATACCAAGACCGGCAATGAGCCCGATGCCACTACAAAGCCACTTAAATGAACTCCTATAGCGTTTTTTCATCATGCAGGTTTCCATTTTGCCACGGGCGATTTCCACGGTAATTTGGGGATTAAAGCTGTCGCGTGGCTTGCCGTGAGGTGACACAGGCGCAATGTTCAGCAAAAGTAAGGCGGGGCTGGATCCCGTCTCGGATCGTCTTTTGCGACCCCTCGTCATTTCGAGAATGGTCCGTAACAGCTTTGAATTCCTTAGCTCACTGTCGCGCGGCCTGTCTGACGTAACAAGGTCGATGCCTCGGCCACCATCTCTTCGATGATAGCGCGGGCCGGTCGGACCGCATCAATCAGGTCCACCACCTCGCCGCCGATCACGACGCGGGTGGCATAGTCTTCGTCGTCAGCATTGTCATAGGCTTGCCGTACCGATTCGACTTGATTCTGCATATCTTCGATGGCGCCATGCCAACGATCCGAATAGGCATTTTCAAGGACCCGGCCGGTAAAATGCCAGGGCCAATCAACACCGCGAGCCACATCAAAAACCTTAGTGCGCAAGGTCCGATCGCCCTCGGCTGCCACCAGACGCGCTTTGGCACTGGCCGGACCCTCCGCCTCTTCGGCCGCCCAAAAGCGGGTTCCCAGCATGACGGCGTCAGCGCCAAGCATCATCGCGGCAGCCAGACCCCGGCCATCGCCAATGCCGCCGGCGGCGATCAAAATCTGCTCGGGCCCGGCCAAGTCGCGCACCGCTGGCAGCAAGGCCATGAGCCCTCGGTCCATCCCGTGGCCGCCGGCTTCCTGGCCTTGGACGACAATCATTTCGGTGCCGGCCGCCAAGGCTTGACGGGCTTGTTCCAGACGCTGCACCTGCCAGAGGCTCGGCACCCCGGCGGCCTTGCAACGCGCAACATGGTGCCCCGCCTCGCCGAAGGAGAACATCACCGCCTTTGGCTTGCGTGCCAGGACCTGCTCCAGCAAATCAGGCTGCTTTTCCAGTGACCAGGTGATGAAGCCGGCACCGACAACCTGATTGCCGGCCTCTTCAAAGGCTCCTGCCAACCACGCTGCGTCGCCGTAACCGCCGCCGATCAAACCAAGCCCGCCCGCCGCAGAGACCGCGGCAGCGAGGCGTCCGCCGGCGATCTTGTCCATTGGCGCCAACAGCACCGGATGCTCGATCCCCAAAGTCTCGGTCAACTTGGTTTTGATCATGGCGCTTTCCTTCTGAACTTAAACGAGACGGGGACCGCCTTTTATGTCCGCTCGACTGTGTCGAGGGTCCGGAGAGGGATCAAGGCAAATGTCGCCCGCATCGCATGGGCAGCCATGGGAGGGCCGCCCATTTGGAAGCAGCAACGCTGCGCAAGGTCCTGGGAAGGGTTTGCGCTCAGTCAAGATCCTTTGACAAGGACCTTCTTCAATTCGGGTGCACGCTGCCCAGGCCGATTTTGGCCTAATCGTGGGCTTCGGTTGGCCCCGACATGGCGGCTTCCGTGATCGAGTGACGCCTCTTTCGGTGCGGATTTTTTGGCTCCAGCCATAAAAGTTGTCTAAGAAAACTTTAGTGGGGCTAAAAATTTCAGTTTCAGCTTTCGTAAAAGGCCACAAGATACTGATCAAAATCAGAAAAACTGATCTGAATCAGATTCTGCATTAAGAAATTTTTTCTGGTCATTCACCGAATCCACCTGGATGCTCGAGAAAAGCTTTGGTCACCCGGCGGACAAGCACAAAACGACATGATCGGGGCGACGGCGCGCACATTTTGCGTCGATACGGGCACGGTGGTGCCCCTGGGGTAAGACTGAGAATGCGTTTAGTAGGTGGGTTTGAGCTAAGCGGCCTTTTTCACCTTGAGTCAGTTTTTATCTTCGGCAGCCCCCCTCTTCATTGAAATCAACATTCCCACCTCCCCCATCGGATGAAGGTCAATCCCAAGGTGGAGTCGGAACAGGCAGGACATTCAAGCTTGTCCGTAACTCTCGATACCCACTTGCGAGTGATGCCGGGAGGGGAGCAAGACCTGGCCTTGGGTATTGACCGCGCGCTGAGAACCTCGCTAGAACAAACCCAATGAAGTCGTGTGCCAATTGGATGCAAATTCTTAGTAGATCAGCGGGCGTTAAGTTTCCAAATATCTGATTTCATTAGCCGGATGGGTGCGAGAGTGGTTGAATCGACCGGTCTTGAAAACCGGCAGGCGTGTGAGCGTCTCGTGGGTTCGAATCCCACCCCATCCGCCAAACTTACTGCGCCCAAGCCGGGCCGGCGGAACGCATTTCCATTCATGGATAACCAAGAGCAAAAAGCACCTAGCCAGGTACCCAAAGGGAAAGATGATTATCCCAGTGCACTGGCCCTGAATGGAGAACCTCTAGTTCTTTCTGCGATCCCGAGATTGCATTAAATCGTAAAACGGTCCCCTCGCCGCTTGAAATTATAAAATCGCCAGGCTCTGAGCCACCTGAAAGGCCGCAGCCGTCGCGTAACGCGAGTGAGGTCATATAGGTGTTGTCTTTTAAGTCCCAAAAGACGGTGATCCCGCCTTTGGGGCAGCTGGCCGCCAGATAGGCGCCACTCCTGTCCGCCACAACGCTGCCGCAGTAGTTTTTCATGCTGGCCAACACCGGATCGGGAACCGGTAAAATGGAAAGGGGCTCGCCCAATTGGCAGATCGCGACCAAGGGAAATCGATCCTCCTTAGGACCCTCGTACTGCATGGCGACGGCGATCCTATCCCTTGGCAGAAGGGCTAGATGTCGAAGGCTGAGCTTGTGAAATTTTGGCGGCAGCTCGGCTTTGTGGAGGAGAGCGCCGGTGTGACGGTCGATAAAAGCAATGGAGGGTCGCATGGTCGCGAGATTGAGCTTCGCACGGCCCGTTTTCGGATGCGTAACGATACCGCCATTGGCCACCACGAGCGTTTTATCGTCCGCCAGGATCTTTATATCGTGCGGCCCGGAGCCGTATGATCTGATTTCGCCGACTTTTTCGTATCCGGATTCGGCATTGTAGCAAGAGATCACACCGCGGGCGGCCTCATAGTCATTTTCCGTGGCATAGAGATCGCGGCCATTATTCGAGAACACGCCATGGCCGTAAAAATGCCGAGCCGGGTCCGCCTGAATTTCCTTTTGCAGGACGCCTCTATCGGCGCTCACGACCTGAGCAAAGGTTCCCGGGCGCCGCGCAAAGATGATCAGCTCGTTTGATTGAGGTCGAAAAAGCGGCGCGTGCCCCCGGCCAGGCAGTTGTGACCTAAAAAGCTCAAGCCCTTGAGGCGTCAAGGCACTCAAAAAATAGCTGCCCAACTGATCCATGCCGGCGCTGGCGAAACGAAGCGAACCGGAAGGCATGATAGGTGTGGCGCCGCTTTGCCGACCTGCGATCAAGGTGCATCCCAGTGCACCAAAGATGAGATCCCGGCGCCGCATGATAGACCTTAGTCTCCATCGTTGAAGTTAAAGCCTGCGCTCAGTTCCAAGGCTTGGGCCAGGTCCCCTTCAACAATCGAAGACAGCGATTTCACTTGCTCCTGCAGGGAAACGACATCCCCACAACTCTCTGCGTTTTGGACGGCCTCCGAAAGAGAAGCTGATAGGGACTTAAGTTGTGAGATTGCATCGTCAAACCCCATCCTCAGGCTTTGATCCAAGCGAGGATCAAAATGGTACTTTCGGATCGAAAACAATGCTGTGTCATCGCCGTAGAGGTCGCGAAGGGCCGTCAGGTTAATGATCAGGTTTTCTTTTGAGCGACCGCTGCGCCAGGATTCACTGCGACGCGGTCGGGGTTTCTCGCAGCCATCACCGAGGGGGCGGCTCAGTTTATAGGCATCAATCCTTGTCAATCCCTCCTGCAGGGACCGAAAGAGCTCTAGGGTCAGGCCCTTATGGTCCTTAAAGTAGGGGTTATTTTCGTCGGGCGAGCTGATAGCCGTTTTAAAGCTCTCTGCCTGGTCCGACCACGCCGCAACTAACTCCTTCGCCAAACGATCAAGATTGTTGCCAATTGCCGAAAGGACGTTGCGTAGGTACTGCGCCTCAGCGTTGCTCTCCAGTAGCAAGCTTTGGGACGGCCCGCCAAAAAGCAAGCGTTCCATGGCGGGCAAGCCTTGGACAGCCGCAGTGCCGTCCGCAAAGACCTCAGCATCCAAGGCGGTTGGATCTTGCTCTTTCAACAAGCGAGAAATCTGGCGGGAGCCCGTATTGTGTCGGTCCGGCCAGAAAAAAATTCGATCGGCCCGGTCTTCGAACTTGCTGGGGCCAAAACGGATATGTTCAACGGCCATCCAGGCATCCATGGTCTTATAGAAGGCCTGCTGCAAGGCGATCAGCGTTGCTTCGGAAGTATCCTCGGCAAAGGAGTCCGCCGCCTCAGCCAAAGCTTCACTGGCTGTGGCAAAGGCCTCGTAGCGCGGCACCACTTGGTTTTCAATAATCCGCGCGTTGACGGCTTCGTAATCTTTCTCACCTAAGGCCGCCTGAGCCGTGCTCGAACCCAACATAAAAGCACCGAAAAGCGTGAGCGCCCCAAAGACGATTTGGAAAAGAGTAGGAACCGATAAAGCCGGATCTTTAAGAGGTCTCATCATTCTGGTCATTCTATCCAATAAGGTTTGAGCCTTGCATCTGAAAGCATGCCCAAAGCAAAGAGCGGGCACAAACTGCTTGTGCCCGCTCTTCCTAATGTCAAGGCCAGTTGAGGGCCTATCGTTACCCGACTTTTACTGCAGAACCGAGTTGGGATCGTCCAGGCTATCGGATCCTTCAAAGGCAATCGCGCTGAGCCCGAGGGCCTGAACCACGCCTTCAATGCCCTGGGTCTGGGCAACCAGAGCATCAATGACGTCCTGCACGACCTTATTACCTTCGGCGTTGCCGGCGGCAATCATTTGGTCGTAGGCCTCAGTGTCACTCGCCCGATTAGCCATCACGGTCATGGCCCGAGACGTCGCCGCAAGCTGTTGCATCAGAGCATCATTTGCCCCAGCCGACGCCGCGGCTGCCAGGTCGGACAGGCTTTTGCCGGATACCACGCTGCCATCGACACGGGTGTATGAGCCGGTATAGACATTGACGATGCCTTGCTGGTCGTAGAAGTGGGACCAATGGGTGTTATCGCTGAAGCAATCGTGTTCTTCTTCCGGATCATGAAGCAAAAGACCGAGCTTCATGCGCTCGCCAGCCAGTTCACCGTATGACAAGCTACCCATTCCCGTAAGCATCGCTGCCAAGCCCGCGTTGGGATCACCATCGAGCAAACCTTGGCGCGCGGCCCCACCGTCGGCCCAATTGGCCACCATTTCTTCCAGATCCGTAATCAGAAGATTAGCAGTCGCCTGAAGATAGGCGGCCCGGCGATCACAATTACCGCCGGTGCAATTGTTGGCATCGTAGTCCGTCGCGGGCCGATCACCCGCACCCGGGCCGTTGCCGTTTAAGTCTTGGCCCCAGAGCAAGAACTCAATGGCATGATAGCCGGTCGCCACGTTGGCTTCGATGCCGTCGACCTCATGCAAAGTCTCGCCCAATAGCGTCGGATCGATGACACTGGCATCAATGGCTTGCCCGCCGGCTTTCAAATCAGGGTTGGCAATCACGTTCGCCGTGTAAAACATGTTCTCGTCGGACTCGGTACCGTAGTTGCCCGTGTCCACATAATCGATCAAACCTTCGTCCAAGGGCCAGGCGTTCACCTTGCCTTCCCAATCATCAACAATTGCATTGCCGAAACGATAAGCCTCGCTTTGCTGATATGGTACCCGTGAAGCCACCCAAGCGGCCCGGGCTGCAGCAAGGGTTTCGTCGCTGGGATTGGCAACTAACGCATCGATAGCCTCGTTGAGCGCCTTTGCCGTGGTCAAGGAATCACCGTAAACCGCTTCGGCAATATTTGCGTAGTTTTCCAAAACGGCGATTTTGTCGCCGTGGCCGTCGGCCTGGAGTCCAGTCAGCGGCAGCAAAAGGCTGGCCGACAAGAAAAGTGAAAATTTACCTGCGCGTCCGAGGTATGTGGATGAAGCCATGATTACCTAAATCTCCCCTATTTAAGTCAACCTTTTAGAATAAAAATTAGCGTCATTGCTAGTGCGAATCATTCTCATTTGTCAATCCCCTAAAGCCACCTAGCCGCCGATCGCGACCATTTTGCGCAGCTATTCAATCCGAATGTAGGCGGCTAGACCGGTCTTTTGGTGTTCAATGACATGACAATGGAATGCCCAGTCGCCGGGATTATCCGCACGAAACGCAATATCGATGGTCTCGTTGGCCCCCAAAACCACGGTATCTGTCAGCAGCGGCGGCAAATCGCGCTTGTCGGACTTGAGCAGGCGGAAGGTGAGACCGTGCAAGTGAATCGGATGGTCATAGACGGTTTCGTTGCGAAGTCGGAACACATAGCTTTTGCCCAGCTTTAGGCGGGCAATGGCCCCCGGAGGCTCAGGAAAATCGCCGGGCCACACCTCCCGGTTAATGGACCAGAAACTGTACCCTAGACTACCACAAACACTAACGGCAGGCTGATCTCCGGGCGCCCAACCGAAGACGAAGGGTATAACCTCTGCATTACCCAAATCAGGCTCGGCAATGGGGTTGGCGGGCAATGGCCCAACCTCGTTCAGGTCCCGTCCCAAGGACTGGCCTACAGCGCGCAGCTTCGCCAAAGGCTTTGGGCCATTGCCGGTCTCGGTTTGAATGTGGAGCAATGCCCCCTCTTCCCGAGGCATGACAAGGGCGATGTCCGCGCGTTGGCCGGCACCAAGTTCAATCACTCTAGGTTGATAGTTGTTCGGCGTGGGTTGGCTGTCCAAGGCAATCAAGCGGGATTCAGCACCCGGCAGTGTAATGCGGTAAAGGCGCGTCACATCTGTCGCAACAAGACGCAGGCGGATCAGCCCACCCGCCGGCAGATCATAGAGAGGCTCGACCTGCCAATTGGCCGTCATAACCGTGCCCAATGTCCCGCCCCTGGCCGCCTGACGGGGTTTAAAGAGCGTGACGAACTGATTGTCGTCACCCAGGCGGAAATCCCGCAAGTTTAAGGCCAGATCCTGATCGAAGCCCAGATCCTCTCCCTCGTCCACAATCAGTACGCCGGTCAAGCCCCGGCCAATCTGCGTTAAGGTGTTGCAGTGCGGATGATACCAATAGGTTCCGGCATCAGGCGGCGCAAAGCTATAGCGCGCCGTTTCACCGGTCATGATCGGCCATTGAGTCAAATATGGTACGCCGTCCTGCTCATTGGAGATTCGCAGACCATGCCAATGGACTGTGGTCGGCTCGCCCAGATTGTTGGCGACATCGATTATCGCCGATTGGCCGATTTTGAACCGAAGCAAAGGGGGCGGCCCGTCTGACGCAAAACTCATCATGCCCTTGGTGGCATCACCTGATCGAAGAGAATAATCGATATTCTGGGCATCTAAAAGGTAATCGGGGGCCTGAACGGCTTGCGCCATCTTGGCGCCTGCTGCCCCGAGGCCAGCCGCCCCAAGGCCGGCTCCAGCCCAGCCCAGTAAAACTCGCCGGGAGATCCCACTCGCACGAACGTTTGTTGCTCGGCGCTGCGAACTTATTTTTGTCGACACTGGGTCTCTTCTCGAAGGTGGCATAATCTCTAATCAGCCCCACGGCAACCGCCAGTGCAAGGGCCAATAATCCAGTTTAGGCCACCGCACAACAAATTTTGCGATTGCAACTCATTCTCATTCGCATTAACGTGCCGCGCAGCGCTGATATTAGACGAGCGCTTAAACAATAAATCTGTAAATAACTGGAGGATCTATGGCGATCTTGCAGGAATGCTTGCCGCAATGCGTGTTTAAAACTCGAGTACGGGACGAGTCTGTCGGGGGCTCCAATCCTTATCGTTGGCAAGATCAAACGACACAGGATCTTTTCGGTAACAAACGGGTGGTGCTCTTTGCCCTCCCCGGAGCTTTTACCCCGACCTGCTCCTCCACACACCTGCCCCGTTATGAAGAGCTTTACGACGATTTCAAAGCCGCAGGAATTGACGATATCTACTGTCTTTCCGTGAACGACGCCTTCGTAATGTTCCAATGGGGCCGACATGTTGGCGCAAATCGAGTCAAGTTGCTGCCCGATGGAAGCGGCGAATTTACCCGCAAGATCGGTATGTTGGTTAGTAAAGACAACTTGGGATTTGGTATGCGGTCCTGGCGCTATGCGCTGGTTGCCGACAATTTGGCCATCGAAAAAGTCTTTGTAGAGCCGGACTTTGGCGACAACTGTCCCACCGATCCCTTTGCTGTCTCGGATGCGGATACGGTTCTAGCATACCTGCGGGGAAGCGAAGTACCGGCTGAAAAGCCTGAGCGCCTGGCTTTTGTAGGGTAGCGCGCCGCTGCTCCCGCAGCCCCGAAGAAGGGAAAGGCTGTCATGGATCTGAAGAACCTCAAACAGCACTATGTTGGCGGCGAATGGATTGCGCCCCTGTCCACAAACAGGGTGGATGTCGTCAACCCGGCGGACGAATCCGTTATTGGCGAGATCGTGCTTGCAGGACAGGATGACGTCGATCGAGCCGTTGCAGCCGCTATGGCAGCCTTTAAGATATTCGGGTATTCCAGCAAGGCCGAACGGTTGTTCTATTTGGAACGCCTTTTGGATCACTTGGATGACCGACTGCCGGAAATGGCAAAAGCGATTTCCATGGAAATGGGTGCACCAATTTCCATGGCGCTGGATCAGCAAGCCGCAGCGGGAGTCGGTCATATCAAGGGTTTTATCCAAGCCTTAAGGCGGCAGAGCAGTCGTGAGGTCTTGACGTCCGGCGATATTCAGGTGCGCGAGCCGATTGGCGTCTGCGGGCTTATCACGCCTTGGAATTGGCCTATCAATCAAATTGCTTTGAAAGTGGTGCCCGCCTTGGCGGCGGGTTGCTCTGCCGTGCTCAAACCTTCCGAGTTCACTCCCCTCTCTGCTGTTCTCTTTGCGGAAATGGTGCACGACGCCGGGTTCCCTCCCGGCAGTTTTAATCTAATTCAGGGCGAAGGCCCCACGGCAGGTGCTGCTCTATCAAGACACCCCGATGTGGATATGATGTCCTTTACGGGTTCGACCCGCGCTGGGACAGCGGTTTCCAAAGATGCAGCGGATACGGTCAAGCGGGTTACCTTAGAACTGGGAGGAAAGTCCCCGAACCTGGTTTTTGCCGACTGTGACTTGGAAGCCAGAGTGACCGCGTCGGTAAAGCGGTGTTTCAACAACACGGGGCAATCCTGCAACTCGCCGACCAGGATGTTGGTCGAGCGAAGCTGCTACGGTCGCGCGGTTGAAATCGCGACGCTTGCCGGACAACGCCAGAAAGTGGGCAACCCGACTCATGAGGGTGACCACCTTGGACCGCTGGTCAGCCATATTCAATTTGACCGGGTTCAGGCTCTGATAAAAAAGGGCATTGATGAAGGTGCAAAGCTACTTTGCGGCGGGATCGGTCGGCCCAATGGTTTAGAGCGAGGGTATTTCGTCAAGCCAACCATATTCGCCGATGTCACCCCGGACATGACCATCTACCGGCAGGAGATTTTCGGACCGGTTTTGTCCCTGACGCCTTTCGACAGTGAAGAGCAAGCCATCGAGATGGCAAATGACACGGTCTATGGCCTGGCCGCCTATATTCAAACGGGCAACGAAGAAAGGGCCGAACGGGTGGCGAGCCGCCTGAGAGCGGGGGCTGTGCACGTCAACGGCGCCAGCCTCAACTATGGTTCCCCTTTCGGCGGTTACAAACAATCGGGCAACGGGCGCGAGGGAGGCATGTTGGGATTGGAAGATTATCAAGAGGTCAAAACCCTCCACATCGCAGCCTAAGCAATCATGTCCTTATCTCACTCACCTAAATCGAAATAATTGAGGTATCGCTTCAATGACAAGTGAACCAAACATAGCTTTATCAAAACAGCCAGCGTTGCACCATCCCGACGAAGAGACCATCAAGGATTTCTTGATGTCGGCGGCGCTGCATTCCCTTGAGAAAGTAAAATTTTATGTCGAGGACCGGGGGCTGCATCCCGATACGACATATGGCGGAAAGCCCACAGCCCTTTGTTATGCGGTCCTTAAACCAAACCGCCCATTGCTGAACTACCTTTTGGACCAGGGCGCCGATTCAAACCACGTGGATCAAATGGGGATGACTCCCTTGCATTATGCGGCGTTGGGTGGATGCATCTATTGCCTGTCGTCTTTGGTGAATGTTGGTGCCAAGCTGAATGAATTTAATCGCTGCGGCGAAACGGCCTTGGCCTTGGCGCTCAATCGCCAAAACTCGCCCGAGGGAATCGACTATTTGATACGATCAGGCGCTTCGATGGAAAAGCAAGAGTCCGTCATCAAAACATTCCATTGATGCTTTTTTGACCGGTAGTATCGGCGGACAGTATCGCTCAGCCCGATTTGTCGCTGAATAGTGGGCCTAGTTAATAGTAGGTCTAGTGAATAGTGGGCCGATCATAAAATACATTTCCGCCTGAATATTGAAGGGTACCCCAATCGTCACGCACGGGCATTGCAAGCCCGCATTTTTCGAACAATTGTGCAAGCGTGATAGATGCGGCAAACAACGGATTTTGGCCGCCATCGCCCACCAATTCCTGGGCAATGTTTCTCGCAAGATGTGGGCGACGATTTTGACAAGCCGCCAAGAGGGTCAGCACCTTCAATTCATCAGGGCCCACGCAGGGGCAATCAGGCTGATGATGATGAATGACGCGACGGCCATGCAATTCTAATGAGCGGATCATTTCGATAAAGTGCGACATCACCTGGGCTCGGTCATCGGCGGGAAACGAGACACCAATGGTGTTCCAGACCTGATCCCAGTGTCGGGTGTCCTGGCTTACAATCCCCAATACCCAACTACGAAAACAACGCAGAAAGAGCGCTTCGGCCGGATGCAATTCCGACACGGTCATTGGATTTCGCTCTGCAGAGCAAAAATCATCATCAATCATCGCAAGTCCCCTTCTAAGAGGTGAGTCTGCCGAATTACTTTTTGCGAATGATTATCATTTGCAAGAATTATAATCTCATGTATGATTCATCTTGTAAATGCGAATGAGAATTATTTGCATATTTATGACCGAGGCTGAAATTTGCGGTCCCTGTCCATCAAGAAGAAGAGGATCGGGATAAGCGCCCCACCAATGTTTCCTGGCAGCCGTTGGTACAAAAAGTTCAATTAACTTCAGCGCTAGACCTAATCGATAGTTGTCGAAATCCGAAATGACGAAGAGCGAATTCCTTAAGGGCGAGGCAAATGTGCGACATACCTGAGGCATTTCTAAAAAGCCAACCCGCAAAAACACGTCGAAAAATTTGGAATATGGATTCCACATGGCACTGTTTGCTTGTCGGGACCTGCCTGTCCATGACCGACCTGCATCGCTTGGCCCGCAAGCTCAACCTGTCCTTTTCGTGTGAATCTCCTTCCGACTATAGTCTTCATAGTTTTTTTGTCGGAGAGGCAGGAAAAAGCGGCCTTGCGGCAAAGGCCATAAATAAGCTCTTGGACCGCAAACACGCGGGCTCTATTCGCAGAGCCGCCAAGATCAAAACGACAAGCGAGCTGACAAGATTCTGGGAGCAGTCTTTTGAGCAAGGCGACATTCCAGGTCCCCTTTGGGCCTGTGTCACCCACACGGAGCTGGAAATCGATTTGGGTACTAAAATTTATGGTGAAATCCATATGCTCTCTCACATGGTTGGCGCGGCGAACAGAGCGGATATCTCGGCCCTTAAAAGGCTTCAATCAGAGGTGACGTCTCTGGAACAGAAATTAGAAGGGGAGCGCCGTCGCTCTCAATCGCATGCCGAAAAGAATTTAGATCTTACGGCCAAACTTGCTGAGCAAAGCCAACAACAAAAACAGGCCGAGAGCAGCATAGCGCACCTAAATTCAAAGCTACTGGCTGCCGGCACCGGCAAGGACGGGGTATCGTCCCTTAAACCACAACTGACGACCGCGGATCGTGAAGAACTCAGGCAGCTCAGAAATACCTTTGAAGAGCAAAATCTGTATTTAGAAAAGTTGCGTCAGGATTTGATTGACACGCGAGCCCGTGAAGAAGCCCTCGTGCGTGAATGTCGTGCCTTAGAAAGTTTGCTTGGAAATTTGAGTGACGGTGAAGAGCCCGGTCCCTCCTTTGAGCCCACTTGTCCCTTTGACTTTAATGGACAATGCATCCTCTATGTCGGGGGGCGATCCAAAGTGGTGTGCCGTTTGCGGGAATTGGTTCAACAGGGCAATGGTTCGTTACTGCACCATGATGGCGGAATGGAAAAGTCCATCGACGAACTAGCAAGTGCCGTTGCGCGCGCAGACCAAGTCGTGTTCCCGATTGATTGCGTAAGTCATTCGGCTGTCAAAAAATTGAAAACCCTGTGCCGTCGTAGCATGAAACCCTACGTGCCCTTGCGGTCCGCGGGTCTATCGTCATTTGTCGCCGGTCTGCAATCTGTGTCTAACGGACAGCTAGCCGATCTTTAGATCTTTGGCATACTGTTAAAAGACAGGCCTCCGCAGGGCCAAAGAAGATCACAATGTCATTTTAAAATGATCGACGGCTATCCAAATCCCCAATGGGCGCCTTTAATCGGATCGGCCGACCTTTCTATTTTTATTAGTCCCGAAGCGCCGCCGCGAAGCGTTAAGGACCGCCTTATCAAAAAGACGAGCAGCCAAAACAACCTTCTTGGGGTCTAAAGAGCGCCACAACATCACGGGGAAACACCCCTATTCGGCGGCAACAGCGGCCACCGATTGCGCCATATCGATGATTTCTTGCGCATAT
Organism: Pseudomonadota bacterium; assembly: GCA_039028695.1. Lineage (GTDB taxonomy): Bacteria > Pseudomonadota > Alphaproteobacteria > Kiloniellales > Kiloniellaceae > JANQKX01. The sequence goes on from JBCCHN010000059.1 coordinate 16,530, forward strand.
TCCAGGCAAGAGCCGCACTGTGGGCCATTACCCAGGGCGGCATAGACTTTATGGGCGCAGGCAACGCCCTGCTCCGCCACTTCGCGGATTTCAGAATCACGATATCCGTTACACATACAGACATACATGTTTGACTGCCTCCGCTTCTTGAATATTGCGAATGATAATGATTGTCAATTGCAATACCTAAAAATTCAATAATTTCACGAAAGGATGAGTTAAAATCGACGAACGTTATAAAAAATAAATTTAAACGGGTTAGCTAAGGCGGATCGCCTTGGTGCTCGGTGCATCGATAAATCTCGCGCCGAGGAAATGCCATCACCCTTCAGAGACCTGATAGAGTCTAAAGAGAGCTTAATTCAAGGGATAGGTCGCAATCTCAATCCCGGCTAAGGGATCATTGCGGATGGGCCCTTTTATAAAGATCCGCCAGTCAAAACCTTTTGGCTATGAAGTTTGCGATTTGCTGGAGAGAGGCTTCAGCCTCGGGGATCTCGTCATAGAATTCGAAGACATGCCACAGCCCATCCCAGATCCGCAAGTCAACTTCTACATTGGCATCACGCAGGCGGGCGGCCAACCCGATACACTGGCTGAGCAGAAGATCTCGTGTGGCGCTGGTAATCATGGTGCACGGAAATCCTTGGTCGAAGCGGCCAAAGAGAGGGGAAATGGCCGGATCGGATGGGCGCCTTTCACCGGCGTAAAGGGCCGCGGCCGCAGCCGCATAACGATTGTTGAGAGTGGGGTCCCGCCCCTCATTAAAGGTGTGGCTATCACCGCTGCTGGTCAGATCACACCAAGGCGATAGAAGGGCCAGACAGGCTGGTTGCCCCAGTCCCTCTTGCGCGGCGCGCTGCAAAAGGGCTAAGGCCAGGTTGCCGCCTGCGGACTCGCCGACGACGGCAATGCGCCGGGGAGCGTGCTCTTGATGGATGGTTTGGTAGACCGCCATGGCATCTTCCAAGGCTGCCGGATAAGGATGTTCTGGAGCCAAGCGGTAATCGGGTGCGATGACCCTTGCGCCGGTTAAGGCTGCCAAGGCCGCAGAGATGACCAAGTCCTCGAAAGCACTTCCCGCGTGATACCCCCCGCCAAAGCAGTAAAGGATGATTCGCTGGTTATGCAGATCCTTTCCGTCAGACGGATCGATGCAGTGGGAGGGGTCTTGGGGAACAATCTCCAGACAGGGGACCTGGGCGAAGCGGACAACCTTATAGGTTACGCCATAATGAGCCACGGCGCGCTCCACGGCCGGGGTATTGGCGCGGCGAAGCTTTAGGCGATTGGCGGCGCCTGTTTCCCGTTCTGGCAGGTAAATCGGCTGATCGGCCAGATGGTGGATTAAGGCCTCTGCCTGTTCGCTGGCACGGTAGCCAATCGTGACCATGCTTTTTTCGGTCATAAAACCCCGGGGCCGCCTTAGATCTCGATCCCTCCCTTTACCTCAAATGAAAGCGATCTGCTAGAGAGAGGAAATTCGGCTTATAAGGTCGGAAGACGATAAACGATATTACCGAGGGTTTTATGATTTGTAGTCAGGGCTGCGTGCGTCCAAGGAGCGGATCAGGCCCGGCCATTCGGTCTTGCCATCGTAGTTGTAATGTTCCGACTGGGCCATTTGGTCTTGATATCGAGCCACCTTTTGCGGATCCATTAAATGGAGTTCCCGGCTCATGGAGAGGGTCTTGATCTGGGCGGCGCAGGTCTGGCGCAAAAAGTAGGCGCGGAAGAAGGCTTCGGCCGCCGTTGTGCCGAGCGCATAGTACCCGTGATTGCGGCTGATCAGGATCTGATGCTGACCGAGCCTTTCAACAAAGTGTTGGGCAAAGTCCTCATCCTCATCGAACTCATATTCGATATAACCGGTTATATTGCCGAGATAGACGGCCGGCTGATTGAGCGGCAGCAAACCATCCTCGATGGAGCCGACGGCCATTACTTCTTCCTCATGGCCATGGACGAAATACATGACCTCGGGTCGGGACCCGAATATCCATTGGCATAGGTTGGCAGCGCCATCGTTGAGCCAGGGTCCGTCCGGATCGACTGCCTGGCCGTCCGGGCCGATTTTGATCAGGGACGAGGCCGTGGCCTCCTCCCAAAACATGCCATAGGGATGGAGCAGATAGTGGTCCGGCTGATCCGGCACCCGGGCCGCAACGGCCCCATTGGCCAAGTCGGACATGCCATAATGGGCGAGAACGCGAAAGATAGCAGCCAAGTCCACGCGGGCCTGCCACTCGGCGGGGCCGCAGGAGGAAGACTGCGACGGAAAGGCAATGGTCATGAGGCGAGTTCCCGTGAAAGGTGACGTTCCAAGGTTCGAATGGCCGAGTGCAGATCGTCGCGGTCCGCATATGTGCCTTCAATAAATCGGGTTCCGCCGGTGGCGTCATAACCCTTGCGACCGTGCAGAATGCGGCGATTGTCAAAGGCCAAAAGATCGCCCGGCCGATAGGAGAAGATCATCTGATAGGCTGGATCTTGCGCCCGAGCGGTGAAAGCCCGATAGGCGCGGTAGGCCCGGTCTTGATCCGCCAGGGCCGCCACCAAGGGAGAACGCAGCCAGGTATTGTAGCGGATAGCGGTAATGGTCCCGTGTCTATCTCGTTCGATGACCGGACCGGCGGCCTTATAGCTGCTCGACTTAGCGCGATTTTTATATGTCCAGTTAATCTCACAGAGCGTCGCGAATTGATCCGGCTCTTCGGATTTTAGGTCTTCGGCGATGCGATAGGCGTCGACGTAGATGCCCTCTCCGCCCCGCGCCGTATTGGCGCGGCAGAAGAGGAACTGCAGGCCATGGGGGCATTCGCGGGTCGGTAAGTCCATGTGCTGCAGGAGGGCATCTGAAGTAAAGGCGTTGCTGTCAGGGTCTTCCTTGATCTCAAGGGTGTATTGCCGACCAAAATTTGATTCGCGAATGGGGCCGATTCGCGCCACCACACCAGCCAGCAAGCCGTCCTGGTTTGGTAGTCCGGACAAGCGGGCTAGGCCGTGGGTCTGCAAGGACAAAAGCCATTCCAAAAAGACAGGCGGTTCGGCTAGGGCGCGCGGCCCATTCAGAGTTGGGGGTCCTGAAAGATCCGCTGCTGACCAGTGCCGCAGGTCTTGGGCGGCCACATGCTCGCCAAACCAGGCGATGCCACGCAACCAGCCTGGATGAAAGCGGCTCGGCGCGCGCCCATGGGACCAATGCACCTCGACCGCACCATTTGCCAAAAGCACAGCTCGCCGGATCACCAAATCACAAGGAAGGTCCAGGGGGGACAGCGTCGTCTCCCGCGACAGGGGATGAAGCGTGTCCTCGGCGGGGTCGTTTTCAGCCAGAAGGAAGGGGTGATACGCACTGGTCCGCGCATCGCTCCAGGTGATCAAGAGCGCCCCGTGGTCGACGGCCACCGATGTCGGTTGCTGGGTGAGCGGCCAGGAATCGAAATCCGGGGTCCGCGGCAAAGGAGTATTGTCACTCATGCTTGGCATCTTCTCCTCATCAGCTTGATTGTAGGTGGGAAAGCCACTTAGAGATTGATACTGTTTGACGAAATTTTGATACCAAGGGACTAGAATGACATGCCTGTCATCTGCATCCACCTCTCGGAAGGCTTCCCTCTCCTCTCCTTGGCTTTGATTACCGAGCCCCTAAGGGTGGCCAACCGGGAACTGGGGCAGCCTCGCTTTCACTGGGCCGCCGTGTCGGATCGGGGCGGTGTTCTGAACTCTTCCAGTGGAATTCCCCTCGACACGGCCGAGCTGCCGGCCACCCCGCCGGAGGCGGCCATCCTTTTGGCGTCATATGGGCCAGACCGTTCGGCCACTGAGTCCACCTTGACCTGGCTTCGGCGTATGGACCGATTGGGCTGTCTTTTGGGTTGCGTCGATACAGGCGCTTTGATCTTCGCCAAGGCCGGGCTCTTGAAGGTTCGCCCAGCAGCGGCTCATCCCGAGGCTATTGCCGGGTTTCATCGCCAGTTTCCTGGCAGTCTTTTCATTGACCGTTTGTACGATTTTTCGCCGCCACGATTTTCCAGCGCCGGCGGGGTTTCCACCATCGATATGACCTTGGCCTTGATCGATCACCTGAGCAGGGATGGTTTGTCGCAGCGGGTTTCTGAAATCTTGACCTATAAACCCCACCTGGCGGACTGGGAGCCGCAAGCCATTCCGGCCAGCATCGCGCCCGCAGTTCGCGACGCGGTTTCGATCATGGAAGCACATTTGACCGCCTGTCTGAGCATATCGGAAATCGCCGAGCGTGTGGGCCTTCCGAGCTGGAAGCTGACCCGCCTCTTCAAACGCTATCTCCACAGCTCGCCCACCAGTTATTATGTGACGCGCCGACTAGGGCGGGCCCAGGACATGCTGCGCAATACCACCCTGCCCGTTGGCGACGTGGCATCAGAGTGCGGCTATGAGAACGCGGAGGTCTTCTCGCGCGCCTATCGAAAATACTTCGGACGCAAACCATCCCAAGACCGAGCCCCGCCGAATCAAGAAAAGCTTGCCTAGAGATTGATTTGGCGACTCGTTGCCGGGCAGGTACCCTTTTCTGCCCGCAGGAACTCATGAGCCGGCTATTGCGCAGATTTTACATTTTGCTAGGTCAGGGATTATCGAGGAGGTCAAAGATCGCCATTCTTTGCTTTTTGATGGTCACCTGGATCCATGAGCCGGTCCGCAGCCAGGCTCTGGATGGGGCAGCCGACGCTCAGAATGATCCGCCCGATATTAATGAAGCAGAGCCTGGCGCTGACGACGACAATCAGCCCGGTCGCATTGATCAACTTCACGATCAAATTGAAAGGGGCGTGCGTGGATCGGCGACTTGGCTGGATTCCTTTTTTGAGGACGAACGCTATGGCGCCGAGCTCAATCAGACGCGTTTACGGCTCCGGTTCGAGGTTTTTGACGAGGTGGACAAAAGTCCGAGTTTCAACATTAAGGGTAGCCTGCGGCTGCGGCTGCCCAATACCAGCCGGCGCCTCATGTTGGTCATCGCCGGTTCACCGGACGACGATGACGACATCACGGATACGCCCGAAGATGACATTCGCGATGAATTCGACAGTACGGATGAGGAGAATTTGGCCGTTGCCCTGCAGTATTACCTCAAACAGAGCGTCAAACGAAACCTGTCCGCCACCGGCGGGGTGAGGTTTCGTAACGGTGGCCCGGTGGCCTTCGTGGGCGGGCGTTTTCGAGAGCTGGTCGATCTGGGAACCTGGGACTTGCGCTTTACCGAACGCCTGCGCTGGTTTACGGATAACGGCTTTGAATCGAGAACCACCGTGGATCTGGAGCGCCCGGTTTTTGACGACCTTCTGTTTCGATCCACGGCCGGTGCGAGCTGGTATGAGAACGAAAGCGGTTTGTTCTACGATCTCAATTTTCGCTTGTTCCAGCCTCTCAGCCCGACCCAGGCCCTGGAATATCAGGTGAACAATCAATTCCGCACCTCGCCAAACAACCGCCTGGAGGAAAGCTCCTTGCGTTTGCGCTATCGCCAAAAGATTTGGCGGGATTGGCTGGCCTTTGAAGTCATTCCGCAGGTCCGCTTTCCGCGTAGCCGCAATTTCGAACCTACACCCGGCGCCCTCTTGCGATTTGAAGTGAGTTTCGGCGGTTGATGTGCTTACCTAAGCGGCGGAGAAAAACGTGTCGGGCCTATGGATGGAGAGAAAAATGGTGGAGATGGAAAAGAAAAAAATAAACAAAAACAGAATTTTAGGAATTTTTCTTCCCGTTTTGCCTTTAATAATCCTGCCGACCTTGGCTTTTGGACAAGAAGGCAGTGAAGAGATTGATGAAATTGCCAGCATGGTGCGTGACCAAGGCTATAGTTGCGACGCACCAAGTGAAATGGAAAAGGACACCAGTGACAGCACGGCGTTGGAAGAGGCTTGGATCATAAGCTGCGACAACGGCCGCTATCGCGTGAAGATCCTGGGGGACACGGGTGCCGAAGTGACGCCGGTCCTATAACCCGGCAAGCCGCTGACTTAGTCGAACCATCAGATCGTCTTGGCCTATGAAAAAGTTGTCTAAGAAAACTTTTCCCGGGTGCTTTGACGATCCTCTCAGAAAATAGGGCTGTGTCAGAACCACCGATGCGCTTCTCACCCTTCCGCAAAAAAAATGCCAAGGGTCAAAGTTTTACCGAAGCTGGTAACAGAGTTGGCTTGGCCTTTTGAAGTCATGCTTTTTGGGACTCCTTGTCGGTCCCACCGCGTTATGACGGACGAGCGCCGCTCCAAAACCCACAAGGTCTGTGGCGGGGGCAGTTTTTCTTAAGGCGAAGTTCGAGATTTTTTAGCGGTCGCGAGGTCAATAAAAGTTCGGGGCATCAAGAGCGACGCATTTTCGGCTGCCTTGGATTAGGGCAATGATGCGGCCTCCTCCGAAAAACTATGATTTTGCAGTTGGGGCAGCGCGAGGCTGATAAACTTTTTTTTGCAATGAATTGTAGATGGCCAACCCAAAAAATATGGGGATGGCAAATTCGCAAAACAAATGCGCAAAAGAATTGCCTACGTGGCCGAATGGCACATACGGTCCTGATTTTGACGGAAAAAAATAAACGTGTGAATAGTGGACACTTTCAGCCTTGAGACTCAAAAAAAGATTCTAGCGAGCTAAAAAGGTTAGGAAAAATTTTTTGCTTAAAAATAGACATCAGAAAAGATCGATAACCCTCGGAAAAATTTATAGAAAATATTAAAAATTTAGCCAATTCCCATCTTTCAACGGGATATTAACCTTAAATGGTCATCTTCGCCGTGACGTGTCTTCATTTTTGTATTTTCCACAGTGAATTACACAAGGAATTTGTGAAATGTCTGTCACCCATTCCTGGCGAGGTGAAACGGTCGCCCTGCAAGAAGAGGCCGCACGTGTAGACAAGCCGGTATCGCCGGAAAACCAATTGACACTGCGGTTATGGGACCATTGGGAAAGCCTCCGCGGAGAACGCTCCCTGCCTTCCATGCGGACCTTTAGTGCTGAGGCCCTGGCCGGTTTCGCCGATCGGGCCTTTGTCTTGGAATGTGCGTCGGGCGCGGCTCGCGCAAGTCTCCAGTTCGTTGGAGAGGCCTTACTGGAAGAAGACCCAAAGGCCTTCCTAGACCAACCTTTATCCGCCCTACCCGCTGAGTCACTGCTGGCGGCTGTCACCAAGCACTGTGATGAGGTGCTGATGGACTTGGCGCCCATCGGATTTTCCGAGGCGTTTGCGAACGGTACCCGACAGGCTCATGCCATTCTCCTGCCTTTTGGCGAAGACGGCCAGCGGGCCGACGCGCTAATTGGTGTCGTGACCAACGAAACAAAGTTGTCTGAGACAACTTTCTCGGTGGATGAAACACCTGAGCGGCATGCTGCCCCAGAGGCGCCTATGGAGGCTTTCGAAGATACCCAGGGGAATCCTGATTTTGAGCCGGAAGGGGATGCTGGGATCGGTGATATCGGCGAGGAACACGAGCCGATCACCCAAAAGATTCACGCGACCGAGCCGGAACCGGCAACTGAGGCAAAGGGGTCCCTAGATCATCTAGCGGCCGATTTGGCTCAATGCCGCGAGATGGCACTCAGTTATGAGTATGGTGTTCTGAAAACCCGCTCGGCCCTTTATCGCGCACTTGAGAGGGCTTATCGCTTTTACTTCGAGGCGCAAAAATCACCGGACGCCTTTGCTACCCTTTGCGCAGAGGCGCACATCAAGGGGCAGAAAAGGGCTCCTTTCACGCCGGTGATCAAACTGATTTTCGGCAGCAACTACGATAAAGGTCGCCTAAGCGAATACGCGGCCTGCTTGGCCTATGCCCATCGAAAGGGACAAAGCCCGGAGGACTTTCGTTCCTTTGTCGAGGCCCAAAGCGGCGGCATGAAGGGCTGTGCCACGGCCGAGCGTCTGGCCCGCAGCGGCCAAAACCAGCCGTCCAAGGGGGCGGTTTTAGCGCAGGCCTTTGAAGCTCTCCGAGCCCGCCGGCCGCTGGCCATCATCGACGACCCTCGCTTGTTGAAGGGGCAGGAACGGCCCGAGTTCGTGCTAATGATTGCCAGAGAATCGCCCGAAGCGAACGGCCGATTGGAGGTTCTAGATCTGCTCGAAAATAATCCCAAGCAGATTGGACGTGCCGTCAAGAAGCTGGGCCAGTCCTACCAGAAGGCCAAAGCCTAGTCCGGTCCAGCCTCAAGCGATCGCTAAGACACAGATACGGTGGCCCGCACCGATGTTTTTGCAATGGGGTTTGCCTAATCAACCAAGCTTCCCCATATGAAAATCCACACGCCAATTCGGGGACCCGTTTCAGATCTTGGGAGAGTTTAGATGTTCGATTGGCTGAACCAAATCTACGAGAATGCCATGGCAAATATGGACCGCAGAGTGGGATCCTATGGGGATTCTGAGGTTCAGTGGGGTATTATCCTGAGCATCTTGGCCGCCGTCTTAGCGGGATGGGCCATCCTCTCCCTCATGCGAAAGGGTTCATCCAAGAACAAGGATGAAGAATAGCCTCGGTTAGTCTGGCGAGCGAACGCCGGCTTCCGAGACGACCTGGGCGATGGCCTCTGACTTTTGCATGGGCGCCATGACATGCAGCCCGGATATACCAGGAATTTCCGCCAGTCCTTGCATCAATTCCACGCAGATTTTTCGACCTTCCTGCCGCTCATCCTCGGCGCTTTCCATGCGGGCTATTACGTCGGCGGGGATGGAAACACCAAAAAGGTTTTCATCCATCCAGCGCGCGCCGCGGGCCGAAGCGATGGGCCCGATCCCTACAATGAAAGAGAGCCGCTCGGTAATGCCGTGGTCCGCCAAGCGAGCGAAATAAGCACGTGCGACCTCTAAATCATAACAGAACTGGGTCTGGGCAAAGGAAGCACCCGCATCGGCCTTGGCGCTCAGCCCTTTAGGCTCCCAATCGGGCGCCGGGTTTTGAGGCATATCAGCGCATCCAACGAAGAAATGAGGAGGTGAAGCGATCTCGCGGCCGGAGGGTAGTTTTCCCCCGTCGGCCATTTCGCGGGCCAGGGTCATTACGGCACGGGAATCCAGATCATAGACCGGCTTGGCATCGGGCTGGTCGCCCCCTTTGGGATCGTCGCCGTGAAGGATAAGCATGTTCTGAACGCCCTGGGCCGCCGCTCCGAGCAGGTCGCCGGCCAAAGCAATTCGGTTGCGGTCTCGACAGGTCACCTGAAGCACCGGCTCAATCCCCTCACCCGCCAACAAAGCGGCCGAAGCGAAGCTGGACATCGCCGCCCGTGCGCTGGCCGCATCCGTGACATTAACTGCATCCACCAACCCCTTGAGCGGGCGTGCCTTTTGTAAAAGGGCCTCGCGGTCGGCACTTAACGGAGGCGTGACCTCGGCGGTGATGACAAATTTTCCCATCGCCAGGCGGCTCTGCAGGCTTGAGGCACGGCTCATTCTAACGTTCCTTTGTTGGATAAAATGGGAATAGGGTGCGCGGCAGAGGCTTTAATTTTCGCCGCGCAGTTTGGCGCGCACGGCCCCCGGCTCCAGGTCGTCCAAATAGATTTCGGGGCGGGTCAGCATGTCTTCAATGCGAGTCATAAAGCCTTGAGCAATGGTCGAGGAGAGATCAATCTCGCTCATAATGCGACGCAAAACCGTGGAGCCTTCGCCAAAGCGCTGCATGTGGGCCACCGTATCTCGAGCCAGTCCCTGACCCTTGGCCCAGTCATCCCCATAAACGCCGCTGTCATCGGGGACCTGCCAATAAATCCAGGTGCCGCTTTCGTCCTGGGTCACGGTGGGAAAGGCCAACCACTGTTCCTCCCACCAATCCGCGTCGGCTTCGGCCTTTTGCGCCGCTTGATCGTGAAGTGCTTTTATATCGCTCATCGTCGTTCCATCACTTAAAAGGCCCGGCGCCTCCAAAAACGGGCATCACCGCCGGGAATCCTAAAAATCTCCTGTTCCATAGCATTTCCCATGCTTGTCTTGCCACAACATCTTGGCGATATAATGCCCCACGACCCGATTCCCTGGATGAACGATTTCACGGGTCCGCGATTCTTGTGGAGATGTCCTCGTGCAGCTTTGGCGCCATTTCACGAATTTACCCGATGCCGGCAAAGGTGCGGTACTCGCCATCGGCAATTTTGATGGGGTGCACCGCGGCCATCAGGAAATCGTTGCCCAAGCCGCCGCCAAGGCCGCTGAACTGAATCGGTCTTGCGGGATCTTGACCTTCGAGCCCCATCCCCGGCTTTTTTTCGCTCCCCAAAGCGCCCCTTTTCGCCTGACTCCTTTTCGCCTCAAGGCCCGGCTGATCGAGGCCCTGGGGGCGGATCACCTGTTCGTCCTGGCTTTCGACAAGCAAATGGCTGGGATGGAGGCTGACGCATTTGTGCGGGATGTCCTGGCCGATGGCCTGGGCGTTGGGCATGTAATGGTTGGAGATGATTTTCGCTTCGGCAAGGGACGCAAGGGAGATATCGCCCTCTTAAAGACCATGGGCGATGAGCTAGGCTTTGGCGTTACTTCCGTGGATCAGATCCTCTCCACCGCTACAGAAGCCTATTCCTCTACCCTGGTGCGCTATCATTTGGAGCAGGGCAACCCGACACGAGCGGCTTTATTGTTGGGGCGCTATTGGGAGATAGAAGGCCGGGTGCAGACCGGTCACCAGCGGGGCCGACACCTGGGCTTTCCGACGGCGAACATTGCCTTGGACGATATCTTGCGACCAGCTTTTGGCGTCTATGCAGTGCGTGCATGTATCGATACGGGAAAGTCGCCGAAGTGGCATTCAGGCGTGGCCAATCTCGGGGTGCGTCCCACGGTGGATGGCGGTAATGCGCCTTTGCTGGAGGTCCATCTATTTGACTTTTCCGGCGATATTTACGGCCAGCATCTGAGGGTGGCGCTGGTCGATTTTCTAAGGCCCGAGCAGAAGTTCGATGGCTTGGACGCCTTAAAGGCTCAGATTGCCGAGGACAGCAAGCGCGCCAAGGTCACCTTGGAAATGGAAGACTGGCAGGCCAGTTGGCCGGCGAGCCCTTATATGGCACCCGCCAGAGATTTTTCCGAAGAATAGAGAAAATCTGGCTCAGGCTGTCCAACCAAGACCGGCGGCCACGCAGTTGATGGAGACCAGTAATGGCACCAAGTCCTCCTGCTTTACCCCGTCACGGGCTGCCGTGGCACGGAATTTTTCAATCAGTTTGACCTGCTGAGCGCCCGCTCGTGCCAAGATGTCCAGGCGCCGGGCCAAGCGCTGCTCAAAGCGGGCAAACGGAGCCGATAAGGTCTCTTGGCCGGTGATCGCCAATATTTGAGTGACTGTTAGTCGGTATTCTTTTTCAACGAGGGAAAAAATGGCCTCTCTGGCCTTGGCGTCGGGCAAGAGAGCCGCATATTGTCGAGCGACCTCTAAATCCACCAGCATGAGTGTTTTTGAGACCTCATTGATGATGAGCTTAAAAAGAGGGCATTCCTGAAACATGCGATTTAACATTTCTTGTCCATTTGCACCGCGGACGGCGACCAGTCTTTCAAGGGCGGTCCCCACCCCGAACCAGCCGGGTATAAGGTGTCGATTTTGGCTCCAGGCAAAAACCCAGGGAATGGCCCGCAAATCGGCCAGGGATTTTGCACCGAAGCGACGGGCCGGACGGGATCCCAGCTTAAGGCGCACCAGTTCCTCAACAGGGCTGGCAGTTTGATAGTAGGAAACCATATCCGGATGCTCGATCAGGTTTCGATAAGCCACGTAGGACATGCCGGACAAAGCTTCCATCACGTCGTCGAATTCTGGGCTTGTGGCGGCGGACGGATCAGAAAAAAGACTGTGCTCCAAGGCCGAGGCTACGAGCAGTTCCAATTGGGTCCGTGCCGTCACCCGGTTGGCGTACTTGGAAGAAACCACCTCGCCCTGTTCGGTGACACGGAGTTGGCCGGCAACCGTTCCGGCCGGTTGGGCGGCAATAGCATGTCCCATGGGCAGGCCGCCGCGGCTTACCGAACCGCCACGACCATGAAAGAAGGTGATGGGACGGCCGCATTCCCGCCCCACTCGGGCAATCTTGACCTGGGCCTTGGAAAGTTCCCAATTTGAGGCGAAAAAGCCACCGTCTTTGTTGGAGTCGGAATAGCCCAGCATCACCTCTTGAGATCCGCCTTGATCCCGCAGACTGCGGCGCACCATTTGGATGGAGAGGAGCTCCCGCATGATGGCCGGTGCGGCTCTAAGGTCGTCAATGGTCTCGAACAGCGGCACGACTTTGTGGCGACAAATCTCTTGGGCATTCTGATCGACGAAAAGCCCGGCATATTTGCAGAGCAAATAGACACTCAAAATATCTGCGACCGAGCGGGTCATACTTAAGATAATGGCGCCGCCGGCGCGTCGATCCAGTTTATCGGCGAGTCTTTGAAGGCTCTGAAACAGGCCAAAGGTTTTTTGGCTGCGGTCGGAGAGTTGATTGAAGTGACGTTGCTCAGCTTGGGGATGGCTTAGTTCGCTAAGGATCCAGTCCTGCCATGCCTTGCTGCTCGCATCCGGGCAAGCATCCTTTGCATCACCGGTGCGCTCGGACCAGATCTCCTCTAAGCAGTGGCGGACGGTGTCGCTGTTTTCCCGCAGATCTAAACTTGCCGTCCTGAACGCGAATATTTCCACCTCGCGACGCAAGGGCTTGATCATTTCCGCTGCCAAGGCCTTGTATCCACTGGCCTTTAGGGCCGTCTCGACCAAAGTCAGATCAGTTAGAAATTC
>JBCCHN010000060.1:0-29053 GCA_039028695.1 Pseudomonadota bacterium
TTAAAAATTTTTTTTAATTTATAATATTAATTAAGGGAGTGAGATATAGGTGCCTGATTCAAGCGCCGTGGAAGACGTGCTTTCTGGTCTTTGTCTGGGGATTGGCTTGACCGACTCGGAGGCCCTCACGTTGATTGCCCTTTCGTGGGAACCGTTGGGAGCCCGTGACGTTTTGTCTGTGAGTCACGGCCGCAAGCAAGGAAACCCAGCCCTATCCAAGATGGAATATTTCTAGTGAATGTGCCACTACGAATTTGGGCCAGACAAAAAAGCCGGGGCAGGAAAAGGTCCCGAAAATGATGCCAAAGCGGGTGAGCGCCAAGGTGGACGGTAGCAAACTGATTAAGGAATTTTTGGCATGAGTTCCATCAAATGGTCCGATGAGCCCAAGCTCGAGTCCGAGCCTGAATTGCGCCTGCGCCGCTTTTTGGCGGAACGGCACGGTGATGAAGAAGAGGAAGATGAATACCTCGAGGGCACGGACGGCGAGCGCGACACGGTGTTGCATATTCCCGCCCGCGCCGTACCGATCGCCATATCCCTTTTGGCCTTAGCGGCTGTAGGCGGCATTTCTTGGTTTGCCTATAGCTGGAGCCAAACCACCGTGGCGCAGGAGGATTTACCCCTCATCACGGCAGAGTCCACGCCCATCAAGGAAAAGCCTGAAAGCGAGGGCGGATTGGTTGTGCCTTATCAAGATCAATTGGTCTTGAATGAAGTAGGCGCCGAGATCACCGATGAGCAGATCGAACATCTCTTGCCGCCGCCGGAAGAACCCAAGGCTTTCGAAGAAGTGGTCGTTGAAGAAGTAACCACGGAGGAATTCGTCGCCGTCGCTCCAGCGCCGGAGGCGCCCGCCAACGATGCTCAAGGTGAGTTGGGCCAGATTCAGGAAGGGGCTCCGGCAGCGGCGCCCATCGAAGCGGTGGAGGCGGAGCCTTTGGTGACCGCCGCCGGTCCGGAGGCTGAAGTTCAAGACCCCTCCCAAGCGATAGAGGCAGGAGCGATCGCCGCGGAAGAGGTTCCTGACGAGATTGAAGAAGTGCTTCGAAATCTCGAAGCAAATGATCAGGCGTCCAATGAGCAAACGAGCGCACAGGCTGATACCACGCCCACCCCGAAGGCAAAGCCCATAGATCTTGCTTCCCAGATCCAAGTTGCCGAGGTGCAGAACCCCGTGCCGCAACCACAAACCCTGACGGATGGCCAGTTGACCGCCGTACCTACGGACAGCGGATATTTGCTCCAACTCTCCTCGGTTAAATCCCAATCAGGAGCCCAGAATGAGTGGGGCCGTTTGCAACAAAGCTACCCGGGCCTTTTGGGTCAAATGAATCTGACCGTGGAAAAAGCAGTCGTGGATGGCACAACCTATTACCGGGTTTTGACCGGGCCTTTTCCTACGAGAGCTACGGCGGACGATCTTTGCGCTCAATTGAAGGCTCAGAATCAGACCTGCCTGGTCAAACAAAAATAGGTCTGCATTGGCGCCGTCGGCTGTCATATTCGGCTGTCAGGGGCCAGAACTAACCTATTGGGAAAAGGCTTTTTTTGCCGATAGTGATCCTCTCGGTTTTATCCTCTTCGCCCGCAACTGTGGCACACCGGATCAGGTGCGTGCCCTGGTGCGGGAGATGCGGGCATCGGTCGGGCGCGCCGACGCGCCTGTTCTCATCGATCAGGAAGGGGGAAGGGTCGCCCGTTTAAAACCGCCCCATTGGCGCAACGCACCCGCTCCTCAGCTATTCGATCGCATGTGTGACGACCAGCCCGATCAGGCCGAACGCGCTGCTGAGCTGAACGCCATGCTTGTGGCGAGCGAATTAGTGGATTTAGGCATAGACGTGGACTGTTGGCCGGTCCTGGATGTCCCCATATCTGGCGCTCATGATGTGATCGGTGACCGGGCCTTTGGATCGGAGCCTCAGCGAATTATTAAGTTAGCGTCGGCGACGGTCCGTGGGCTTTCCAGCCTGGGGGTCATGCCAATCATCAAACATATTCCGGGCCACGGCCGGGCCCTGGTAGACAGTCACTTGGATTTGCCGGCAGTGGAATGCGATCTCTCACTTTTGGAAAACACCGACTTTGTGCCTTTTCATGCCCTGCGCGATGTACCTTGGGCCATGACAGGGCATATGGTTTTCAAGTCCATTGACCCGGATCGCCCGGTTACGACCTCAAAGACGGTCATTGACCAAATCATCCGGGGCAAGATCGCTTATGCCGGTCTATTGATAACCGATGATCTGTCGATGAAGGCTCTTTCGGGTGACTTCACCGATCGGGCCCGCGACGCTCTGGCGGCCGGCTGCGATATCTTGCTGCATTGCAATGGGGATGCGCAGGAAATGATGGCCGTCGCGAGGGCAAGCCAAGCGATGGGCCGTGCCACCCAGGATCGCTTTCGTAAGGCCAAGGCTTGGCAGAAAGCACGCAAAAAAGACGTCGATCTCGCTTCGGCCTCGGCTGAGTTGAACAGCCTGTTGGGGCAGCTTTGATGGACTTTGATTTTGCGGCACTTGGTGGCATTTTGTCGGTTTGGGCTTTACCAGCCATTTTGGCCATCACACTGCACGAGGCGGCTCATGGTTTTGTGGCTTGGCAGTTGGGGGACGATACCGCCTATTCTCAAGGTCGGGTGACCCTAAACCCGATCAAGCACATCGATCCGATCGGCACCATCGTGTTGCCGGCGATTCTCATTCTTGCCAAATTTCAATTTATCTTCGGCTATGCCAAGCCGGTGCCCGTGGCCCTGGGCCGTTTGCATCGGCCGCGCCGAGACATGATTCTAGTGGCGGCTGCCGGGCCGGCCATGAATCTCTTTTTGGCTTTTTTTTGTGCCTTGATGGTTCACGTTGCCGGCTTGTTTCCGCTAACGGCGGCTCAATGGCTGCAGCAAAACCTGCTCAATGCCATTTTCCTGAATTTGCTATTGGCGATTTTTAACATGTTGCCATTGCCGCCGCTGGACGGGGGACGGGTCGCGGTCGGATTATTGCCCGACAAACTCGCTTATCCATTGGCGCGGCTCGAGCGCTTCGGCATACTGATTCTCATCGCAGTCTTTTTTCTGGTGCCCTATGTGACACAGCACCTAGGAAATCGCTTCGATCCGTTAAACTGGCTGATTTGGAAACCTTTGGATTGGCTTAAGCCGATATTTCTGTTTTTGGCGGGCTATTAAGGCGGGGCAACCGCCTGGACTAAAACCCGAGGGGGCGTTGTGAGTGAGGTAATCGAGTTCAAGCGGGACGACTTTGCTGAAGATGAACAGCCAGTCCGTCCGGCAGATGCGTTCCAGGTGCAATTGGATGGCTACGAAGGGCCCATCGATGCGCTGTTGCAGTTGGCGCGGGAGCAAAAGGTCGATCTGACCTCCATCTCCATCTTGGCCCTGGCGGATCAATATCTGGAATTTGTTCGCGAGGCCCGCAAACTGCGCCTGGAACTGGCGGCGGACTATCTGGTGATGGCGGCCTGGCTGGCCTATTTGAAATCGCGCCTCTTGCTGCCTGATTTATCGACCGAGGAAGAGCCCAGCGGTGCCGAAATGGCCGCCGCGTTGAAATTTCAGCTGCAGCGCCTGCAAGCCATGCAAGATGCGGCCGGGCGCTTGATGGCCTTGCCCCAATTGGGTCGGGACTTTTTTGCCCGCGGCCAGCCCGAGCCCATTCGGGTGGTGACCAACATCAGTTACGACGCCAGCCTTTATGATCTGCTCAAGGCCTATGGTCGCAACAAGTTGCGTGCCGATGTCACGCAACTGCGAATCTTAGCCACGCAAGACCTGTTTTCCGTTGACGAGGCGGTTAAGCGCTTGGGCAGCCTGTTGGATGGTGTGCCCGGTTGGAGAACGCTCGCGAGTTTCTTGCCGCCGGATCTCCAAAGCGAGCTGCAGAATCGCTCGGCTCTGGCTTCCACCTTCGTTGCGTCGTTGGAAATGTGCCGCGAAGGCAAGCTTAAGATCCGCCAAGAAGGCGCTTTCGGCACCATTTTCCTTAGCGGCGGCAAAGACCCTGGTGGTCAGGGTGCGTCCTATCCCGTTGAACAAGATCCGCCCCCCGAAGAGGAGACGAGTTTCGGTGAGGAGTCGGAAACAGAATCTCTTGAAGAAGGCCCGGAAACAGCATGACCGATCGTTTTGAGCAAATCAGGCTTTTGGAAGCCATTCTCTTTGCCTCCGACACACCTCTTGGCGAAGGCCAAATGGCTCGACATTTGCCCGAGGACGCCCATCTTGAATCCCTCCTTGAGGAGCTTGCGGGCCTTTACGCCAATCGGGGGATCAACTTGGTTCGGATCGACAAAAGATGGGCCTTTCGCACTGCGTCTGATTTAGCCCCCCAAATGCAGGTGGAAAATCAAAGCACCCGCAAACTGTCTCGCGTTGCTTTGGAGACCTTGGCCATCGTGGCCTACCACCAGCCCGTCACCCGGGGCGAGATCGAGGAGATTAGAGGTGTGGCCTTATCCAAGGGCACGCTGGATGCGCTCTTGGAAGTGGGTTGGATTAAACCCAAGGGACGCCGGCGTACGCCTGGGCGGCCGGTGACCTGGGGCACGACGCCCGGCTTTTTGGATCACTTCGGGTTGCCGTCGCTGGATGCCCTGCCGGGCGTTGAGGAGCTCAAGGCGGCTGGCCTCATAGATGCCCGCCCGGCCATTACGGCCCTGGGCGAGCGAGTAACCCTGCCGGGGACCGGCGAGGTCGCCGCGGAAGCAGAAGACGCTATAGAGGGTGAAGAGCCTCTTGCGGAGAGCTTCGGCGAGGATCTGGTGCCCGAAGAAGAGGGGATAGACGATCAGATATCTGTTGAGTCCTCCGCAGGGGATGGGGAAGTCGTCTCCGAGTCGTCGGCAAGTCATTCCGAAGGCCCTCAAGAAACTGCTGCCGAGAGAAAAGCTGAAGACGGCGAAGCGCAACACGCAGAAACACAAGGGGACTCCGAAAGTGGTTTGCCATCTGCCTTTTCAGATCTGGAAGAAAGGGTAGAAAAGGCCGTTTCCTTCTCCTAAGCTTTGTTCCTAGGACTCGATGTGTCGCGGTGGGCTTGGTTCCGATTGTCAAACATTGCGTCCACATTAAGAATCATTTTCTTGAGCACAGAATAGGGATTCCTTAGGTTTTGGCGTTTTGAATCGTCGCGATCACGGCTGAGCCGCTCGAGGACCCTTCGCCCATGTCGTCCAGTACACCCATGCCCGCCTTGGAGCTTAAGAATATTGCGCACGCCTTTGGCGACCTGCAGGCCGTGCGCGATGTGACCTTGAGCCTTAAGGAAGGCGAGGTCGTCTGCCTGCTTGGCCCCTCTGGTTGCGGTAAGACGACCGTCTTGCGGATCGCCGCTGGGTTGGAGCAATTGCAGCAAGGCACGGTGTCCATCGCCGGGTCCGTGGTGGCGGATCAGAAGCGGGATTTGGCCCCCGAGGAGCGTGGAGTCGGGCTTGTATTTCAAGACTTTGCGCTTTTTCCACACCTGTCTGTCTCCGACAATGTGGCCTTCGGATTAACCGGTCAGGACAAGGTTAGCGAAGCCCAACGAGTCCAGGAGAGCCTGTGCCAGGTTGGCATGGAAGCTTATCTTGAGGCCTATCCCCATATGCTCTCGGGCGGTCAGCAACAGCGTGTCGCCCTGGCCCGGGCTCTCGCACCAAAGCCCCGCATAATGCTCCTGGATGAACCTTTTTCGGGACTGGATGCCACCCTGCGTGGTCAGGTACGGGACGATACCTTGAAGGTGCTCAAGCAAAGCGGCGCGGCAGCGATGATGGTGACCCATGATCCGGAGGAGGCCATGTTCATGGCCGACCGGATCGCATTGATGCGGGGTGGCAAAATCATCCAAATGGGCGAGCCGACGACCCTTTATTGCCAGCCGTCGGAGCCGTTTGTAGCCAATTTTTTCAGCGATATCAATAAACTATCTGGTATCGTTGATAGGGGTTTTGTTATGACTCCCTTTGGACGGATTGCCGTCGACGGCTTTGCCAATGACGAGGCCGTGCAGATTCTGATCCGCCCGGAGGCTCTGCGGCTGCGCCAGCTTCATTCGAACGAGAAGCAGTCTCTAGGGCAGGTCAGGGTTTTGTCGTCGCGAATGTTGGGGCGAACCAGCTTGGTTCTGGTATCGTCCGACGATAATGCCGGCTCCGAGAACCATTTTCACGCTCGGGTCCCCGGCAGCTTTCTCCCAGGGAAAGGAGAAAAATTAGCGGTGAGCTTAGATCTCACCCAAACCTTTGTTTTTCCCGGCAAAGAAGCTGTTTAGGGGATGCCTTGGCACCCGCTTAAGAGCGCCACCGGGCGCTTTGTTTGATCCTATTGTGGGGGAGTCTGTTGCGGGGCGGCGGTCTTTTTGCCATAGTCCGCCCCAACGATAAGGAAAACTGTGTCTTATGGGAGAACCTTAATGGGCACCTTTAGTATTTGGCATTGGTTGATTGTGCTGGCCGTGGCCCTGCTTTTGTTCGGCGGTGGCGGCAAGATCAAAAAAATTATGGGCGATGTGGGCTCTGGCATCACCGCCTTTAAAAAAGGCCTGAAAGACGAGGAAAAAAAGGGCGACGACGAGGACGATGCCAAGCGCATCGAGGAAACCCCGTCCGAGGTCGCGTCTTCGTCCGAGGAAAAGGACAAGGCCGCCAACGGCTAACCGGGCCGGTAACCCTGTCATCGCCCGGAGTGCGCTGAAATGTTCGACATCGGCTGGTCGGAGATGGGGGTTGTGGCGGTTCTCGCCCTCCTCATCATTGGCCCTAAGGAACTCCCCAAAGCCATGAAAATGGTGGCTTATTGGGTTCGCAAAATTCGTGGGGTAACCCGTGAATTTCAAAGCGGATTCAATGAGATGGTGCGCGAAGCCGAGCTGGAGGAGACGCGTAAGTCCCTGGAAGCCGCGCAAAAGGGCGACTTAACCAAAACAGTTGCGGATACCATTGATCCCACGGGCACGGTGAGCGCGGCTGCCAAGGATCTTAATGCAGCGACCAAAGATCCCTTGCCCGATAAGACCGCGAGCGAAGAGGGCGCCAAAGACATGTCCCAGTCCGGGTCGAACTCAAATTTCCGCGCCCGCGATGCATTGAAGAGCAACCCGGTGGGCGTTGAGGCCTTCGCTGCCGCTAAGGCGGAGGAGGCAACGAGTGAAGCAGAGTCCGGTGACGCAGAAGCCGCACCCGATCCGGCACCGACCGAGGCTGACGCACCGTCTGAGCCAACCCAATCGTCAAAATCGGCTTAGGATTAGCGTTCCGCCAATGTCTTCTTCTATAGATCCAATAAAATCAAGGGCATATGCCTGTGGCTGAGGAAAGCGTCGAAAACTCCAAGATGCCCTTGCTCGATCATTTGCTCGAGCTGCGTCAGCGACTCCTCTGGTCGGTTCTGGCGCTTTTGATGGTATTTTTGGCTGCCTTCTTTTTTGCCGAGCAGATCTTCGAATTCCTCGCCCGTCCCCTTGCGGAGGTGATGACCACCTCGGGGGTGGACGAGCGCATGCGGCGCATGATCTTCACCAACTTGACTGAGGTCTTTTTCACCTATGTGAAGGTGGCCTTTTTTGCCGCCATCTTTATTTCTTGCCCGGTGTTTTTGACCCAAATCTGGATGTTTATCGCCCCGGGTCTCTACAAAAACGAAAAATCCGCCATTGCACCGTTCCTGGTCGCCACGCCGATCTTATTTCTCATCGGCGGCTCTCTGGTCTACTACATCATCTTTCCCTTAGCGGCCCGCTTCTTTATTGCCTTTGAAGTGCCTGGCGGCGACGGTGTCTTGCCCATCGAGTTGGAGCCGAAGGTCGACGAGTATCTGTCGTTGATGATGAAGCTGATCTTTGCCTTCGGGATCTGCTTCCAGCTCCCCGTGATCATGACGCTCTTGGCCCGTGTTGGGCTGGCTACGTCCAAGGGCATGGCGGAAAAGCGTAAATACGCGATTATCTCGGTTTTTATCGTTGCGGCCATTTTCACCCCGCCCGATCCGATCAGCCAACTAAGCTTGGCTATTCCCATTATTTTGCTCTATGAGCTTTCCATCTGGATGGCGAAGATCGTCGAAAAGCGCCGCGCTGAAGCCCAGGGCGAGGACGAAGACCAGGATGCCGAAGATACCGGCGGAACCGAGGTTTCCAAGAGTGACGACTCCTGACCGAGGCCACCGCTAAGCGCTCGGGATTCAAGGGCCAATCCGGCCGATGATCGTGGACGAACCGATGGCAAAGCCCTATAAGCGGGCAAGGCTATCTGTTAACTACGATTCGTCAGTCCCATGTTTGATGTGAAATGGATCCGGGAAAATCCGGAGGCCTTTGACCAGGCTTTGAAACGCCGAGGCCTAGGGCCTCAGTCGGCGCAGATTATTGCTAAGGATCAGGAGGTTAGGAGCCTGCAAACCACGTTGCAGGAACTGCAGACCGAGCGAAATGAAACCTCCAAGGCCATCGGCGAGGCCAAGCGCCGGGGCGAGGATGCAAGTTCCCAGATGGCCCAGGTCGCCGGTCTCAAGGACAAAATGGCAGCAACCGAAGGAGAGGCTAAATCCCAGGCCGCGGACCTGGAGGTCTTGCTTAGCGGCCTGCCCAACATGCCGTTGGATGATGTGCCCGACGGTGCCGATGAGGCGGCAAATGTCTGCGTTCGAGCTGTTGGCACACCGCCTGGTTTGGATTTTGCGCCCAAACAGCATTTCGAGTTGGGCGAGGCCTTGGGACAGATGGACTTCGAGACCGCGTCCAAGATTTCCGGCGCTCGTTTTGTTGTTCTGCGCCAGGGCGTTGCACGGCTGCATCGGGCGCTGGCCCAGTTCATGTTGGATCTCCACACCACCGAACACGGCTATACGGAAGTGATGCCGCCCATTTTGGTCCGCGATCACGCCCTTTACGGCACCGGGCAGTTGCCCAAGTTTGCCGAAGATAATTTCCGTACGACGGATGATTTTTGGCTGATTCCAACGGCAGAAGTGCCCCTGACCAATCTGGTGCGGGACTCTATTCGAGAGGAGAAGGAGCTACCCCTTCGGGTGACGGCCCTAACGCCGTGTTTTCGGTCGGAGGCTGGCGCCGCTGGGCGGGATACGCGGGGCATGTTGCGGCAGCATCAGTTCGAAAAGGTGGAATTGGTCTCTGTGGTTCGCCCGGAGGACTCCGATGCCGAACTGGAACGCATGACCGCCAGTGCTGAAGAGGTTCTCAAGCGCCTTGGCTTACCTTATCGAGTCATGGTCCTGTCCACGGGAGATATGGGTTTCGGCGCCCGGAAAACCTATGATATCGAGGTGTGGCTACCGGGTCAGGACGCCTATCGGGAGATTTCCAGTTGTTCAACCTGTGGGGATTTTCAGGCCCGCCGCATGAAGGCCCGCTATCGCCCGGCCGAAGGCAAGGGAACCCGATTTGTTCACAGTCTTAATGGCTCAGGGGTTGCCGTGGGACGCTGCTTGATCGCCGTTATGGAAAATTATCAGCAGGCCGATGGTAGCATCGCCATCCCCGAGGCACTCCAATCCTATATGGGGGGCCTGACGACCCTGGCGACCCATGGCTAGGCAAGCCTTGAACCTCAAAAACGCCCGGATCCTGGTCACCAATGACGACGGCATTTACGGGCCAGGCCTTAAGGTTTTGGAGCGCATCGCCAAGATGCTTTGCCCGGACGTATGGGTTGTGGCCCCCCAGTCCGAACAGTCCGCGACCAGCCATTCCCTGACCCTGCGGCGCCCGTTGCGCACCAAAAAGCTAGGAACCCGCCGTTTTGCGGTTGACGGCACGCCCACGGATTGCGTGCTACTGGCCCAGCGCCGGATATTAAAGGATCGCCCGGCGGATTTGGTGCTGTCCGGGGTTAATGAGGGAGCCAATCTGGGGGAGGACGTGGGTTATTCCGGGACCATTGCGGCGGCCACGGAAGGCTCGCTGCTAGGTGCGGCCTCCATCGCGCTCAGCCAAGGCACCATGCGGGATCGGCCAACACCCTGGAAAACGGCGGAAAAATACGGGGCGGACGTGATTCGTCGATTGGTCAGCCAAGCCTGGCCGAAAGACATCTTGATCAATGTGAACTTTCCTTTTTGCCAGCCCGATCAGGTGCGTGGATTGCAGATTTGCATCCAAGGGCGCCATGAGTCTGGCATAGAGATATTCGCCGGCTCGGATCCTTCCGGCCGTCCCTATGATTGGGTCGGGAACTTTTCCGAACCCGCCGAGGCCCAAAAGGGCTCCGACATCGCGGCCTTTTATGAAGGCTCCATCACCATCACCCCGTTGAAGTTTGATCGTACTCACCAGGCCGGCCTGAAGTTCCTTAAGGGTCTTTTCCCATGACCATAGAGGCGCGCAAAATTCGCTTGATTATGCAGCTTCGAAAGGTGGGCATCTCGGACACGGATGTTCTCTCCGCTTTGGAGCGAATTCCCCGGGAAGCCTTTGTTCCTCATAGCTTTTTAGATCAAGCTTATGAAAACATGGCGCTGCCAATCGGGCAGGGCCAGACATTGAGCCAGCCCCAGGTCGTGGCCATTATGACCCAGGCCTTGAAGCTACAAAAACGTCAAAAGGTTTTGGAAATTGGTACCGGGTCTGGCTACCAGGCGGCCATCCTGTCGCGTCTCTGTCGGCGGGTTTATTCTATCGAGCGATTCAGAGAACTCTTGGAAATTGCAGAAAAACGGTTTATTGATTTGAGGCTGCATAACATCACGGCCCGGTGCGGTGATGGGTGGAAGGGTTGGCCTGAGCAGGCGCCCTTTGATCGTATCATCGTGACGGCGGCACCACCGTCGATACCGGGAAAGTTGGTGGACCAGTTGGGGGAGGGGGGACTTCTCGTGTTGCCGGTCGGGCGGACATCGCGCGATCAAGAGCTCTTACGTGTGACCCGCCAAGCGGATGGGAGCATGACGGAGGAGTCTCTGGGAACGGTACGATTTGTGCCCCTGATCGAGGGATTGCCGGCGGAAATCGCGGGCAATAAGGCGATTAGGGCGTAGGTCGCGGCTGCCAACGGGGGAAGCAGATTGTGGTAAAGACAAGCGTATCTTCTGGCGGGGTACGAGCCTGCCTGTCTTTCATTCTTCTTGGAATTTTCATGGTTGGCCTCTCGGCTTGCCTGCCGCAGCGCGCTCAGCAGACGCTGAACTGGCAGGTGCCAAGCTCGCCCACACCGCCGCCACCGCAGCGCAAACCCGCGCCGCCGGCGAATTTCGCCGTCCTTGCGGAGCGAAGCGCGACGGTTCAACAGCCGGCGCGCATACAAACCGCGAGCTTGGCTAAGGTGAGCGTCGTGGCCGTTCCCCTCGAACCGCTAAAGACGACGCAAAGCGCCGGTGCCTCGTCGCAAGCCGGTGCCTCGTCGCAAAGGGTGGCTGTCGCCAAACCTGAAAACCAGTCGATCAAGTCTGCCAAAGTGACGAAAGCCGCCTTTAAATCGGGTCATGCTCAGCAGGCTCCGCGGGCGCAAGTGCATCAGGTCAAACAAGGCGAGACCCTCTACGCCGTGAGTCGCCAATACGGCGTTCCCATTCGCTCGATCATCGACGAGAACGACTTGGCCTCTCCTTATAAGCTGCATGTGGGGCAGCGCTTGAGGGTGCCGGTGCCGCGGATACACTATGTCTCACGTGGCGATACGGTCTATGGCATCGCCAAGCAATATGGCGTCGATCTGACCCATCTGACCCATATTAACGGGATGAAATCACCCTTCGCGCTGGCGCTTGGGCAGCCCATTCTCATTCCCGCGGGGCCGGGAAGCAGCCTAGGCACCGTCCAAATCGCGGCGACTTCTCAGCCTAAGGCGCAGGATGCTGCCGCCTCATCGGCGGGTGCTCAGCCAGCCGTTCTTACCCAAAGGCCGCCGTCCGAAGGCGCGTCGCCATCGGCCCAGCCGAAAGTTCAGGAAGCGGCGGTCCGCAGGGGTCCGATCCCAACACCGCCGCCCCGTTCCGGTGGCAAGTTCCTGTGGCCGGTTAACGGCAAACTCTTGTCCAACTTTGGCCCGCGTAAGGGCGGCCGTCAAAATGACGGCATTAACATTCAAGCCCCCCGGGGCACAGGCGTGAGGGCGGCCGAAAACGGCGTCGTTGCTTATAGCGGTGACGAGGTGGAAGGCTTCGGCCAGCTCCTGCTCATTAAACATGCTGATGGATGGGTGACGGCCTATGCCCACAACGACGCTGTCCTGGTGCAACGCGGCGATAAGGTCAAAAAAGGCCAGATCGTTGCTAAGGTCGGCAGCTCGGGGAATGTTGCCAAGCCGCAGTTGCATTTCGAAATTCGGAAAGGTACCCGCGCGGTGGACCCGGCCCGCCTGCTGGAGCCTCGCACAACAGGGTAACGTCTAATCTAATTTCTTACCCATCCGGCCGGCCAAGTCTTGGACAAATTGCCAGGCCACCCGGCCAGAGCGGGAGCCTCTGGTTACGCTCCATTCCTTGGCTGTCGCGCGGAGCTGATCTTGAGCCACGTCAAGGCCGTAGCGCACGGCATAGCCTTCGACCATGGCAAAGAAGGTGTCCTGATCGCAGTGATGAAAGCCCAACCACAGGCCGAAGCGGTCGGACAAACTCACCTTTTCCTCCACTGCTTCTGAGGTGTGAATGGCGGTCGAGCGCTCGTTCTCGATCATATCCCGCGGCATCAGATGGCGCCGGTTCGAGGTGGCATAGAAGATCACATTGGGCGGTCGTCCCTCGATTCCCCCCTCCAGAACGGCTTTCAGGGATTTGTAGCTGGTATCTTCACCGTCAAAGCTAAGGTCGTCGCAGAAAAGCAGGCAGGGCCGGCCGCCGCTGCGCAAAATTTGCAGGAGTTGGGGCAGGGATGGAATATCCTCCCGGTTGATCTCGACCAGAGCGACCTTTTTACCCGAGTCTTTGGCGTCAGCGTTGACCTGACCATGAACTGCCTTCACCAGAGACGATTTTCCCATGCCCCGTGCACCCCATAACAAGGCATTGTTAGCGGGCAGGCCGGCGGCAAATATGCGCGTATTTTCCAACAAGGTCTTGGTTTGCCGCTCGATCCCGTGCAATAGGCCCAATTCCACACGATTGACCCGGGCGATTGGCTCGAGACGAGCCATTTCGGCGCGCCAAATAAAGGCGTCCGCTGCCGTCAAATCGGTTTGGGGCATCGGCTCCGGCGCCAGCCTTTCCAAGGCTTCTGCCATTCTCGATACCCGGGCCATCAGGTCTTGAGTTGTCTTTTGATCCATGGGGAATTCAGATTAGCCTACAGTGTGCAATTCACCGGGACCCTAGTGTCGGGCCGGGGGATCGTCAAATGATCTCGAGATGCGGTGATTTGCCTCATTCTCGACATTGCAATTCGCGAAAGCGGCGTTATAGTCCGCCGGTCCCTGAGCCGGAGCGCTTTGGGGCACCTTCATGCCGGATCGATAGAACTCACATCGATAGAAACCGGTTCGATGGAAAAGGACAAATAGATGCTGATCTCTCCCGCATTTGCTCAGGACGCCGGTGGTGGCGCGGAATCCGGCCTGATTTCCTTGCTGCCTTTGGTGCTGATCTTCGTGGTGTTCTATTTTTTGTTGATCCGCCCTCAACAAAAAAAGATGAAAGCCCATCGCGGCATGGTCGAGGCCCTGCGGCGCGGCGATAAGGTCGTTACCTCCGGCGGCATTGTGGGAACGGTCACGAAAGTGACCGCAGACTCCCCGGAAATGCAGGTGGAAATCGCCGATGGCGTCCGGGTCAAGGTGATGCGCCATACCATTCAGGAGGTGATGAGCAAGCCGGATGCTGCGGGCGGCAAATCCGCCAGCTCGGCCCCCAAGGCGGCCAATGACGAGCCGGCCAAGGAAAAAGCCAAAGGCGGGATGTTGGGCGGCCTGTTCGGTGGTAAATCAGACAAGTAATTGATGCTCTTTGCGCATTATTGAAAAAAACCCTAGAGCGCGGTTCTTAGAACGGCACGAGAGTTTTTCTGACAGATGGTCCAATTTCCCAGGTGGCAAGTCATATTTGTCCTCGTCGTGCTGGTGCTCGGCGCGGTTTACGCCGCGCCCAATCTCTTCAGCCGGTCTTTTACCGACAGCCTGCCGGACTGGATGCCCCACAATCAGATAAATCTGGGCCTGGATCTGCAGGGCGGCTCCTACCTTTTGATCGCGGTTGATCTGGCGGGTGTGAAAAAGGATCAGTTAGAGGACCTAGAAGACGGCGTCCGCCAAGCCTTTAAGCAAAATAGTATCGGTTACAGGCAGTTAGGCCTATATGGGTCCGGCGTGGGATTTACACTTTTGGATCCGGGACAACTGGATCTGGCGCGGCGGGTTGTGCGAGAACTGGCGCCTGAGGCTGAACTGGATATCGACGATGACACCCAGTTCCGTATTGCTTTTTCGGACCAAGCCGAGCGTGATCGTACCACCTCGATCATAAACCAAACCATCGAGATCATCCGACGGCGGGTGGACGAAACGGGCACGCGAGAGCCTGCTATTCAGCGTCATGGCGACGACCGAATTTTGGTTCAACTGCCCGGGGTGGATAATCCAGATCGGATCAAGGAACTTTTGACCTCTACGGCGGCGCTGTCCTTTAATTTTGTCGACGAGACTGCCAGCACAACCGGGCGCGTTCCCGCTGGCTCGGAGCTCTTGCCGGCGGCAGATGGAACCGGCCAGTCCTATGTGGTTAAAAAACGCGACATCATTAAGGGCGAATCCCTAACGGACGCCCAGCCAACTTTTCAAGATGGTCAGTCGGTGGTCAGCTTCACTTTCGATACCATTGGCGGAAAGCGCTTTGGCGATGCCACGACCAACAACGTAGGCCGGCTTTTTGCCATTGTGTTGGACGGACAAGTGATCTCAGCCCCCGTTATTCGCGAACCCATCTTGGGCGGGTCGGGGGTGATCAGCGGCAACTTTACCGTTCAGTCTGCACAGGATTTGGCCTTGTTGCTCCGCGCCGGTGCGCTACCGGCCGACCTGGAATACCTGGAAGAACGCTCCGTCGGCCCGGGACTGGGCGCAGACTCCATTCGGGCCGGTAAGATTGCCGCGATTTTGGGTTTGGTCTTCGTAATTGCCTTCATGGGCGTCTCCTATGGTCTTTTTGGAGCCATGGCAGATGTGGCGCTGGCGGCAAATCTTATCCTAATTACCGCGGTTCTATCTGGACTTCAGGCGACACTAACCCTGCCCGGCATTGCCGGGATTGTCTTGACCATCGGTATGGCAGTGGACGCGAACGTTTTGATCTTCGAACGCATCCGAGAGGAAATTAAGATCAATAAACGTGGGCCTGTGACGGCCATCGACGCGGGCTATCGCCGGGCCATGACCACTATTATCGACTCAAATGTGACAACCTTGATCGCGGCGGTGCTGCTGTTCCAATTCGGTACCGGCCCCATCAAGGGATTTGCCGTTACCTTGGCCATCGGGCTGGTCACGTCCATGTTCAGTGCCATCATGCTGACGCGCCTTTTTATCGTAACCTGGTTGCGCCGGCGCCGGCCGCAAACCTTGTCTCTCTGACCGGGAGGGGATAAGCGCTTATGGCTTTGATCAAATACCTTCCCATCGATCCGGGCATCAAGTTTCTGCGGTTCCGCACTGCATTCTTTGCGATATCGACGGCTTTGATTCTGGCATCGGTGGCCCTTTTTGCCACATTGGGCCTGAATTTTGGCGTGGATTTCCGCGGCGGTACCTTGATCGAGGTCAAGATTCAAGACACCACCAATATTAGCCAGCTGCGCGACCGTTTGTCGGGTCTTGGACTGGGTGAAATCACGCTGCAGGAGTTCGGGAACCCCCAGGACATCCTGATCAATGTGGAACGGCAATCCGGCGGCACGGACGCGGAGGAATTCAACGCCATTGAACCCGTCAAGGAGGCCCTGGGCGACTTGGTGGTCGAATATCGACGTACCGAGACTGTCGGCCCTACCGTGGGAGAGGAGCTCAAACAGGCCGGCCTCCTGGCGACCCTGCTCGCGTTATTGGGAATCGCGGTATATATCTGGTTCCGTTTCGAATGGCAGTTCAGCCTTGCGGCACTGGTTGCCTTGGCCCACGACATCATCGCGACCATCGGTTTTTTTGCTATCACGCAGATTGAGTTCAACCTTTCAACTCTTGCCGCGGTTTTGACGATTGCCGGGTATTCCATCAATGACACTGTGGTTATTTTTGACCGGGTGCGCGAAACCTTGCGTCGCTATAAAAAATTGCCGCTTGGTGATGTTCTGGATCAGGCCATTAATCGGACCCTGTCACGGACCATCCTAACGTCTGTGACCACTCTGCTGGCCCTTTTCGCTCTTTTGGTCTTCGGCGGGGAGAACATACGCGGTCTAACTCTGGGCCTCATTTGGGGCGTGGCGATCGGGACCTATTCTTCTGTCGGCCTTGCGGTACCCTTGCTATCATTGATGAAGCTTCGCCGCTCTACGTTGGATGACGAAGAAAAGCCGACCGCCGATGCGGCAAGCGAAACCGGTTGAGGTTGGGATCGGCTTCTCCCATGGATTTAACCCCGTCCACCGCCCAAGGCCAAAATATGATTGAGGCCTATGGGGATGGTGGCTTTCGGGTCAGCGGCCAAACCTATCGAGGATCCATTCTTGTGACGCCGGACCATGTTGTCGACTGGCCGGTTGAGACCATGGATAATGTATCCTCGCAAAGTCTCGAGTTGCTTTTTGGCCAGCCGCACTCTCCCGAGATTCTGCTTCTTGGTTGCGGGCCCGTTATGGCACTGGTGCCCTTAGAATTACGGGCCGGCGTAAAGGCGCGGGGTGCCTCGCTTGAGCCCATGGATACCGGGGCGGCCTGTCGCACCTACAACGTCTTGCTTCTGGAAGGTCGTTCAGTAGCAGCCGCGCTGATCGCCATAGACTAAGCCGCTGGGCAACTCGGTTCATCTCCATGCCGGACGCCATCAAAAACGATATTTCCCATTGCATGGAGCAGGTGCGTCGTTTCGATAATGATCGCTACATTGCATCGCTTTTTTCGCCAAAAGATCGACTTGATCACCTCTTTGCGCTTTACGCCTTCAACCTGGAAGTCGCCAAGACGGCAGAAGTGGTTAGCGAACCCATGATTGGGCAAATCCGCCTGCAGTGGTGGCGGGATGCTTTGACGGAAATTCGTAAGGGAAAAGCGCGCCGGCACGCGGTCGTCCAACCCTTGGAGCGGGCTATTGAGACCTACCGGTTAGATCCGGATCTATTGGAGGGGCTGATTGACGCGCGGGAGTTCGATCTGAAGAGGCAAGCACCCAAGGACCTCAAGGCGTTAGAGGCCTATGCCGCCGCGACCTCAGCCTCGCTCAATCAATTGGCTCTAACAATATTGGGACCGGTCGATCCGCAGGTGATTGAAGCGGGCCGTCAACTTGGGAAAGCCTGGGCCCTGACCGGCTTAATGCGCGCGATACCGTTTCATGCCGCGCAAAAGCGATGCTTTATCCCCAGTGATATCGCCACTAATGAGAACCTTACCCTGGGTGATCTTTTCGAATTAAGACCTTCTCGGGCTTTGTCCGCGTCCTTGAGGCCCCTTTGGACGGCTGCCCAAGACTTTCTTGAAAACAGCCAAAGCCTCAATCGAAAGGCTCAAAAAGAAGGACGGGGGGTGTTCCTGCTGGCCAAGCTTTGCCGTCTTTATCTCGAGCGACTTGATCAAGCTGAACTCAATCCCTTCGATGACAAAGTACAGCGGCCCCTTTCCGGCCGGACCTGGCGCCTCTTCATCGCCAATCTAATGGGCTTTTGAGGGCTGCTCCATCCATGCTGCCAGGTCGGCCAGCGCCCGGCGTGCTAAGGCGGGTTTACGCTCTTTCTTTTTGAGGCGCTTTCCTTCCTCGGCCAGCATGGGCGGGAAGAGCCCAAAATTTACATTCATGGGCTGGAAGCTGTCCTTATCGGCCCCGCCGGTGATGTGGTTTAGAAGTGCCCCATGGGCTGTCGTCAATGGAGGCGATCTTAAAGAAAAGCCTTGGGCTTCCGCCGCCGCAAATCGGCCGGCCAACAATCCCATGGCTGCCGATTCCACATATCCCTCTACGCCAGTGATCTGTCCGGCAAAGCGGATGCGCGGGTCGGGCTTAAAACGCAGATCCCGATCCAAAAGCGCCGGCGATTTAATGAAGGTATTGCGGT
Source organism: Pseudomonadota bacterium (assembly GCA_039028695.1). Classification (GTDB taxonomy): domain Bacteria; phylum Pseudomonadota; class Alphaproteobacteria; order Kiloniellales; family Kiloniellaceae; genus JANQKX01. The sequence continues at coordinate 18,144 of JBCCHN010000060.1, forward strand.
GTAGGCCGCCAAGGCGGGCAAACTCTGCCTGTTCCAGACCGGGTATCAAACGAAAAACCCGACCCTGCTCGCCATATCTCAGCTTGGTTTGAAAGCCAACCATGTTGTAGAGCGTGCCCAGGGCATTGTCCTGGCGCAGTTGAACCACCGCATGGGGCCGCTTGCCCGTGCGGGGATCGGTCAAGCCTACCGGCTTCATGGGGCCGAAGCGCAGGGTGTCTGTTCCCCGCGAGGCCATGACCTCTATGGGCAAACAGCCTTCGAAATAGGGTGTGGATTTCTCCCAGTCCTTAAATTCCGTCGAATCGCCGGCCAATAGTTCAGCCAGAAAGGTAGCGTATTCCTCGTCGGACAGGGGGCAATTGATGTAATCAGCTCCGTCGCCCTTGTCATAACGGGATTGGAACCAAGCCTTGTCGAAGTTGATGGACTCTTTGTGAACGATCGGAGCAATGGCGTCGAAAAAGGCCAAGTAGTCTTCGCCGCTGGCGGCGGCGATCGCTGCCGACAAGCTTGAGGAGGTGAGAGGACCCGTGGCGATAATCACGGAGCCCCAGTCTTTCGGTGGAAGCGCATCGACGGCCTTGCGGCTGATTTCAATAAGGGCTTCGTCTTCCAAATGGCGGGTGACATCTTGAGCAAAGGCATCCCGGTCCACCGCCAACGCCCCTCCGGCGGGAAGGCGGTTCCCGTCGCCACACCCCATGATCAAAGACCCGAGTTGGCGCATCTCTTCATGTAGCAAGCCAACGGCATTGTTTTCGGCATCGTCGGAGCGGAAGGAGTTGGAACAGACCAACTCAGCCATATCGCCGGTCTTGTGCGCTTCGGTGCCTTGTTCCGGGCGCATCTCATGAAGCACCACCGGCACGCCTGTGCGCGCTATTTGCCAAGCCGCCTCGCTGCCGGCCATGCCGCCACCGATCACATGAATGGGGGAAAGGGTCACGAAAACCTCCAAAGTGACGCCGGTATCAATAGCCCCTGTTTAAGTCGACGACCCGAGCGAGACGTTCTGACCGAATCCAGCGAGACAGATTCTCGGCAAAAAAGCTGGCGAAACGCAGTTGCCAGTCACTGACGCAGTCGGCGACGTGGGGCGAGATTACCACCTGTTCCATCTCCCAAAGGGGGCTATCCGCCGGCAGCGGTTCGGTTTCCATGACATCCAGGTAAGCGCCCGCGATCCGCTTTTCCTGAAGTGCTGAAATCAAGGCGGCCTCGTCGACCACCGGTCCCCTGGCAACATTGATCAAAAAGGCGCTGGGCTTCATATGAGCCAGTGCTTTGGCATTGATCATGTGATGGGTTCGCTCGGTGATGGGTACATGCAGGGAAACGAAATCGGCTTTTGCCAAGGCATGGTGCAACTGGCTTTGGGAAAAAATCTCGTCCACCTCAGGCATGGGCCCTGGCTTATTTTTAATGCCAAGGATCTTCATTCCTTGGCTGCGGGCTTTCTCCGCGGCCCGGCGTCCGATGTTGCCGAGCCCGATTACAAGCAAAGTCTTGCCGGCGAGTGAATCCCAAGGCTGGGGTTGCCATTGTTTCTTGGCTTGTTGGCGCAGGTAACGATGAAAGCCAAAATTCAACATCATGATGGCGCCCAAGGTGGTTTCCGCCAAAAAGCCACTCAGCAGGCCCGCGCAATTGGTCACGGTTACCTTGCGAGCATCCCAAGGATAGAGGTGATCAACACCGGTACCACCCACATGTATCCATTTTACCGAGGGACAGGCCAGGATCGGCAGATGAGCAGGTCCGGGAATGCCAAGACACTTATAGGACAACACTACTTGCGGCTGGACTTCTTCCAGGCGCGCTTCAACTTCATGCGCCGTTTTGCATAGTTCATAACGCGCCTCGGGGACACGGTCTTTTAAAATGTCGAGATAAAGTTCGGGCGCATCATGCATCACCAGCACCTTGGTGCCTTGTCGCTCTTCCATAGCATCCCTAATCACTGAATTGAGAAATCCACCAATGGCGGCCTTTTCATGGCTGCTTTTTACCCTCTGACCCCAAGGCTCACAACGGCTTTTCCGCGCAGGTGGCCAGGGTGAAAACTTCCTTCTCTCCCTGAATGCCCTTGAACTGATGATAACCGATGGATCGAGTGGGCGAGGGGCAATGGCGTGCCACTTCGGCGGACAGTACCAGGGGAGGGTCAAATCTTGCTGCGAGGGCTTCCATGCGAGACACCAGGTTAACGGCCGGTCCGATGACCGTGAAATCTAGCCGATTGGCCGTCCCGATGTTGCCGTACATAACGTCTCCAAGATGCAGGGCGATCCCGAAAGTAGGCGGGTCATCGGGGTAGTCCCGCAACTTCCCGCGCAGACTTCCCGCATTGGCAAAAGCGGCCTTGGCCGCCTTCAGCGCGGCTTGGCAGGCCTGTTCCGGACTGTCCTTTATGGGAAAAATGGCCAGAACCGCATCGCCGATAAATTTCAGGATTTCGCCACCATTGTCGGCAATGGGTTTACCCACGGCGTCAAAATAGGTGTTGAGGAGCGCTATGACCCGGTCAAACGGTTGGGTCTCCGAAATGCCCGTGAAATTGCGTAAGTCGCAGGCCCAGATAACCGCATTGATCGGACCACCATCCCCCCGCTTGATTTCTCCCGAAAGGACCCGGCGGCCCGTCGAAGGACCAATGTAGGTGTCCAGCAGTTGCTCGGCGGTTTTTTGGTGGTGACGCCGTTCTAGTAAAAGGGCCAGGAAAGGCAGGCACTGCTCGAGATCTGAACAAACCTCAGCGGAAAAGCCTTCGGGAAGATCGGTAGCGAAAGTAATGACATTGTTCGCGAAGCTGGAAAAGGCCAGGGGCAGCGCTAAATAATCCGTGTAACCGCGATCCTTTAGTTCTTCGAGGACCGGCAAGGGCGCCTCGCCTAAGTCGCCGGACAACTGGCAGCGAAAGGACCCGAGCCCTTCCATCACCCTATAAATGGGGCTTAAGAGGTAAGCATCGCTTTGCTCGACGCCGTGATGGCGGACGATCTCCACGGCCCCGCCGGCGGCCAGCTCCCAGACTTGACTTCGGGCGCGAAGTTGCGGATCGAGTTGGCGAATATGGATGGTGGCCCGGGCCACGGGCAGTCCGATTTCCAATAACTTTCGGCAAAAACCGTCAAACAGAAGGCTCGTGCGTACGCGGGTCAACTGTTCGGAAATCAACCACTCCATCAGAGGCTGGAACTTTTCCGTTGCTTGACCCCTAGGATCAGATTCAAGCTTATTCGGCATGGGATCGGGGCCGACTAGGCGCGCTTGCGCCTGGGTTGGGGCTTGGGCTGGACCTTAGGCTGGGTGAGGCGCAGGTGCGGCTTCAAATAGTGACCCGTGTGGCTACCTTTTACCTTGGCCACGGCCTCGGGCGTGCCTTGGGCGATGACTTGACCGCCTTTATCGCCACCGTCGGGGCCCAGATCCACAATCCAGTCGGCTGTTTTGATCACTTCCAAATTATGCTCGATGACCAAAACGGTGTTGCCTTGTGCCACCAAGGTATGAAGCACTTCGAGCAGCTTTTTCACATCCTCGAAATGGAGCCCCGTCGTTGGTTCGTCGAGAATGTAAAAGGTCTTTCCGGTGGCCCGTCGAGAAAGTTCCTTAGCCAGCTTCACCCGCTGAGCCTCGCCACCGGAAAGGGTGGTGGCCGGCTGGCCCACCTTAATATATCCAAGTCCCACTTGCTGCAGGGTTTCAAGCTTGTTGCGGATTGCCGGCACGGCCTTGAAAAAGGCGAGGGCATCGTCCACCGTCATCTCCAAGACGTCCGAGATGGATTTGCCCTTAAACGCGATCTCCAGAGTTTCCCGATTATACCTTTTGCCTTTGCAGACGTCACATTGCACATAGACGTCGGGCAAGAAGTGCATCTCGATCTTGATGACCCCGTCGCCCTGGCATGCCTCGCAGCGGCCACCCTTGACGTTGAAGGAAAATCGGCCCGGTTTGTAGCCTCGAGCATTCGCTTCGGGTAGCCCTGAGAACCATTCCCGTATCGGCGTGAAGCATCCCGTATAGGTCGCGGGGTTGGATCGGGGGGTCCGCCCGATGGGCGATTGGTCTATATCGATGACCTTGTCGAGAAATTCCAGACCCTCGATGGACTCATAAGGGGCGGGCTGAGGGCGCGCGTTGTGCAGGCGGCGAGCCATCGCCTTATAGAGTGTCTCCACCACTAAGGTTGACTTGCCGCTGCCCGACACGCCGGTGACGCAGGTAAAGGTGCCCAGCGGAATCCGGGCCGCCACGGACTGAAGATTATGGCCGCTAGCGCCTTCGATGGCGATACTCTGGCGCTGGCGCCCGTTGCGCCGTTCCTTGGGAAGGTCGATTTGGCGCATGCCGGTCAAGTACTGCCCGGTCAGGCTGTCGGGAGATTGCATTACCGTCTCGGGCGTCCCTTCGGCCACGACGCGGCCGCCGTGACTGCCGGCCCGCGGTCCCATGTCGACCAGATAGTCGGCCGAGCGGATGGCATCTTCGTCATGTTCGACCACCACCACCGAGTTGCCCAAGTCGCGCAGTCGCATAAGAGTTTGCAAAAGCCGATTGTTGTCCCGCTGGTGCAAGCCGATCGAGGGCTCGTCCAAGACATAAAGCACTCCGGTCAAGCCCGAGCCGATTTGGGACGCCAAGCGGATACGCTGGGATTCCCCTCCCGATAGAGTGGCTGAGGCGCGGGATAGGGTGAGGTATTCCAGACCCACATCCACCAAAAACCGCAGGCGTTCGTTGATCTCCTTCAAAATCCGGACGGCGATTTCCTTTTGCTTGCGGGTGAGTTGCTTGTTAAGACCGGTGAACCAGGTGGCGGCATCCGCCACGGAGAGCTGGGCGACCTCGCCGATATGGTGGTCCCCCACCTTGACGCAAAGGGCCTCGGGTTTAAGGCGGTAGCCGTCGCAGGCCTCGCAGGACCGATTGCTTTGATAACGGGCCAGCTCTTCGCGAACCCAGTCGCTATCGGTTTCCCGCCAGCGTCGTTCCATGTTGGGCAAAACGCCCTCAAAGGCCTTTTCGGTTTCATAAGCCCGCAAGCCATCATCATAGGTCATGCGGATCGCTTTGCCTGCGGAGCCGTAAAGAATGGCCGAACGCACCCGTTCTGACAGATCGCGCCAGGGCTTGTGCATGGAAATCTTGTAGTGGCGGGCCAGGGATTCCAGAGTCTGATTGTAATAAGCCGATGTGGAGCGGGCCCAAGGGGCAATGGCGCCCTTCTCCAACGACAAGGCGCTATCGGGAACCACCAATTCCGGGTCGATGAAGAGGGTCATGCCCAGGCCATCGCAACTGGGGCAGGCGCCAAAGGGATTGTTGAAGGAAAATAGACGGGGCTCGATCTCGTCGATCGTGAATCCCGATACGGGGCAGGCGAACTTGGCGGAAAAGGTGGTCCGCTCCCCATCGCCGGCTTGCTCGGTGAAGGCCAGACCGTCGGCCAATTGAAGAGCCGTCTCAAAGGAATCGGCCAGTCGGGATTCGATGCCGTCCCGCACAATGACCCTGTCCACAACCACTTCGATGTCGTGCTTGCGTTTTTTATCCAGCGCCGGTGCATCCTCAATCTCGTAAAGCTCGCCATCGATCTTGACCCGTTGAAAGCCGCGCTTTTGCAGATCCTGTAATTCTTTCCTGTATTCACCCTTGCGGCCCCGAACGATGGGCGCCAGCAGATACAGCCGGCTTCCTTCGGGCATCTCCATGACACGATCCACCATCTGGCTGACCGTTTGACTCTCGATAGGAAGCCCGGTCGCCGGCGAATAGGGAACCCCCACCCGGGCAAAGAGCAGGCGCAGGTAATCGTAGATTTCAGTGACCGTTCCGACAGTGGAACGGGGATTCTTGGAGGTGGTCTTTTGCTCGATCGAGATGGCCGGCGAGAGGCCCTCAATCGAATCTACATCCGGTTTTTGCATCAACTCCAAAAACTGGCGGGCATAGGCCGAGAGTGACTCCACGTACCGTCTTTGGCCCTCGGCATAGATGGTGTCAAAAGCAAGTGAGGATTTACCTGAGCCGCTCAAGCCCGTGATGACCACCAGTTGATCCCGCGGCAGATCCACGTTGACGTTTTTTAGATTATGTTCGCGAGCGCCTCGCACTGCGATGACGGGGCCACCGCGCTCGGGACCGGAAAAAAGAGATTTCATGGAGTTAACGTCAGCCCAAAAATGCCAAAGACCGCTTGGGAATAATATGGGGCAAGACGCCTGAAAAGGCGACTCCCAAGATGGCAAATTTTGTCCACACCCAATAGGGTGACGGAAGACAGAAAGGCGTTGGCCTAGGGCCGCTGTTGTCCTAAAGTCCCGCCTCAATAATGGTGGGTACCACCGCATTCAGGCAAAAAGGCAAGTGGCATGGCTGGTAGCGTCAACAAAGTGATTCTCGTCGGCAATCTGGGCCGGGATCCGGAAATTCGCAGCACTCAAGATGGCACGCGGATCGCCAACATGTCGCTGGCCACTTCCGAGAATTGGCGGGACCGAAACTCGGGCGAGCGCCGGGAGAAGACCGAATGGCACCGGGTGGTGGTGTTCAATGATCGCTTGGTGGACGTTATCGAACGCTATTTGCGCAAGGGTTCAAAAATCTACGTGGAAGGCCAGCTACAAACCCGCAAGTGGACCGACAATCAAGGCATGGAAAAATACACCACTGAAGTGGTCCTGCAGCGCTATCGCGGTGAGTTGACTATGCTCGATGGGCGCTCCGATGGGGCCGGCGGCGATTTTGGCGGTGGGCAACAAGGTGGTAGTCAATCGGGTGGCGGCTTTGGCGGCGGCCAATCAAGCGGCGGAAGCTCAGGCGGCTTTGGAGGTGGCAACAATGATTTGGACGATGATATTCCTTTCTAAGGGCCGGCTTTCAGGAACCGCCATTTGACCGAATCAGCGTTTGGTTTGGGGCTTTTGACCATGAAAACAAGCCTTGATTAGCGCCTTTTCCCTGGCACTGTAATTTAGTCTCGACGATTACCTCTTAACTTTTTGATTTTATTACTAAAAATTCACTTATCCTTGGATCGGATTTCGCCGGGCTTAGGTTGCCGGGAAGCGCCCGATTTGCTATATTTTGACGTGAATTCTGGTCCTTGGAGTCGTTTCGAATTCCGCGGCAATAGCAGGGGCGATTTCACCAAAATTCAACGTCTTGGACACTTTCAAATAAAAGTGCCGTCTTTTGTAATGCTAGGATCTTTTCTTGACTGATACCCCCGGTTCTTCTGGTCCCTCAGACATCACAACAGTCACCATCGAAGACGAAATGCGCAAGTCCTATCTGGACTATGCCATGAGCGTCATCGTGGCTCGGGCCCTGCCCGATGTCCGTGACGGCCTTAAGCCCGTTCATCGGCGCATTCTCTATGCCATGAAGGAATCTGGCTTTGATTGGAACCGGACTTATCGCAAGTCAGCCCGCGTCGTGGGTGAGGTGATGGGTACCTATCATCCTCACGGGGATTCCGCGATTTACGACACCATGGTACGGATGTCTCAGGTTTTTTCTCTGCGCCTGCCGTTGATCGACGGTCAGGGCAACTTCGGTTCCATGGACGGCGACAAGGCAGCGGCCATGCGCTATACGGAGGCCCGGCTTGAGCGGGTCGCCAGCGATGCCCTCTTGGAAGACATTGACCGGGAAACGGTCGATTTCCAGCCCAACTATGATGAAACCACCAGCGAACCGGTGGTTCTGCCGGCCCGCTTTCCCAATCTATTGGTCAATGGGGCCGGTGGCATTGCCGTGGGCATGGCCACCAATATTCCACCCCATAATCTGGGCGAGGTGATTGACGGCTGTTGCGCCTTTATCGAAGACCCCAACATTACCATTGACGGCTTGATGGAGTATGTGCCGGGCCCGGATTTTCCAACCGGCGGTATCATCTTAGGCCGGGGCGGCATCCGAGATGCTTATCATACCGGCAGGGGCTCAATCCGACTGCGCGGTCGGGCTGAGATCGAGGAGATCCGCAAGGACCGTTACGCCATTATCGTTTCCGAAGTCCCCTATCAGGTCAACAAAGCAAAGATGGTGGAGCGCATCGCGGAGTTGGTTCGCGAAAAGACCATTGAAGGGATCTCCGACCTGCGCGATGAAAGTGACCGGCAGGGCATTCGTGTGGTGGTCGAATTGCGCCGCGATGCCGAGCCCGATGTGGTTCTGAACCAACTCTATCGCTTCTCCGCCCTGCAAGGATCCTTTGGCGCCAACATGTTGGCCCTTAATCAGGGTCGGCCCGAGTTGATGGATCTTAAGGCCATCATCTCTTCCTTTGTAGCCTTCCGAGAGGAGGTCATTACCCGGCGCACGGCTTTTGAGTTGGGCAAGGCTCGCACGCGGGCTCATTTGTTGGTGGGGCTGGCCATCGCTGTTGCCAATATCGACGAGGTCATTGCCTTAATTCGGGCCGCGCCCGATCCTGTGGCAGCTCGCGAGCAACTCATGGCCCGTGCCTGGCCGGCCGAGCAGGTAGCCCCCCTCATCGCCTTGATTGACGAGCCTGGCCGCACCTTGGCCGACGACGGCACCTATCGCCTGTCGGAAGCCCAAGCCAAGGGTATTTTGGAATTGCGCCTGCAAAGATTGACTGGCTTGGAGCGGGACAAGATCGCCGAAGAGCTGGAGGAGATCGCCGCGCTCATCCGGGAATATCTAGAAATTTTGAGTTCGCGGGATCGCTTGATGGAAATCCTGCGCAGCGAGCTGGTGGACATCAAGGAGCGCTTCGCGACGCCTCGGCGCTCTGAGATTATGGAGCTGGAATTCGAGCAGGACGATGAGGACCTTATCCAACGCGAGGATATGGTGGTGACCGTTACCCACGGCGGCTACATCAAAAGGGTTCCTTTAAGCGCCTATCGGGCGCAAAAGCGGGGCGGTAAGGGTCGCTCAGGTATGTCCATGCGTGACGAGGATTTCGTCAGCAAGGTCTTTGTCTGCAACACCCATACGCCTGTTCTATTCTTTTCCTCTCGGGGCATGGTCTACCGCCTGAAGGTTTATCGTCTGCCCATGGGAACGCCCCAGGCCCGGGGCAAGGCCTTGGTCAACCTTTTGCCTCTTCAGGAAGACGAGACCATAACCACCTTCATGCCCATGCCCGAGGATGAGCAAAGCTGGGATCAGATGTATGTGATGTTCGCCACTTCAAGCGGCGGCATCAGGCGCAATAAGCTGTCCGATTTCACCTCGGTCCGGGCCAACGGCAAGATCGCCATGAAGCTGGAGGAGGACGATGGCCGGTTGGTGGCGGTGCATACCTGTGGCGCGGATGCGGATGTTTTAATGGCCACGGCCAAGGGTAAATCCATTCGCTTTCCCGTTGAGGACATCCGGGTCTTTAAAGGCAGGGCTTCCAGCGGGGTTCGGGGCATTAAGCTGGCAGCGGGTGACCGGGTTATCTCCATGTCTATTTTGGAGAATGCCGGTGCCGTTGACACCGAGGAGCGGGATCAGTACCTGCGTTACGCGGTTGCCCGCCGACGGGCCGAAAATGCGGCTGAAAATGGCGGGGAAAATGGCAACGGAAGCCACGAGGCACCTGAGGTGACCTTGTCCGCTGAGCGCCTGGAAGAATTGGCCGAACGGGAGCAGTTCATTCTATCGGTCTCGGCGGATGGCTATGGCAAGCGCAGTTCAGCCTATGAATACCGGATCACAAACCGGGGCGGGCAGGGTATCGGCAACATGGACCTGAGCCGCGGCAAAGGACAAGTCTCCGAGGTATTGGCCGCCTTTCCGATAGATCGCAACGACCAAATCATGCTCGTCACCGACGGGGGCAAGCTCATCCGCAGCCCCGTGCACGACGTGCGTATCGCCGGACGGACCACACGGGGTGTGCTCCTATTTCGGATTGGCGAGGGTGAGCGTGTGGTGTCGGTCGCCCGCTTGGAAGAGGACGAAAATGGCGAAGAAGGCACAAGTGAGGAAGAGGGCGTGGAAAACACGGAAGCGCCCTCCGGACAGGACAATTAGTCCGTAACTGAACACTCACTTCCGAACCGCAGAGGGGCTGACATGGCAGACAACACATCCAGGTCGACACCACTGATCGGCGTTTATCCGGGCACCTTTGATCCCATCACCAACGGGCATTTGGATATCATCACCCGCGCGGCGCGGGTTGTGGATCATTTGATAATCGCCGTCGCCAGCAATGCGGGAAAGGGACCTCTTTTGACCTGTGACCAGCGGGTCGACCTGGTTGAGCAGGAGGTTGGTCAGATCAAGAATAGCCGGGCCACCATCGAGGCCAAAACCTTCGATAATCTCTTGGTGCACTTTTGCCAATCCGTCAGTGCGTCTGTCTTGATTAGAGGATTGCGGGCCGTGTCGGATTTTGAATATGAATTTCAAATGGCCGCGATGAACGCCCGTCAGGACGCCACCTTGGAAACGGTGTTTCTTATGGCCTCAGAGCGGCAACAGTTTATATCTTCCCATTTCGTAAAGGAGATCGGGCGTTTGGGAGGAGATATTTCCAGCTTGGTCAGCGATCGGGTCCGCCAGACCGTTGAGGCTGAATTTAAAAAACAGGGATTGGATGCGAGGGGCAACTAAAGACTTTTTTTCTTGGGCTGGCTTTGGGAATCCACGCGCTACCAGCATCCCATGAGAATAGGCAATTGTTGCGGAAATTCCGCTTGCAGGAGTTGACCTGGTAGTCCGGCAACACTATGTTGCGGCCCGCGTTGGCATGGTCCGGTGAATCGGGGCGGATTGCCAAGATGTGGGCCCGTAGCTCAGTTGGTAGAGCAACTGACTTTTAATCAGTGGGTCACAGGTTCGAATCCTGTCGGGCTCACCATTTTCCCGAAGTTTATCAAACTGGTAAGGTCTATTTTGACCGCTTTCGGACTACATGTCGGAACGCCGACCAA
>JBCCHN010000061.1:0-28722 GCA_039028695.1 Pseudomonadota bacterium
CCTGATGCCGGGAGACCCGGTCTCCATTGCCTTGGGGCCCAGGGCGACGCCGGAAATTCAGCAAAAATATTTTGAAAAGATGCACCTGGATGAGCCGGTATTCATCCAGTTCCTTATCTTTGGTGGCAATGTTTTGCGCGGGGATTTGGGCATCGATGTATTTTCCGAGCGCTCTGTGGGGGCCACGGTTGCAGAACAGCTGCCCTATACCTTGGCCCTCGCCCTGGCCTCTATGGGCTGGGCAGCCCTTTTGGGCATCCCCCTTGGATGTTTGTCCGCGGTGCGGCCGAATACCCTCATAGACCGATTTACCGGTATTTTTTCTGTTGGAACCATAGCTGTCCCCTCTTTCTTGGTGTCTGTTTGGTCGATTCTCGTCTTTTCCGTCATGTTGCGATGGCTGCCGGCCGTAGGGGCTGGCGATGCTGGAGACATCGGGGATCAGCTTGTTCATTTGGTCCTTCCGGCCTTCGCAGTTGGTCTGGGGTGGGTCGGCTATCTGGCCCGGCTGGTGCGGGCCTCCATGCTAGAGGTCATGGGCGAGAACTATATCCGCTCGGCCCGCGCCTTTGGCCTAAAGCAGAACACGATTGTCTTCGGCTATGCCCTCAAAGTCGCTGTCCTGCCGACCATCACCCTGATCGGCGTGGGCTTCGGCGGTTTGTTGTCGAGCGCCGTTTTTGCCGAGATCATCTTTTCCCGCCCTGGCCTGGGACGCATCATCTACGACATGGTTTTGGCGCGAAACTTCCCGGTGATCCAAGGCTCGGTCATGGTCATCATCTTCCTTTATGTCTGTGTCACTCTCATCGCCGACCTCATGGTCGCCTGGTTGGATCCCCGTGTCCGCGACAGCCTCTGACAACAGCCCCGGCCCGGCCGTCGACCTATCCCGCAGCGAGCGACGGGAGACGCTGACCGTCTTTTTGCAGAACAAACTGGGTGTTTTCGGCCTGATCCTGGTGATCTTGTTTTTCGCCAGCGCCATTTTTGCGCCGGTCATTGCGCCCTATGAACCCAATCAGATTAATATACCCGATCGCATGCAGGGCCCCTCCCTGAAACACTTAGCGGGAACCGACCAATTAGGCCGAGATACTTTTTCGCGGGTGCTCTATGGGGGCCAAGTGGCCCTGAAGGTGGCGGCAATCGGTATTTCGGTATCGGTCGCTGTCGGTTTGCTTTTGGGCATGCTTGCGGGCTATGGCCCCCGCTGGCTGGATAATTTTTTGCTGCTGGTATTCGACACGGTGCGGGCCTTTCCAACCATTGTTCTCGCATTGGCAACGGTTGCTCTGACAGGCCCAAGCCTGACGCTCGTCTTGGCCATTGTAATCATCACGACAATCCCTAGTTATGCCCGCCTGGTGCGCACTTCGACACTTGCGATCAAAAACGCCGAATACATCATCGCCGAGCGGTCCTTGGGGGCCAGCATGGCGGTCATTTTGCGCCGCCACGTAATGCCCAATGTGATCGGGCCGGTGTTGATTTTGGCTGCCATGGATGTGCCTGTGGTGGTGACCGTAGAGGCCGGCCTCTCCTTCCTGGGGCTAGGTGTGCTGCCGCCCACGGCCAGTTGGGGCTCTATCCTGAACGAAGGGTATCTGGTGATCCGGGATACTCCCTGGCCAGTGATTGCCGGGGGCATTCCTTTGGTCCTGACCACCCTGGGCTTTACCTTCTTAGGCGAGGCCTTGCGCGATACCTTTGACCCCAAGCTGCGCAAGGGAGTCTAGGGTATGAGCAATCTGTTGGAGATCCGGGATTTGAACGTGGATTTTAAAACCCCGCGGGGCCGCGTTCATGCTCTACGCAATGTTTCTATTGACGTACGGGAGAAGCGTATCCTAGGCATCGTCGGCGAGAGCGGCTCGGGCAAAAGTACCGTCATCTGGGCAGCCACCCAGCTGTTGGCCAATAATGCCTCGGTGGAAAGTGGCGAGATTCTCTTCGAAGGCAAAAACGTCTTTGATTTAGACGAGGCTGCCCTGTTGGGCTATAGGGGACAGCAAGTATCTTTGGTCTTCCAAGACCCCATGACCTCGCAAATCCCCGTGTTGTCCTATGCCCGGCAAATGTCGGACATTCAATACCGGCAAAAGCACCGCAGTACGTCGGATAAGCTTCAACGAGCGGTCGAGATGATGCGTCGGGTGGGCATTCCTGATCCGGAAGCCCGGATTCAACAGTTCCCCCATCATTTCAGCGGCGGCATGCGGCAGCGAGCCAGCATTGCCATGGCCCTCATGATGGACCCGCCCCTCTTGATCGCGGACGAGCCCACGACCGCGCTCGACGTCACCATGGAAGCCCAGATCATCCACCTGATGCGCGAGCTTAAGGAAGAATTCGAATCCACGGTGATCGTGGTCTCTCATAATCTGGGCCTGATCGCCGAGCTCTGCGACGACGTGGTGGTGATGTACGCCGGCGAGGTGGTCGAGCAGGGCGATGTGCGGCAGATCTTTTACCGGCCGCAACATCCCTATACCCAAGCCTTGCTGGAGTGCGATCCGGCACGGGTCTTGGAGCGGTCCAAGACCCTGCCAACGATTGCCGGGGATGTACCGGATTTGCATAAGCCCCCGAAGTCTTGTGTTTTCGCCAGCCGTTGCCCCAAGGCATTCGAGGCCTGTTACCGAGATAAGCCGACGTATCGTGAAGCCGAGGCAGGGCAGATGGTTCGCTGCCACTTGCCGAACCAAGATGTGGCAACCCAGTCTAGAGTCGAGGAGGCGAGCCCGAATGGAAAAGTAGCGCATGGACCTGGGGAGGCCATATCCGCCATCCGGAGCGATGAGCCAATTCTGCGAATTAGCGACCTGAATGTGCGCTTTCGCATCATGGGGGCGCTGCAAGCCCGCTTGAAAGGGATCGCCGACCCCTTTGTGGACGCGGTTATGGGCGTGTCCTTGGATCTGCGGCCCGGAGAAACCTTGGGTCTCGTGGGGGAAAGCGGCTCGGGCAAGACCACCCTGGGACGGACGGTATTGGGGCTGGTCCCGGCCCACTCTGGCTCGGTGACCTTCGAGGGGCGCGAGCTCATCGGATTGAAGGGATCGGAATTCTTGCCGCTGCGCCAAGACATGGCGATGATGTTCCAGGATCCGGTCGGCTCTCTTTCCCCTCGGCAAACCATTCGCTCGCTCATCACCGAGCCCTTTGAGTTTCACCGGGCCGGCCAGGAAGACCTGCAGGCGCGGGCCGAACACCTGATCAATATGGTGAGCCTGCCGCGTAATTTCCTGAACCGTTACCCTCACGAGCTATCGGGTGGCCAGGCGCGCCGGGTGGGTGTGGCGCGGGCCCTCGCCCTGCAGCCTAAACTGATTATCGCGGATGAACCGACCGCCGGCCTGGATGTCTCTGTACAAGGGGAAATCTTGAACCTCATGGCCGAGTTGCAGCGCCATCATGGCCTGAGCTATCTGATTATTACCCACAACCTGCCTGTGGTACGACACATCAGCGACCGCCTGGCCATCATGTATTTGGGGCGCATTATCGAGCAAGGCGATTGCAACGACATTTTCGAGCGGCCGGCTCACCCCTATACGGAAGCCCTGGTGAACGGCGTGCCCCGGCCCGACCCGGACCAGCGTCGCAATCTGGTTTCCATTGAGGGCGAGGTGCCCAGCCTAACCAACCGGCCGACGGGCTGTGAGTTCCACACCCGCTGCAGATACGCGACGGAGCGCTGCCGCACCGACGTGCCTAGAGCGCAAAGCTTGCCCGATGGGCGCCAAGTGCTTTGCCACTTTCCCCTGACGCAATAAGGCTAATTCGACATAGAAGAGAGAGGACGCCGTGACCGTTTTCCACTCCGCCGGCGGCAATCAGCCCCCTGTCGCCGAAGTCATCGACCGTTTTCCTCACCCGATCAAAGAGGTGGAAAACGATTGGATCCCTCTGGCTTGCGGCACAAATCTCGCTGCCCGCTATTGGCTGCCCACGGATGCAGACGAAAAGCCAGTCCCCGCTATTCTAGAATATATCCCCTATTGCAAAAGGGACGGCACATCGGCCCGGGACGAGGCCATGCATCCCTATTTCGCCGGGCATGGCTACGCGGCGGTGCGGGTGGACATCAGGGGCAGCGGCGAGTCCGATGGCCTGTTGCTGGACGAATACCTGCAGCAGGAACTGGACGATGCCTGCCAGGTGATCGATTGGATCTCCAAACAGCCTTGGTGTAACGGTCGGGTCGGCATGATGGGCAAGTCCTGGGGCGGCTTCAACGGCCTACAGGTAGCGGCGCTGCAGCCCCCGGCCCTAGAGTGCATCATCACGGTTTATTCGACCGTGGACCGTTATGCCGATGACATTCATTACATGGGCGGCTGCCTCTTGACGGAAAACCCAAACTGGTCCTTTGCCATGTTTCCCTTGAACGCCCGGCCGCCGGATCCCGCGATCGTAGGCGAACGCTGGCGGCAGATGTGGCAAGACCGCCTGGAAGCAAACCGCCCCTGGATCATCGATTGGCTCAGCCATCAAACCCGTGACAGCTATTGGGAGCACGGCTCAGTTTGCGAAGACTTCAGTGCCATCAAATGCCCGGTTTTCGCCATTGGCGGCTGGGCGGATCCCTACACAAATGCTGTCCCCGCTTTAATGGAAGGCCTTTCGGTGCCTTGCCGGGGCCTGGTGGGTCCCTGGGGGCATCAGTACCCCCACCAGGCCTCGCCCGCCCCCATGGCCGGCTTCCTGCAAGAATCACTGCGATGGTGGGATCACTGGCTGAAAGATCGGGACGACGGCCTCATGGAGGAGCCCAAGTACCGGGTCTGGATGCAAGAGCCGGTTGCGCCAAAGGCCCATCACCCGGTGCGTCCGGGCCACTGGGTAGCCGAGGAGTCTTGGCCATCGACAGATGTGTCGAGCCATGAGCTCTTTTTGAATAACGGCGGCTTGAGCCATAACGCTGGCGATGAAACCGAATTGACTTTGGCGAGCCCTCAGACCACGGGGCGCTGCACCCTCTTTTGGGGCAACAACGGCGGGGGTGATCCCGAATGTCCCACCGATCAGCGCAGCGACGATGCTCATTCCCTCTGTTTTGACTCTCCTCCCCTTGAAGAGGACCTCGAAATCTTAGGGGCACCGAGCGTGACCCTCGGTCTGACAGCGGATCAGACAAGTGCCTTTGTCGCGGTCCGGATCTGTGAGATCCTGCCTGATGGTGCCTCTTCACAGGTCTCTTTCGGCTTTTTGAACCTAACACATCGCGAGGGGCACGATCGCGTTGTTCCTCTGGAGCCGGGAGAGCTTTACTGGGTGAAGGTTCCCTTAAATCACATCGCCCATCGTTTCGCAGCCGGAAACAGAATCCGGGTTGCTTTGTCCACGGCTCTCTGGCCGGTGGTCTGGCCGTCGCCACGGCCCGTGACCTTGTCACTATTGACCGGAAAGTCTTCCCTCTCCTTGCCCCGTCGTAGCGAGTGCCCGGAAGATGCACAATTGCGCCCGCTTGACCCGCCCCATACGGCAAGGCTTCAGGCCCGCACTCCCCTGCGTCTGCCCGAGCCCACGGTGGTCCGGCTGGAAGAGGATGCGGCCAGCGGCCGGCTGACTTTTTTTCATGTGGAGGATGCGGGCAAGACGCGCATCGACTCCCACGGCTGGTGCTTCGGTGGCTCGACCAAGCGGCGCTACTCGATTTTGCCCGAGGATCCTACCACAGCGGAAATCCTTTTTGAGAATACCGAAGAATATGGCCGAGATGGAGGTCCTCAGATTCGCATTGTGACAAGCCAGCTTATGACTTGTGACGGAGAAAAATTCCATTTGCAGGCCCGCTTGGAGGCCTACGAGGACTGCAGGCCCGTTTTTTCCCGCAGTTGGCTGGAGGCTATCGATCGCAACGGAGTTTGAGGCCTCCTCAGGTGCCGTCCCGTGGAATTTTTCGGTTCCAGGTCTTTACAAAAACCCGGGCAGGGCCCTCAAAGGCCTCCATGCTAGCTGAGAGATGATAGTCCTTCGCGGTGGCTGTCATGACAGTGCGACCGATGGTGCGGATCTGCCAGGCCTTACGGGCCATGGATATTTCATAGGTGTTTTCATGGCGGGCCGAGAGGGGGTCATCTCCGACCAAGGTAAAACGATCCTCGGCTCGGGCGGAAATCGACAGATCAATCTCCTCTAAGTAAACCAATCCCCGGTCCTTGATCCCGGTCAAGGTGACAGTCTGGCTGGCTATGTCGTGCTCGATTTTTCGGGACCGGCCCGGCGGGCGATCAAAACGATGAGGTGAGGGCTTGGCGGCGGCGGGCAGGTCAAATTCAGACAGGTTTCCATCCTCCTGTCGCGGTGGCCGGATTGGCAAAGAGAGAGAACTGTCACCGGTAAAGACCGTTAAGGTCACGGGCTCCGGTGAGGGCCAAACCCGCGGCCAATAGCTTGTGGAAACCGCCACCCGCAGGCGGTGGCCACTTGGTAGCTGCTGAGCAATATCGTTCAGACGAACCATCACTCTAAGCCGTTCGCCCGGCTGGATGGGAGAGACCTTTTCGTGCTTTTCATCATGAGTCAAATTGAGCAGACCATAGGTGATCTGGGCGGCGCTGCCATCCGGGGCCACGTCATTGAGCCTGACACATAGAAATGCCGTGGGCCGGTCGACCGCCACAGACAATGTGATCTCTGGCGCTCCGAGTATTTCCAAGGGTTCAACCAGCGGGGCAGAGTCAAATGAGATCGATTGTCCATCTTCTGCCCGCTGGTCGACGGGCATTTCCGCCTCCAGGCCATAGGGGCACCACTCACCGCCGGTCAGTCCTAAGCCCTGCGGCGAACGCTGGGATATCGCGGTTTCGGCTCCCGCTTCTTCGCCCAACCCATCGGCATTAAGGTGCCAGGAAGTGGGTGTAATCCGGTCTGAGGGCCAGCTCTCCTCCGACACCCAGCGGCCCGGCCGGTGATCGTATTGAGGCGCCGGAGGTAGAGAATCCTGCATCCAAACCCGCAGCATAGGCTCTTCCATAACTCCGTTGGGTTTACCCTTCAGCCAGTGATCCCACCAGCGCAAGGCTTCTTGCAAGTACCCGATAGCGGGGCCGGGCAAGGCCAGGTTCGGCCAGTTGTGGGTCCAAGGCCCGATCAGCCCCTTACGCGGCGCGGAAAGCCCGGCCAGAAGCCGAGGGATGGCGTTGGAATAGCCGTCGGCCCAACCGCCGACGGCAAAAACGGCGCAGGTGATCTTGGAAAAATCTTCACAGACCGAGCCGTGCTTCCAGAAATCGTCCCGCAGCTGATGGGTGAGCCATGGGAAAATCCACGGCTCGTGTTTCTCAAGCCGCTGAATCCAGGTTTCGCGCCAGCCCTCCCCCACCACCTCCGGGTCCGGCGGCCGGGAATTGAAGCCGAACATAGTCGAGGCCCACTCCAGGTTCTCGCTGATTAAGCAGCCGCCCATGTAGTGCACATCATCGGCATAGCGATCATCGGTAGAACAGGCAGTAATGATGGCCTTGAGCGCTGGCGGCTGCAGGGCGGCAACCTGCAGGGAGTTAAATCCCCCCCAGGATATTCCCGTCATACCAACAGCACCACTGCACCAGGGCTGTGCCGCAAGCCAAGCAATTACTTCGCAAGCATCATCCAGCTCCTGCTGAAGATATTCTCCCTCCAAAAATCTTTCTGAATCTCCCGACCCCCGCAGATCCACACGGGCGCAGGCATAGCCGTGATCCGCCAGATAGGCCTGTAATTGGTCGCCCCGTAGCCGGGTGTAATCCCGGCGCCGATAAGGCAAGATTTCCAGGATTGCGGGAACCGGGTTTTTTTCCGCATTCTCCGGGATCCACAAGCGAGCAGCCAGGCGGCAGCCATCGGAAAGGGTTATCCACTCGGTCTCGATTTCGAGAACCTTTTGAGAATTAGAAAGGTCGCTGTTCACATTGGCCTCAATAAAGGGTTTTTCGAGACTATCGTGCCATAGGTCATAACGGGAGTATGCTACAGCCCTTAAAAGGCAAGGGGAAGTAGGGGCTCGCGGAAAATCTATCGACGACCCAGTTCACATCTTTCACCTTGCATTGCGGGATTTTGCCAGAGCAAAATGCAACAGATTCAGAAGGGCTAAAAAAGCTGAACCGCTACCGCGATGCGCCAGCAACTCTATCATGGCGGTGAAATTTTAACTCTTGACGAGACGAATGCGCGTGCCGAAGCGGTGCTGGTCGAGGATGGCCGTATCGCGAAAGTGGGCAGCCTGCGCGAGATCGAAGCTGTGGCCTCGGCAAAGGCCTCTCGCCGGGACCTGTGCGGCCGCACCATGATCCCAGGTTTTATTGATCCTCACGGACATTTTCCCGATTCCGGATTTCTCAAACTTCATCGAGCCGACCTCTCCACCCCCCCGATTGGCGAGTGTCGTTGCCTGTCCGATGTCTTCGATCGTCTCCGCCAAAAGGCCGCCAACACAGAACCGGGAAAGTGGGTGATCGGCTCCATGTTTGAGCCGAGTGGGCTTGCCGAAAAGCGTTTCCCCACGCGGCAAGAGCTGGACAAAATCTCATCCGAGCATCCGATTTGGGTGGTCCACATCTCGGGTCATGCAGGCGTTGCGAACAGCTTGGCACTGGCATTTCGCGGAATCGACCGGGACACAGCGACGCCAAAAGGTGGGCATTTTGGTCGCGACCCTTCGACTGGAGACCTCGACGGCCTGCTGGATGGTATGGCGGCCATGGGAAACCTCGGGGACTCCGAGTTCCAAATCACTTACGATAAATTCCGCTCAGCTTTTAAGGCAGCAGCCGAGGAGTACCTTGCTCAGGGAGTGACCTTGGCTCAAAACGCTTGGGCGACAAAAAGCTTGCTTGGCTACTTTGGCCGAATTGCTACTGAAGATGCGCCTGAAATCGATGTGATGGTGCTGCCAGCGGGATTTCTTGAGCCCAAGGTAAGCCGCCAAGAGTTAGACGTTCCCCTGCCACCGCCGGGCAGCGGCATTATCCTGGGGCCACGCAAGCTGTTTGGCGATGGTTCCTTTCATATGCAAACCGCATGCATGACACAACCTTATCACAAGCCTCTAAACGGCGAAGTTGGCTATCGATGCGAGCTCGCCGTGACACCTGAGCAAATGGCAAAACGTATCGGCAAGCTCCACGGCCTGGGCTTTCAATGCCACATTCACGCCAACGGCGATGCCACAGCGGATCTAGTGCTCGATGCCATCGAAACGGTCCAGGAACGGGACCCTCGAGAAGATCATCGCCACACCCTTATCCATGCCCAAACACTAAGAGAGGATCAACTGGACCGCATGGCCGCATTGGGAGTGACGGCGAGTTTTTTTCCGGCGCACATTTACTATTGGGGTGACTATCATCGCGACACCACATTGGGCCCAGAGCGGGTTCAAAACATGTGCCCTGCCCGATGGGCGGCAGACCGCAACATTCGCTTTACCATCCATAACGACGCACAAGTCACGCCTACCTTACCCTTGCACCTGATGTGGTGCGCGGTCAATCGCCTTTCAGTGACGGGGTCAGAAATTGGCAAACAGCAAGCGCTCACCCCCCTGGAGGCCCTGCGCGCCCACACGATCGATGCGGCTTGGCAGGTGTTTCAGGAGCATGACAGAGGCAGTATCGAGACCGGCAAGCGCGCCGATTTCGCAATCCTGTCTGCCAGTCCGGTCCAGAATCCTTCAGCGATTAAAGACATAACTGTCCAAGAAACCGTGGTATGTGGCGAAATTCGCTATTTGAGAACAACAAGTGCCTGAGAAGACTGCTGCCTCATCGAAGGAGTGCCGGTGTCGGCTAAAAGAGCAGCCAAACTACATCCCATTTCTTGGGATGCGGCTCGACCATTGACGCTCGAAAAACACCTCGCTCCCGTCGCGGCATTCTAGCGACGCCTCTAGGACAAAGTCATCTTCTGTTGCAGTCATTTGCGCGTTGGAAATCACGGTCGCTTGCCAAGACTCTTGCCGCGATATCTCGTGGACCTGTTTCATTGTGAGCACCGCCGACAGAGGGTCGTCAGGTTGGATAGAATAGATCCTATCCATGACGTAACTGACTTCCGTATCGATGTCGTCTAATCGAACACGGCCCGGAGCACCATATCGGCCTCCATCCAGATGCTGTCGATGGATAACTGTCCCCTCTATCAAATCTATGGTGACGTCCCGTTCCACACTGCCGTCGCGTAGCGCCGTGATCGGCCTGGGAGGAGACGGCGGCGGCGATGCGAGGGTGCGCGGTACGGGGTCGACGGCTGACCGGTCTCTCACGGGGACACTTATCTGGGAAGTTCCTGGCCGCAGTGTCAAGGTCACCGGTTTTGGCGACGGAAAAAGGATTGGCCAATAGGTCGAGGAGAGATGAAGGACCAAGCGATGGCCGGGTGCCAGATGCCATCCTATGCCATGAAACTGCAGCCTAACCGCCATCTCCTGACCCGGATTAACGGGCGTTACCTTTTCCGATCCATTTCGATGGCTCAAGTTGAAAAACCCTCGCGTTATGACGCATTGACCTCCTGACGGTGCCTCGTCGACAAGGACGGCCGCGACAAGGGCTTGGTCCTGATCTGCGGAGACCACGAGATCGATGCTCGGCTGACCGAGAATATCAACACGGTGGTCAAAGGCTGCACTGCGAAAGGTCAACGCCCCACCCTCGTCCAGGCGTTGATCAATGGGTTGATCGCCATGACAGGCAAAGGACACGAAGTCTCCAGCGGCTTTTCCTTGATCCTGCGGGGAACAGACCGACAACGCGTCGGCGGATTTGGCAGGCTCATCTGCGAGCACCTCCTCATTCAACCAAAACCTGCGGCTTGAAACCTTCGGTGTCGGCCAGGTCGATTCCTCGACCCATCTCCCGGGCCGTTCCGCATACCAACTCGCCGGTTCCGACCAGTCCTGCAACCAAAACCTCAGGCGGGGCTCATCCATGATTCCAGTATCGAGTCCTTTAAGCCAAAAATCCCACCACCTTGTCGCCTCGTCGATGAAATCCACCGCAGGGCCGGGCACTCCTTCGTGAGGATAAAGATGCGCCCATGGACCCATCAGGACCTTACATGGCCCTTTTAGGTGTTCAGCGATTCTAAAGGGGGTGTCACGGTAAAGGTCCGCCCAACCCCCCATGAAATAAACGGGGACTTTTATCTTGCTGTAATCCTCGCAGATAGACCCATGTCTCCAGAAAGCATCTCGGGTTTGGTGGCGCAGCCACCTTTCCGGCCAAAACTCCGCGCCCTCAAGACGATCCTGCCATAGCTCTTTCCACTTGTTTTCTCCGACAACTTCCGGGTCTGGCGGCAAAGCATTATATAAATGCATTATCGAACCCCACCAGAAATTGTCGTTCAGCAGGGCAGCACCATTGAAGTGAATGCACTCCGCCCAGCGATCATCAGTGCCCATCACGGGGATGATCGCTTTCAAAGCCGGTGGCTGAAGGGCGGCGACCTGGAAAGAATTATAGGCCCCCCAGGACTTGCCCATCATGCCTACCAAGCCAGAACACCATGGTTGATCCGCGATCCAGGCAATGATGTCACAAGCGTCTTGCAGTTCCTGTTGCAGGTATTCGTCCTCCAGCAGCCCGTCGCTGTCGCCGGAGCCACCAATATCAACGCGCACCGAAGCATAACCCCTGGCTGCGAATCTCGGATGCATAGATTCATCCCGCAGTCGTGTTCGGTCACGCAAACGATAGGGAATAAATTCGAAGATCGCCGGTACGGGCTCGTCTTCAGCATTGGCAGGCATCCAAATACGACCGGCGAGCCGTCGTTTGTCCGGCATAGTGATCCAAATCGTTTCCAGGTCGCGTATTGGACTGTGCTCTCTCATGCATCGCCCTTTCGAGATCTCATCGCCAATGCTCTCGCTTGATGGTCAAAATAGCCACTAGTCAAAGATACGCCCATCAAGGATCGACGGAAATGGCCTGAATGTCCAAATTGCACAAAAGCTGATTTCTTCCGGCTCTTTTAGCGAGATTTACTGCCTGTCATCTTTTCCGGCCTAAGTTGATCAGCGTCACCGCTCGGATCCCGATAGGTTCCGGCTGCCTCGGGAAAGAATTGGTATGATGCTCGTAAACAGCCTTCTTGATTGCTAAAGCCGAAGCTATGGCAGGGCGCTATGAAACTCGGCGAGCAAAAGACAAACAACTGCCTCACATTACCGACGCACCTGAGCCGCATTTGGCCAAACTCATGGCATGGTATAGCTATTTTCGGCCACCAATGGCCGGCAACCGCAAAGATCGCTTTGGCCTCAATGGCAGAGGTTCGAGCACGTGACGTTCATTTTCGACTACTTTGTGACCAACTTCGGACGCAGACAATCGGTTACCAGTACGGCACACAAAGACCCTACTTGGACATTAGGTGAGAGGATCGTCCTTCCTCACAAGGTTTTAGGCTTGCAATTGGAAACTACGTCTCAACTCTGCGCCCGAACTCCTAAAAACTTTTAGGCACTGTACCGCATCATGGCTGTGGTTGGATCCGGCGCCTTGTGAAACTTACCGTCCTTC
Source organism: Pseudomonadota bacterium (assembly GCA_039028695.1). GTDB lineage: Bacteria > Pseudomonadota > Alphaproteobacteria > Kiloniellales > Kiloniellaceae > JANQKX01. The sequence continues at coordinate 12,519 of JBCCHN010000061.1, forward strand.
ATGATGGCGACAATGCGCTCGCTATCTTGGAGAATGCGCACGTCCGTGGTGGGATCGCCGTCAACCAGCAGAAGGTCGGCTAAATAACCTTCCTTGATCTGACCCAGCTCTTGGCCCATCCCCATGATCTCGCCGCCGTATTTGGTGCCGGCCAGCAGAGCCTCTATGGGGCTGAGGCCCAACAAATCCACAAAGTACTCAAGGTCCTTGGCATTCGTGCCGTGGGGCGTCCATGCAAAGCCGTAATCGCCGCCAATGAGCACACGAATGCCGCGCTTGTGCATCTTCTGCATGGTATCAAGGGCGTGCTCCAGCTCCCGTTCATAAGCAATGGTTAGCGGGCTGCCGGGTTTGATGCCATAGTCGCCCGCGTTGCGCGCTGTGTTGATCAGCCAGGCCAACCCTGGGGCCACAAAATGCTTGTCCTTGTTGGCTTCCAAGAGGTCCAACGTTTCCTCATCGCTGTAGGAGGCATGATAGATGTTCTCGATGCCAAACTTGACGCAGCGCTGAATGGAATTCTTGGAGCGGGCATGGGCCGCCATACGCCGGCCCCGGCCTTTTGCCTCGGAGACACAGGCCGCCACTTCCTCATCGGTGAATTGGTTTTCCTCTGCGCCCATGCCGGCAATTTCTTCTCCCGACAGGTTGATTTTGATTGTGTCCACCCCGATTTTCATCAGTTGGCGTGTTTTTAGGCGCATATCCTCCGCGCCCGAAACCACGATGCCCAGGTTCAGCCCCTCGTGGGGGATGTGAGGCAAGCTGGCATCACCCAAACCGCCCACGGCTGTAAGTTCAGGGCCCGCCGCCGTATAGCGTGGCCCCGGCACCTTGCCGGACTCGATAGCCCGCTTAATCACAACATCCAAACGCGGCTTTGCCGCCGCCGCGCCGTAGCCTGCGGTAAAGCCCGAATCGATCAATATCTTCGCGGTATAAACGCAGTTAAGCATGTGCTCCTCAACCGGCATCATCACGATGGGGTCCACGCCAGGGGCGTTGTTCCAGCTCAGGTGCAAATGGGCGTCGATCAAGCCCGGCATCAAGGTCATGCCGCGGCCGTCAATGCGCTGACTGCCGTTACCGTTCCAGTTCCCCGATCCAAGGCTAGTAGCGCCAAGGCCCCGTCCGCCCATGCCACCGCCGGCGCGGGCGATCGCCTGGATACGGTTGCCCCTGATCGTGGCCTCACCGAAGAAGGGGGCGGCACCGCTGCCATCGAAAATACGCACATTGGTGAACACCAAGTCGCCCTGATTGCCGTTGGTCGAGCGATTTTCGCCCCACCCACTATAGATGTTTTCTGCCATGGTGACCTTCCTCCTTCTTGGCGCGACAGCAAGGGCGCGCATCTTTGAGTTCACGACCAAGCAAATTTTTTCAAATGCTCAGACAGCAATGCGGCGGATTTATCTGGCGCCTCCACCATCATCCAATGGGCGACGCTGGGCAGCACCTCGACTGTGGCTCCTTTGATCTTCTCGCCGAGTTTTTGTGCCATAGCCACGGGCGTCACCGGATCGGCCTCGCCGGCCACCAAAAGGGTGGGGCAGGTAATGGCGCTGTGATCCGCCGCTACGGACTCACTGAGCGCCATGCAGTGTGCCGCATAGCCCCTGGGATCCTGGCGCAGCACGCTTTCCCGCACGAAAGCCCCAGCTACAGGATTGGCTCGCCGCGCTGCTTCGCCAACACTGCCCTGGCAGATGGCATCCGCAATCCCGGCCATCCCGTCCCGAGAGGCCGTTTCAGCGCGCTCCTTGAGGGCCTTGCGGGCAGCGGGCGGCGGCACCAGCATGGGACCAAAAAGAGTCAAACTGGCCACCGCGGCGGGATCCCGTGCGGCCAGGTGTTGGCACACCAAGGTGCCCATGGAATGGCCGACAAAATGGGCCCTCTCCAGGCCCGCGGTACGCAGTGCCTCACGGCAAAATGCGACCATGCCGTCTATACCTGACTGACCCGGCCGCAAGGCAGAGCGCCCGGCTCCAGGCAAATCGAGACGCAAGACTTCGTAATCCCCCAGGACATCAAGCAAAGTTTGGAAAGAATTGGACGTGCCACCCAGGCCGTGCACCATCATAACCGCCGGGCCATTGCCTGACCGTTCCATCACCGCGCTGCCCAGACGAAGATCTGTCATGGCTCAAACCGACCCGACCATATTTTGCAAGACTCCAATGCCGCCAACCTCCATGCGCACCTCATCCCCGGCTTGCAAATACTTGGGCGGGTCAAAGCCGATACCCACACCCGCCGGGGTTCCCGTGGCGATAATATCACCGGGCAGGAGCGTAATGCCGTTAGAAATCGCGGCGATAATTGTCGGGACATCAAAGATTAGAAGGCCCGTATTTGAATCCTGACGCAGGTCTCCGTTTACCCAGCAGCGCACGGGCGTATCGGCCAGATCCACCTCGTCTGCCGTAACTGCCCAGGGCCCCATGGGGCAAAAGCTGTCCTGAGACTTGCCAATGAGCCACTGACTGTGCTGTCCCTGCAGGTCCCGCGCGGTCACGTCATTGACGATGCTATAGCCCCAGACGTGATCCAGCGCGGCTGATTTTGAGATGTTACGCCCGGCCTTACCAATTATGACTGCCAATTCTACCTCGTAGTCAACCGCGGTAGACACGGCTGGATCGATATAAATTTTTTCGCCCGGGCCGATAACACTTTCGGGCACCTTGGAAAACACGATGGGGTGTTTCGGCACCGCGCCCGCCGCCGCCGAGCTATCAAAACCGGAAGAGGCGAACTCCTCGGCGTGGGCGTGGTAGTTTTTCCCGACGCAAAAAATGTTGCGCCTTGGCCGAGGAATTGGTGCCAGTAAGGTGACGTCTGTGAGGGCAATCTGTTCCTTAACCGATGGCAGGGGCCTTTCGATCAAGGCCAAGACACCGCTGTCCGAAATCGGGTCCTGCGGTCTATCGATTCGCTCGACCACATTTTCAGCTTCGTTTACCCGCCCCAGGTGCCTCCCGTTTTTCCAATCGAAATGCGCAATCTTCATAATGTCCCCTTTAATATATGTCCGCTTTAGGCATCGCTGGCGCGCAGGATGATCGACCCCGTGGTCTCACGGTCTTGCAAGGCCCGATGCGCTTCTGCCGCGTCCTTAAGGTCGTAGCGTTGGGTAATATCGATCGTGATGACGCGATGGCGAATGGCTTCAAACAGATGCAAAGTGATGTTTTGCACCTTCTCGGGTGTATCGGTGTAATGGGCAAAGTTAGGCCTCGACAGTGTGATGGACTTAGCCGCCAAGCTGCTAATATCCCTCGCGCCGATATCGCCTGAGGCCTGGCCAAAAGATACCAGATGACCACAGGTCGCGAGCGCGGCAATAGAGTACTGGAAACTATCGTTTCCCACCGCATCGAAGATTACATCGGCACCACGGCCCCGGGTCAGGTCCATGACCTGTTCCCCAAGGTTCTTTGGCCCGGGCAGGATCACGTGTTGAGCACCGGCGGCTCGGGCCACTCGAGCCTTCTCTTCACTGGAGGTGGCGCCGATTACCGTAGCGCCCATATGCCGACCCCATTGGCACAACAAGCGGCCGACGCCGCCGGCCGGCGCATAGACCAGAATTGTCTCGCCCCGTTTCACCGCATGGACCCGATGCAATAGGAATTCCGCCGTCATGCCCTTCAACAGGCACGCGGCCGCTGTTTCCAAGTCTACGTCATCCGGCAAGGCGACGAGCAAATTGGCATCCATGGTGCGCAGATCCGTGTAGGCTCCGACCGGCGGGCAAGCATAGGCCACACGTTGTCCAGGCTTCAAATGAGTCACACCTGGCCCTACCTCAATCACGACCCCGGCCGCCTCCATGCCCGGTGCTCCGGGCGGCGTCAGCAAGTTGAACAAGCCGCTGCGGCAATAGACGTCGACAAAATTGACCCCAATGGCTTGCTGGCGCAGGCGAACCTGGCCGCGCTCCGGCGGGGGTACGGATACGGTGGTTTGGTGGAGTTCTTCCGGCCCACCGTAGCGGTCAATGACCATGGCGGTGCCCGTCATGGTTTCTCCCGTTATGGTTCCTCCCACCACTGTATCTGCCGCGATGGTCCCTTGCGCGAAGGCCTTGCCCGTTTTGAGTGCCCCTTCGACTTCGGCCCGGACGGCGGCGAAGCCCGCTTCATAAACCCCTTCGGCAACCAGATTGGCCAGCTCCTCTTCTTGACCTAGTGGCGTTCGGAAGCTGGATTTCCAGGACCAAAAGGTCCGTTGCCCATCGGTCACAGGCTTTAGGGATACCTCCGCCACATAGTCCATAAGGGGTATATCGCTTTCCACGATGGTATAGCGAAAGGCATGGTTTTTGTCCGACAAGGATAAAAGCTGCTCGCGGATACGCTCGCCGCTTGCTAGGACAAAGTTGCGTACCGACCCTATTTGGTCGGGCTTTTTGCCGTCGTCAATGCGGCTGCGGGCCACAGCCGGATGCCAACGGTCGTGGTCGTTGAAATCCCGAAGAACAGACCAGACCGCCTCAATGGGCGCATCGATTACTGTGCTGCGGCTGACTCGAACCATGTTACGTCGCAAAGCGGCCCTGCAGGGCGGCAAAGCCTCCCTGAAACACGCTATCTCCGATAAGGAGGGTCAACTCATCTGCGCGTTCAGGGGCGCAGTCGAAATCCGCGGACCACTCGGCGAAGGTACGATTGCCCTCTGTGATGGGCGTCAGTTTTAACGTGGCCACGTAATTCTCGACCCCCATGGGGCTCTCCAAGATGGCATAGGTGAAACTGTAATCGTAATCCGATAGAGCCAGCAGCCGTTCACGAATGTATCCACCATCGGTGAGACGGAACGCGCGAACGCAGCCAACCTGATCCGCCGCAACCGCCCCTTCAATGCGACTGCTGTCGATCATGGGATGCCAGGCGGGCAGGCCATTGAAGTCTCTTATCACGCCCCATACCTGATCGGCCGGGGCGTCCAAGACAGACGATCTGTAGACCTCTACCACAATCAGTCATCCTGCTTGGGTTTATGTGCTTCTTTAGCAATGCTCATGGCGTCCTTGGCCGAGCGGAAGATATCGCCCATGCGCGTCACGCCCGGATTCTCAACACCGATTTCCTTCATCATTTCGTCGATTAATGGAGCCTGGGCACGGTAGCGCAGGGCGGATTCAATGACCTCGTCCGTGGGTGAGCGAGAACCACCACCCGTGCCTCCGGTTAGTCCATCCACATGGAGAATCTTGATGCCATCAATATTCTCCATGGGTTTGACGCTTTCACGAACGATGCCCTCCAAACGGTCGATCAGCTTGCCGCGCAGGGCACCGGACCGGGCCGTATCGCTCAAGATGTTGTCCGCTTCGTTGCGCAGACGCTGGGCCTCGGCCGCAACAGCAGCGGTGATGCGGTTGGTCTCAGCGGCAATGCGGGCCGTGTCGGCATCCTTGTCCGCTAGCAGGCGGTCCACCGCGGCGATGCGCTCGGCCACTGCCGATTCTCGGGCAGTGGCGATGCTTTCTTCGGCGGCCGCGGCGATGGCCCGAATTCCGTCGGTGGCGGCCTGTGCCTCGGCGGCTTCCGATTGTTTTTGCAGCACATCGATCTGTCCGGCAATTTCCACCAGTTCTAGGGCGAGGGAACGCTCCAATTCCATCCGCCGCAGATCTCGTTCCTTTAGGATGCGCGCCTCATCCAGCCCGCGGTCCGAGGCGATGCGGGCCCGCTCGATTTCCTCGTTTGCCGAGATCTCGGTTTCTTCCACAGATTGACGCAATGCGATCTGTTGGGACCGCAACAGACGGTCCCGTTCAATTCGGGCCTTGTCCAAGGTTTGCTCTTGAGAGATTCGCGCGCTCTCTACTGATTTTTGCGCCGCGATACGCGCCATATCAATCTGCTGGTTCCGGGAAATGTCCCGATTTTCGGTTTCCTCTTCGGCCACGATACGAGCTTCTTTAAGCTGGCGCTCCGAGACGACACGGGCCCGCTCAATGTCTTCATTAGCGACAATCTCCGCGGTTTCGGTTTGATGACGCTGTTTGATTTGTTGCTCGCTGATCAAACGCTGGCGCTCGATGCGGGTTTTTTCCAACTCCTGTTCCTGGGCGATACGGGCCTGCTCGACCTCTTGCTGGGCCGCGATCTCGGCCGCCTGCAGGGCCAACTGTTGAGCGATTTCCCGCTGCCGGGTTTCCTGCTCGCTTGCGATGCGTGACTGGGCCGCCTCGGATTCTTGGGAGGCGCGGGTGCGCTCGATTTCGGCTTGCTGCTGAGCGCGCATGGCCTCGATATCCCGGGACTGAGACAGGCGGGCGCTTTCGCTTTCCTGTTCCAGCTTCAAAGTTTCCCGCTCTGCCTCCAGGTTGCGGCTGCGGATCGCGACCATGGAGGCCTGTTCGATATCATTGCGCAGTTTGCGCCGGTCTTCGATGGTCTCGATCAACTTGGTAAGACCCTCTGCGTCGAAGCGGTTGGCGGGGTTAAAATACTCCAAATTGGTCTGATCTAAATCCGTGATGGCGACGGTTTCCAATTCCAATCCGTTTTGCTTCAAAGTTTCGCCGGCCCGTTCCTCGACCCGGGCCACGTAATCGCCATGGCGCTCCAACATTTCGTCCAAATTCATCTCTGCTGCTACAGCGCGAAGGGCGCTGACGAATTTGCTGGATAGTAGATCAGCTAATTGCACAGGGTCGGTCGTACGCCGTCCCAGCGTCGAGGCGGCGGCTGACACCGCGGATTTTTCCTGAATCACCCGGACATAAAATTCCGCATCGATATCCACCCGCATTCGGTCGAGGGTAATCACCGCGTCTTCTCGTGTTCGCGCAACGGGGATGCGAACCACGTTCAGATTGACCGCTGTCACCTCATGCACAATGGGTAGAACCAAGGCTCCGCCATTGATAACCACCGTCTCCCCGCCCAGGCCCGTGCGCACAAAAGCCACCTCCTTGGTGGAGCGGTGGTAAAGCCAGTTGAGCAGATAGACCACCACGGCAATTGCAATCACCGCTACAATGAGCCACAGGATGATTGATCCAATCAGGCTGCTCGTCATGATTAAAACTCCCTTAGACCGTCTCTCGTCTAGCTGATTTTCAAGGCTTTAAAGGCCTTGGTTTGCGCGGTCAGCGCGGTTTCTGTCGGCAGGCGCTCCATTGAGGAAGCGCCATAAAAGCCGTGGCATGTTTCAGCGTGGGCCAGCAAATATTGGGCGTCCTCGGGCATGGCCACGGGGCCGCCGTGCACGAGCACGATGATCTCGGGGTTAACCCGGAGCGCCGCCTCGGCCCAGGCATCCACAATGGCCGGACAATCTGCCAGCTTGAGCGCCGTCTCTGCGCCGATTGACCCGCCGGTGGTGAGACCCATATGGCAAACCACGATGTCCGCTCCCGCCTTGGCCATGGCTGCAGCGTCTTCCTCGTTGAACACATAGGGGGTGGTTAGAAGGTCCTTGTCATGAGCCAGGGCGATCATGTCCACTTCCAATCCATAGGACATGCCCGTTTCTTCCAGGTTGGCGCGGAAAGTCCCGTCGATCAGCCCCACGGTGGGGAAGTTTTGTACGCCGGCAAAGCCCACCGCTTTCAGCTGGTCCAGGTAATGGTCAAAAAGGCAGAAGGGGTCTGTGCCGTTTACGCCAGCTAAAACCGGGGTGTGCTCCACCACGGGCAATACCTCATGAGCCATTTCCATGACCACCTCATTGGCATTGCCGTAGGCCATCAGTCCAGAGAGGGAGCCGCGCCCCGCCATGCGATAGCGGCCCGAGTTATAGATGACGATTAAGTCGATGCCACCCGCTTCCTCGCACTTGGCCGAAAGGCCAGTACCCGCACCACCTCCGATGATTGGCTCGCCGCGCCGCTTCATATCTTGGAATTTGGCAATCATGTCTTGACGGTTAAAGCGTGGCATAATTTCGGGTCCTTAAAATGGGATCGATATCGGAAAGGGCCGTGACGGTCGCGGCGGTGAAGGCCGGGTCATTGATGTGATGGGGTACACGCAGCAAGCGTCGGTTGCTGGCCTCTATAAAGTCTTGCGTTATGGCATCAAAGAGCGCTTGGTCCGCCGCCGGATCGTGGAAGGCTTGACCTGGCTTGTCCAGGGCCGAGACGCCGCCTTCGGGCAAAAGAAAACGCACCGGCCCGCGCATCAGGTTGAGGCGCCCGGCGATCCATTTGCCCATTTTCGCGTTCTCTTCTGGCGTGGTGCGCATCAAGGTGACCTGAGGATTGTGCTCAACGAAGGTCCGGCTCTTGTATTGCGCCGGGACCGTGTCGCGCGGACCGAAGTTCACCATGTCGACCGCTCCGACGGAGCCCACGTAGGGAATTTGCGTGCGGATGAAGGCGCCGAACCGGTCCTCGTCAGCCGCGAACACACCTCCCATCATCATGTCACAAATCTCGGTGGTCGTAAGATCCACAACTGCACTCAAGAGCCCACTGTCAGCGAGCTTTTCCATGGAGCGCCCACCCGTACCGGTGGCATGAAACACCATGCATTCATAACGATCCTCAAGGGCTTCGGTGATCTGCTGAACAGCGGTCGTGGTGACGCCGAACATGGTGAGGCCCAGGCTTGGCTTGTCGGGCTGGTTTTGTACTCCCCGCTGCCGTTGCGCCACTTCCTTGACCATGCCCGCCATGGCGTTCGCACCGTTTGCAAGAATACGCTTGGATATCTGATTAAGGCCTTGGACGTCTGTGACCGAGTACATCATCATAATATCCGACGGCCCGACGTATTGCCCCACCTCGCCGGAGGCCACGGTGGAGATCATTATTTTGGGGACACCGACAGGAAGGCGGCGCATGGCCGGGGTCACCAAGGCTGTTCCGCCCGAGCCGCCAGCTGAGATAAGTCCGCCCACATCTCTTTGGTGCCCGAGCCAGGTCTCGAAGGCATCTGCCATTGCCCGTACCGAGTCGCCCCGATCGCCTGTAAGGACTCTGGAGGGGCCCCCTCGATAATAAGCTGCCACGACATGGGGTGGCACTTCGACGGACGACGGCTTGCCTGAAGTGGAAAGATCAACGCAGCGCACCCTAAGGCCGTGATCCAGCAAGCGGTCACGGATGAAGTTGAGCTCCATGCCCTTAGTATCGAAGGTGCCAGCCAGATAGACGTGCTGGTCCAAGGCGGCTCCCGTCGAGGTCGTCGGCGTGTCAAACAATGGTGTTGGTTTGACATCAAAAGGTCGTTGCAGTGTCGTCGCAAAGTCGTCGGGTAATGGGTCCGCCGCGGGCCGGACGCCCTCCTGCCAGGCCGCGTCAGACCAACGGGTCGGCGGCACATAGACCAGGTTAGCGGGTGCCGCCATAGGCAGCGGCTCCCCAGCTTCTTCCCGTTCATCCCCGGCAAGAGGATTCGGTTTGGCGGTCTCGACCGGTGTCTCTGGCGGGGGCGTTAAGGACGTCTCTTGCGCGGCCGGTTCGGCGAGAGCGGCGTCTTCGTGAGAATGACGGCCAACGCCCAGCAGCCGCTCCTGAAGAGCTCGATCAGCCGCTAACTGAGCGGCAGGCAGCACCCGGTTGATGCGCCCGTTGACCATGATGGCCACGTCCTCGGCAATCGCGGTGGCAACGGAAATATTCTGCTCAATCAAGAGAATGGCCACGTCCTGGCTTTCGGCCAGTTCGGCCAGCAAGCGCTCCACTTGATCCACGATTACCGGTGCTAAGCCTTCGGTTGGCTCATCTAGGACCAGAAGCTGAGGATCTTGTAAGAGCGCGCGGGAGATGGCCAGCATCTGCTGCTCGCCACCAGAAAGCTGACCCGCCCCATTGCGCCGGCGCTCGAAAAGCCGAGGAAAGGTTTCGTAAATGCGCTCCATGGTCCAGGCGCCATTGGCAACCTCGCCCAAGCGCAGGTGCTCTTCCACAGTAAGTGACGGCCATAGACGGCGCCCTTGCGGGGTATAGGCGATCCCTTGCGCGGCGATCTTATAGGGCGCCATGGCTGTGATATCAGTGCCGTGAAAACGGATGGCGCCGCGCCGTACCGGCAGCAGTCCCATAATGGCATTGCAAAGGGTTGTCTTGCCCATGCCGTTGCGTCCGACCACGGCGTGAACGCCATTTTCGAGCGTCAAGTCAACACCTTGAAGCGCGTGGGACTGCCCATAGTATACATGAAGGTCGCGCACCTGAAGCACCGCCGCGGCGGTCCGATTTTGCCGCCGCTCAGCCATGAGCCTGTCCTAAATAGAGCTCTTGTACTTCTGGATCGTTTTCGATCTCAGTTGGGGTTCCTTCTTTAAAAATCCGGCCGTTGTGCATCATGGTGACCGACTCAGCGACCCTCAGGGCCACATCCATGTCATGTTCTATGATGATAAATCCGATGTGCTCAGGTAGAGCTTGCAGGATCTCGATCAGCGTGGCTCGCTCACTAGGGGAGAGGCCGGCCGCCGGCTCGTCGAATAGGATGAGCCGGGGAGCACCAGCCAAAGCCAGGGCAATCTCCAGCTGGCGCTGCTGGCCGTGGCTGAGTTCGGCCACCCGTTGGTCGCGCACATTGTCCAGGTGCACCGCCTCCATCAGGGTGGTCGCCGAGAGCATGGCCCCGTCACTGAGGGCTGGGCGGCGCAAGGAAAAACGACGCCGATTTACCCCTCGGCAGGCTAAGTAAATGTTATCGATGACACTAAGGCCGTTAAACAGCAATGAAATCTGATAGGTACGGCGGAGGCCGCGGCGAATCCGCTCTTGGGTAGGCAGATCCGTCACGTCCTCGCCGAACAAACTCACGCGGCCGGTGGTGGGTGGAAAGTCCCCGGTGACCGCGTTGAAAAGGGTGGTCTTACCCGCGCCGTTCGAGCCCAATACCGCCCGCCGCTCTCCCGCGCGGACCGTCAAATTAATGTCGGCCAGCGCCACCAACGCGCCGAAATGGCGGCTGACCGCTTCAAGCTCCAGCGCGAAACGGCCGGCTTCTTGAAGCTGGGAAAGGGCGGCGGTCTTGGTCACGGTTCTGGGGTTTCCTCTTACCTCAGTGAATTATCAACAAGACGGGTTTTCCCGACCAACCTGGCCGTACTTGAGGAAATCATCATAGGAAACCCCGAGGGTCTGAGAGACCTGAGGGATCACCTTGATGGTCTTATTCAAAAGATTACCGTCCGGCCCTTCAGTGACCTCGGTCAGGAAAATGTCGGCCACCGCTTGCCGCCGCTCATCTAGGCTGACCATGCCGGTGGGGGTTTCAAATTCCAAATTCGAGAGGGCTTCTCGAAATTTAACGCCGCCATCTGAGAGGTCGCCATCCACGGCATCCAGAGCCAGCAGGGCGGCCTTGGTATTGATGTAATAGCCGTGCGCGAAGAGTGAGGGCGACGGGAAACCATCAGGGAACTGAGCTTTATAGGCATCCACAAAGGCGGCCCAACGGGCGTCGTCCCACGTATCGGAGATTGGTCCTGCCGAGGGCGTACCGATAACGAAATCCCTGGTCCGACCCTTTGAGCCCAAAACGGTTTGGTCCACTGTGATCGAGCCGCCGACCAGGGGCAGTTCGCCACCCGCCTGCTCATATTGAGTCAGGAAATTAACGGCGTCGGCGCCACCCAGGGCGACATAGATGGCATCCACATCATCGGGCAAGGCTGCGATCACCGAGGAATAGTCCTTGTTGCCGATGGGCACCCAGAAACGGGCATCGACCGGGGCCTTGCCGCCGGCCCGGCAATAGGGCTCAAGGAAACCGAAGACTTGTGTGTAGGGGAAGGAGTAATCCTCGGCCAAAACAGCGACCGATTTATAGCCCTTATCGTTATATACATATTCGCCCAGGCCGGCCATCCATTGGGCACCGTCGGTGCCGAAACGGAAGAAATTGTCCGCCGGGTTTCGCAGGGTGGTGTCCTGCGCTGCTGAGGTGCCGTTCAAGAAGGTCACGTTGGGTTGGGTCTTAGCATAGTCCTTGACGGCCAGGCCCTCGGAGCCGGACAGAGGCCCAATGAGCACCGGCACACCGTCTTGCTCCACCAGCTTGCGGGTTGCGCGGATGGCGCTGTCCGGCGAGGCGTCGGAAGAGCCGGTGATGAGCTCGATCTTCTTACCGCCGGCGGTATAGTCGAATTCCTCCAAGGCCATTTTCACGCCGCGCATGCCATCCTCTCCCAGCACCGTGAAGGCGCCTTCAAGGGTGGCTAGAGCGCCCATCTTGATGGTGTCGCCATCCTGGGCCAATACCGGTCCCGTCAACAGAGCGACCATCGCCGTCGCGAGAGATAATTTTATGTGTTTATGCATGTTTTCCTCCTCATGCCTTTTGTTTGTGATTCATTTTTAAACACTCAATCCTTGTATTAGGTCATTCCGCCGGCTCGTTGGCCGGTAGATTTTCTCCCTTGGTGCGGTTGTTGCGATTCCACACCTCTTTTTTCGGTCGAATCTTCGTGCGGATCCGTTCCCAAAGTCCCAAAAGGCCATCGGGTGAAAACAGCACCACGAGCAAAAAAGCCGTGCCGATGACCGTATTGAAACGCTCGCGATCGATCAGATCGATGGCAAAATTTTCCAGTAAAACAAACACTAGAGCGCCCAAGAACGGGCCGATGGGATGCCGCAAGCCCCCAACCACGGTGATCACAAGGATATCGATAACCACATCGACGCCGACCGAGCCTGGAGAGATTCGGCCGTTGAACCAGACCAACAAGACGCCCGCCGTCCCGGCAACGAGGCCGGAGAAAAAATAAGCGGCGATACGATGCAGGGTCACGTTATAGCCCAGGGCACGCATGCGCCGAGGATTGTCTCGGATTGCCTGTAAGCCCAGGCCGAACGTAGCGCGCGCGCCGTAAACTACGGCTGCGAAAAAGCCGCCGGCTACCAAGAGGCAAAGATAATAGAATGGCGCCGGATCACGCCAATAAACGCCAAAGAGTTCGGGTGGCGCCACGCCGGCGAAGCCGGTAAAGCCATTGAAGAGAACGTAGTTTTGGCGCACAAAGTAAAAAAAGGCGACTGCAATGGCCAGGGTGATCATAATTGTATAGATACCCTCGGTGCGCACTGAAACCGCACCGATAAAGGCGCTGAAGATGGCCGCTGCTAGGATCGAGGTGGCAACCGTCAGCCACCAGGGCCAGCCCAATCCCATAACTCCGACCGAGTTGTCGCCCAGGATGGCGACCATGTAACCGGCAAAACCGGCCACAGAGAGCTGGGCCAAGCTAACCATGCCGCCGTAGCCCGCCAACATCATCAATGAAAGCCCAATCGTACCCAAAATGAGAGAATAGGCACCGATCTGAAACGTGAAAAAGTTACTGGCGAAAAGAGGGTAGGCGAGCAAAAAGACCACCGCGAGCACGGCGGCGGGATGGAAATCCCGCAGTCCGGCACGGCCGGAAAAAAAATCGGCCAAACTCATATGCCAGCCTCTTTTTCGCTGCGCTTAAGCACTGGGGCCTCCCATGATGCCCTGCGGCCTGAGCGCGAGCACCGTCACCATAATCAAAAAGGTGAGCACCACCCCGTAGGTGGGGAAATAGGCGAGGCCGAATTGTTCCGCCAGGCCGATAAGCAAGGCTCCGATTGCCGCCCCCGTGACCGATCCCAGCCCGCCAACGATGACCACGATCAGGGAAGCCAGCAGGTAGCGTACGTCCTCACCCGGTGCGATGGATAATGCCGTGCCCCCTACGACACCGGCAAAGCCGGCCAAGCCGGCGCCGATGGCGAAAACCAAAGCAAAAACCAAATGTACGTTGACACCCGATGCAGCGAGCATCTCCCGATCATTTACGCCGGCGCGGATCATCATGCCGATCTTGGTGCGATTCAGGAACAGCCATAGCCCTACGCCAACCGCTACCGCCACAAGGAGAACCGTCAGGCGATAAACCGGGTACTTGATGTAAACGGCATCACCGGACGATTTGATGGTGGAAATAATAGGTAACTGAGCGGCGCCAAACAGCCAGTCCGGCGGTGAAAATTGGTAGGTTGTGCCGGTCCAGACCGCGAGCATGAGATCCGCGGCGATCACCGAAATGCCGATGGTGACAAGTGTTTGCCGCAGATCGTCCCCCTGCATGCGGCGGAAGACCAAAACCTGCAGCAAAATGCCACTGGCAGCGATGGCCAAAAAGGCCACGACCAGGCCTAAAAACCAGTTGCCGCTGGCCTCGGCCACCTCGTAGCCAATATAGCCCCCGAGCAGATACATGGAGCCATGCGCCAGGTTCACATTGCGCATAAGTCCGAACACCAGAGTAAAGCCACTGGCGACCAAAAAATATAGGCCGCCGAGGGTGACCCCATTCAGCAGGGTATTGACGAAGGTTTTCTTACGGCCCATGGCGGCCACCAACCAGTCTGGCCAGACGGCGAAAATCATCCACAAGAAGATTCCAGCCGCGAGGACAATCACCAGCGCCCAAAAGGTGTGCCGTTCGATAAAATGTCGCATCTATCAGGCCCTATCCTCGCCCTATCTTCGTCAGTGCAGGATTACCCAATTGATCGGCTTAGCCACCACCATTCCTTGCCTCCTCCCAATGGGCCTCCCTCGACGCTGCCCATTTCGCCGCTCCGGCGGCTTTGGGCTAGCCGGTCGTCAATCTCTCACCATTAATGTCGATTTTTTCATGTTTTCCGCCCTTTTTATGCTTAAAGCGTGACTCTATAGGAGAATTTTCGCAATATGGAGAATCATAAAATTTGAGTAAAATTGGGTAATTCTCGAACGAAAAATGAGAATCATGGTGGAGTCAAGATGGAGCTTTTGACTTGGCAAATCGTCTGGCGGTCAGAAAAAACCGCGCTTGCAATGGCCTTGCCGCAACAGATATTGACGGTGGCGCCCGCCTTTACGCACCAAAACCTGCCCCCGGAAGTCGGCCTCTTATTACCCTCGCTTCCGGGCGCGCGACAGCTGGTCAACTACATCTCCGATCGTCCCTTGGACCTTACCCAGTCGATCATCGGGCTTTTTTTGGCGGACCCCTTTTTCGCCGTTGCACGGGAAAAAGGGGTGCTCGATCGGGCGAACGCGAGTTGGGTCACCAATTTGCCAAGCGTGGCGCAACAGGACCCTGGTTTTTTCCATCAGCTTGCCGATGTTGGTTTGGACCAAGAATTGGAGCTGGAGCGTCTGGCGGCGCTGAAAGACCTGGGCGTCAGGATCGCCATTACCGTAGTGGATGGGCCGAGCACAGCGAAGGCTCTGGCCCTGGAGCCGGCAGCGCTCTTCGTGGTTCCTCGTGTCAGCGACTTCGCGGCAGGGTTTCCCTCGCTGCGGCAACGAGGCGCCGCCGCCCAACAGGTGGCGGAAGCGGCCAAAGGGGCCGGTTGGGAAGGTCCCATCGTTGGCTTGTCTGGGCCGAGCGAGGCCGCTTATGAACGGCAATGGCCAACTGTCCTCAGCGGGGTCCTGTGCCGGCCTCGACCCAAACCGGGCTAAAAGATTAGCCTGATAAGTTGTATTTTCTAATTTTGTTGTAGAGCGTTTTTCGGGATATACCTAACGCGGCGGCGGTCTTTGAGCGATTGAAACCATGGCGCCACAGAGCTTCCAAAATCCAATCCTTTTCCGAGCGGTCAGCGGTGCTGGCCACCGTTTCGCTATCCAGCAAGGGCCGTATGTCTTCTATTTGCAGCGGATGTCCCGCACCGTGGCCGCATAGATGTCCGACCAAGGAGGTTAGTTCTTGGTCATTACCCGGCCAGCGATGACTCTGCAAAAGACTTGTCGCGGCAGCGGAAAATGCGGCTCTGGCCAAAGAACGTCCAAGGTCTTGCTCTGAGGCATGCGTGATTAGTTGCATCAGGTCGTCGATCCGCTCACGCACTGGCGGCAAGCGCAAGACCCAGCCAGCCATGACCTCAGCCAGTGCCGGATCCAGGCCAATCGCGGTAAGATCGTCAGCTGTTTGGGAAGAGAGCAGCGTGGCCATGTTCGTTATCAAGACGATCCGCGGCCCCAAGAAAATGGTTCTTTTTGTGCCAGGCGCCCGAAAACTTCCGGACTTAAGGGCCTCGGCAAGGCGTTGCTGTAACGCCGGCGATAAACCTTCTGGGGCCTCTATGGCCAATAGATGTATCGTCGAATCCGCAAGGGCTGGGGCGCGATCCGTCGGACTGTTGCGATGACCGAACAAAAAGCTGCGCGTCCGGGCGGGTACGTTCTCGCTGGCGGCGTTGTAACGCACAATCTGAGGACCCTTGGCCCGGCTCAAGGCGCGCAGGGTTGGTTGCACA